>JAHIWE010000157.1 GCA_018816105.1 bacterium | reverse complement strand
TCTTCATCAAACATTTCAGTGATATTAATAGGCATTAATGGTATTACTGTAACTTTGTCATTTATAATATGATTGAAAAAATCACTTGGTAATACAAATCTATGTAATGCTAATGTTGCTCTTTTATATAAAGAACAGAAAATTTGATTTAATCCATAATCTAGATTAAAAATTAAAAGTCCTGAAATGATATCATCTTGCTCTAGGTGTAAATATTGAGATACTACACGTGCTGAGTCTATAAGGTTTCTA
The DNA here is from genome assembly GCA_018816105.1 of bacterium. Lineage (GTDB taxonomy): Bacteria > Campylobacterota > Campylobacteria > Campylobacterales > Arcobacteraceae > Aliarcobacter. The sequence goes on along the minus strand of JAHIWE010000157.1, from coordinate 11,802 downwards.
TGAGAGATTACTATTCCATTTGGTCTTCCACTTAAACCAAACGATTAAGTAATAACAGCATTATTATGACCATTTACATCACAAGTATATGGTTTATTATAATACTTATAAATCTCTTCAAAAGATGGTAAATCTTTATGACTAGTTTCATAAGAGATAATATGCCCATTAAATTTAATCTCTTCAATTGATTCAAGTTTAATTTTATCAGTGATGATACACTTAATATCACAATCACCAATAATATACTCAACTTGCTCAGGTTTTAGTAGTTTTGTTAATGGAACTAATACATAGTTTGTTGATAAAATTGCAAGTATTGCAATTACTTGGTCTATTCCTTTATTTGAATAAAGACCAATTCTACTTCCCTTTGGTAAATCAAGCTCAGTTAAATAATAAGCAATTTGATTTACTTTAGTAAAAAGTTCAGCATATGTAAGTTTTTCATTTCCAAAAACTAATGCAATCTTTTCTGGGTTTGATACATTTGCATCTTCTATTAATGTTCTAATACAGTTTATTGACATCTTTTATCCCTTTATTGTTGTGTGATACCAAGTGTCCAAATATCATAATTTGAATCCATGATAATTGATGGGTGAATATCTGAAGTTAAAATCTTTTTATAGAAAAATGAAATAATATCCTCAGCCTCTTCAAAACTTAATACTTTTGTTATACCACCTGTTAATACAATTGATTTTAGTAAATTTAACTTTAATTTTATATATAAAGGATGTGCTTCAGAAACTTTATATAAAACAAGAAAAATTGCTAATTGCATTAAAATTCTCAATGATTTTGGTGAGTCTTCATTGAAAATATTTTCTGTAACTTTTAAATGTGCTAATAATTCATAAACAAACTCATTATTTTTAGCTGCAAATATCAAAGACTCTTTTGATTTAAAAACTCCAAGTTTTTTGAAAACCAATCTATCGTATTCATTTTCTGTTACCATATTATCATAAGATAAATCTTTAGAGTAGTGAATATCTGTTGTTGCTCCTCCAATATCTATTAAAATAAATGGATTAACAGCTGCAAATTTACTATCTATAAAAGGTAGAGTTTTATTTACAATATATGGAGTTGAAAATATTTGATTTGAAGTTAAATCATATAGATGTTTAATATCTTCTTTCCCCTCAATATCAGCTTGATAAAGATTTGTTAAATAGTTTTTTAAAGGCTCTTCAACAACGTGTAGTTTATTATTAATAATATTTTCAACTATTACTAAGTTTTCAATTTTTGAAGTTAAATAATCTCTATCTTTTACTGTTCCTGCAAAAACTACATTTGAGTAGTTTAAGTTAGCTAAATAGTTAAATAATTTTTCATCAAAAACATTATCAACACTATTTATTCCACCAACAATAATGACAACATCAATTAAATCACTAGGAATTGAACTTGTATCAATATCTTGGTATAAAACAGTATTTATAATATTAATTCCTGAGTTATAAGCAATATTTGTAGCAAATTTTAATGAAAAAGAGTTTGTAACACCAATAATAAGTGTAGTTAATCCACCATTTGCTGATGAACAAATAAATACTTCATCTTTTTTGAATTTAGTGATAGTATCAGAACATTTTGATAATAAATCATCATAAATGTCTTTATTAAAATCTCTAAAATGTTGCTCAACTTGGTTATTTGCACAAACTTTAAAATATGTACTTCCAACGTCTATTAATAATCTATTTTGGCTCATTGCATAATTCCTATATCATGAATAATATCATTTACTATTGATGAAGCATCTTTGTTTAAATCACATTGAGATTTTTCATATTCAAAACATCTATCACTAATTGGAAGATTTCCTTTTTTAATGATTCTGATATTTTTATTTTTATCTCGCACAGTTACTACTTCATTGTGGTTGATAATATGTGGAGAATAAGGAACATCGATGATTCCTGATTTAATACAGTTAAATACTTTTCTCCATAATGTGTCCGCTTTATCATTAAATACAGCTTCCATAATAGACATTACTTCACTTGTTACTATCTCTTCTTCTTGCTCATCTGTGATATTTGGAATACCTTGTAACATTCTTAGAGTATATTGTGTATTTGCAACTGTTTTTGCATTTGATTCACGTGTTGGAATTCCAAAAGCTTCATCTCTTGTTTTTGTAATGATTTTATCAGCTCTCACCATTGAAGCAATTACAGTTGAAGTATTAATTAATGATTCTGAATAATCTTTATTTGAGGGAAATGCTCCCATCCATTGGTGGTAAACTAAGTTAATCATAGCATCACCACATCCGATTTGTTCTGCATAATGTTTTGCCATTTTTCGTAAAACATTAGCAGTTACTATATCTTGAATCATAGATCCAGTTTGTGAGAAAGATACGGAGAAAGATTTTACACCTTCTTCAAGTGATAAAAGCATTTCACAAAGTTGAATAACAATAGTAATACAAGGTGGCACTAAAGTTGCAGTTAGTGGTCCAAATGATTCTCTATTGATTGGTTCATTTAGTTTTGAGTAGTTAGCACAGATTCTTTCAACATATTTCCAATACATAAATGCTTTATCAAGTGGAAAGTTTTTTGAATATGGCAAAAGGTAAGTAATAGGCCCACCTTCAATTTCAAAAATACCAGAAGCTAAGGCAGTTTCAATTAAAAGTCTAGCATCAGGAGTTCCATGTCGCAAGCTAATTGGTTTATCAAAATGTGTCATCATTTTTCTAGTAGTTCTATAACCATGATTTACAAGTGGATAACCATTTAGCATATCAACTTCATTTTCTTCTGAAAGTTTTAGCATTTTTGCACTTGTTGCATAGTCATTTAATCTTGTATTTGAATCAATAGTACAAGGTAATACATCAACATTTGCTTCATTAAAAAATTCATATAATGAAAACATTTTTTTATAAGTTGGAAATCCACCACGAGGTTGAACTAACATTTTTTGTTTGTTCTTAAAATGATGAGAAATAAATAGATTTTTTGAAGCGCCTTTTATAAACTCTTCAATTTCTGCAAAATCAAAATTATCTGCATACTTATTTTGAACGATTATATTTCGTTCTTCTTGAAGTAAACTCAATTTCTCTCCTTTAAATATTTTTCTAGTTCATCAAGTCCAGTGTTTAGGTCAACTTGGTGAAATACTAAATCAAAACCATAGTTTTTGAATTTTGGTACAAGAACACTTGCATCTCCTTCACCAACAGCTAAATTCCCACCAATCATAAATACAACATCTTTTAAGTTTTTGTATTTTGATTTTAAAATACCTAGTTCTCTACACCAACCTTCAGCTTCACCATTTAGTGAAGATATAAGTAATACATCTGCATTTGTTTCAATAACTGCATCTATAAACTCTTCAAGGTATGTATTAACACCTAAGTTAAATACTTCAAATCCTCTTGCTTGTAATGATATATCAATAAGTCTGTTTGCAACTACGTGAATATCATTACCAACTACGCCTGTAACTACTTTCATATTTTCTACCTAAATTTACTAGATTTTATTTGTTTTCATAAAGGGCGGTATTTTATCTAAAGTAGGGTTATAAGTTGTTTATGAAGTGTTGAAATGGAGGGTTTTTTATTTTATTGAAGATAAATTTATATCTTCAATAAAAAAAATTAGAGTTTTTGTAGTTGTTGTTTTTAAATATAAATTACTTACTTGTTGCTACGTCAAATTTTCCAATTGCACAAGAAACGAAGCTTTTTGCAGTTGTTGTAGCTTTTTCAAAACCACTTAGTTCATCTGTAGTTAAGGGATATCCTAATTTTCTTAATTTTATTTTTAAAGCTTCAATTTTATTATCTTGTATATCAAGTGTTATTTTTCGAGGAGTTACCTCTAAATCTACACTTACTTCTCCAAATTCATCTTTTAGTGATTTTGTAAGAGTACTAGCGCATCCTCCACATTTTACATTTAAAACTTCAAATGTTTGTTTCATAATTTACTCCTTATTTTATTGTTAAAGTATATTGTTGAAAAACTTATTTTCAAGGGTATCAACTAACTCTTGAACTGATGCTATTGATTTTGAAAATTGATTTTTTTGTTCATCTTTTAAATTTAGTTCTATAATCTTTTCAATTCCATTACTTCCAAGCATAACTGGAACACCTGAAACAATATTATAGTAGCCATATTCACCTTCTAGTCTAACAGCACAAGGATAAACTTCTCTTTTATTATTTAAAATAGCTTCTATCATTAAAGTTGTTGAATATGCAGGTGCATAATAAGCAGAGCCAGTTTCTAGAAGTTTTACAATTTGTGCGCCACCATTTTTGGTTTTAAACACAATATCATCTATATCTTTTTTTGATAAAACTTCACTAAGATTTACTCCATCAACCGTAGAAAAATCAGCAAGTGGAACCATATCATCCCCGTGTCCACCCATAACAGAAGCTTCTATTTGACCTTGACCATATCCTAGTTTTTCAAATATAAAGTGAGCCATTCTTGCACTATCTAAAATTCCTGCCATTCCAATTATCTTATTTCTTGGCCAATTTGAAGCTTTTAGTGCTGTGTATACCATCGCATCAAGGGGATTTGAAACTATTATAATTACTGCATTTGGATTATATTTTGTAATACTATTGATTACTGATGTCATAATTTTTGCATTTGTTAGAAGTAAATCATCTCTGCTCATACCTGGTTTTCTGGCGATTCCAGCTGTTATTACCACAATATCACAATCTTTAAACTCTTCATCTTTAATGCAAGATTGAACTATTGTTTTACTTTTTGCAGCGTTTGTTGCTTGTGAAATATCAAGAGCCATTGCTTGAACGATATTTTCTCTAAGATCTTTTAATAATAGTGATGAACATATATTTTTTGTTGCAAGTGTGAAGGCTAATGTTGCACCAACATTTCCAACTCCTACAATTCCTACTCTTTTATTATTCAAAATAAGCCTTTATTGATTTTATAATTAAAAGTATTATAACAGTTTAGCTCTTAGCTTTTATTTGTATATGGGAGAAATTTTTGTATTTTGATTAGGGTAAAAAAGAAAAAGAGAAGAAAAAATCTTCTCTTTTATCGTTTGGAGTTATTATCCAATAATTGCGTTTAATGTAGCAGAAGGTCTCATAGCAGCTGATGTTTTAGCATCATCTGGTAAGTAATATCCACCCATATCAACACTGTTTCCATGAACTGCAACTAATTCAGAAACGATTTTTTCTTCATTATCAGTCATAGCTTTTGCAATTGGTGCAAATTCAGCAGCTAAATCAGCATCAGCAGTTTGAGCAGCTAATTCTTGTGCCCAATACATAGCTAAATAGAAATGACTTCCTCTATTATCAATTTGACCTAATTTTCTTGATGGAGATTTGTCATTGATTAAGAAAGTTCCCGTTGCTTTATCTAAAGTATCAGCTAAAACTTTTGCTTTCGCATTATTTTGAGTATTTCCTAAGTGATCAAATGAAGCAGCAAGTGCCATAAATTCACCTAATGAATCCCATCTTAAATAATCTTCTTCAGCAAATTGTTGAACGTGTTTAGGAGCAGATCCACCAGCACCAGTTTCAAATAATCCTCCACCTTGCATTAATGGAACGATTGATAACATTTTTGCAGATGTTCCAAGCTCTAAAATTGGGAATAAGTCAGTGTTATAATCTCTTAAAACATTTCCAGTAACTGAAATTGTATCAAGTCCTGCTCTCATTCTTTCTAATGATTTTAAAGTTGCATCAACAGGAGTCATAATAGAAATATCTAATCCAGATGTATCATGAGTTGGTAAGTATTTATTAACTTTTTTAATCATTTCAGCATCGTGTGCTCTTGCTGGGTCTAACCAGAAAATTGCAGGAGTATTAGATAATCTAGCTCTAGTAACTGCTAATTTAATCCAATCTTGAATTGGTGCATCTTTAGCTTGACACATTCTGAAAATATCACCATTTTCAACGTCAAAACTGAATACAGTTTCTCCAGCTTTATTTGTAACAACGATTTTTCCATTTTCTTTAGCTTGGAAAGTTTTGTCATGTGAACCATACTCTTCAGCTTTTTGAGCCATTAAACCAACATTTGGAACAGTTCCAATTGTTTTAACATCTAATGTCCCGTTTGCTTTACAATCATCAATTACAGCTTTGAAAGATTGTGCATAACATCTATCAGGAATCATAGCTATTGTATCTTCTTCTTTATCATCAGCATTCCACATTTTCCCACCACCTTTAATCATAGCAGGCATAGAAGCATCAACAATAACGTCTGATGGTACATGTAAATTAGTAATTCCTTTAGCAGAGTTAACCATTGCAAGTCTTGGTTGAACCGCGTAAACAGCTGCAATATCAGCTTCAATTTCAGCTTTTACGCACGCATCAACTTTGTCTAGTTTAGAGTATAAATCACCTAAACCATTATTAAAGTTAACACCTAATTCTTTGAATAAATCAGCATGTTTAGCTATTAAATCTTTGAAGAATACTTCAACTGCAAATCCAAACATAATTGGATCAGAAACTTTCATCATTGTAGCTTTTAAGTGTAATGATAATAATACATTTTCTTTTTTAGCTCTTTCAATAGCTTCTGCATAGAACTCTTTTAAAGCTTTTGCACTCATAGTTGTTGCATCAATAATTTCACCAGCAATAACTTTTGTAGAAGCTTTTAATACAGACTCTGTTCCTTTTGCATCAATAAAAGAAATTTTTAAATCATCTGCTTCTTCAAAAGTTTTAGATAATTCTGAACCATAGAAATCTCCTGAATTCATAAATGCAACATCAGTTTTAGATTCTTTTGTCCATTTACCCATTCTATGAGGATTAGCTTTTGCGTAGTTTTTAACAGCACTTGGAGCTCTTCTGTCTGAATTTCCTTCTCTTAATACTGGATTAACAGCAGAACCTGAAATTTTTGAATATCTAGCAGTAATTTCTTCACTAGCATCATAATTTGGTACATCATAACCTTTTGCTTGTAATTCAGCAATTGCTGCTTTTAATTGAGGAACAGAAGCTGAAACATTTGGTAATTTAATAATATTAACTGATGGATCTTGAGTTAATGCACCAAGTTCTGCTAAATCATCACCAATTTTTTGGTCTTCTTTTAAGTTTTCAGGGAAGTTAGCTAAAATTCTTCCAGCAAGTGAAATATCTTTTGTAACCATTTCAATACCAGAACTTTTTGTAAATGCTTTAATGATTGGTAAAAAAGAGTATGTTGCTAAAGCTGGTGCTTCATCAACTTTTGTGTAAATGATTTTTGACATATTGTTTCCTAAATTTGAATTTTAATGTTGCTTACATAATACCTACATTATTGTTTCAGAAAATTGAAAGTTGTTATATTTAAAGTTGTGAAAAATTGATTGTTTCAATTTTTCACAATTAGTTAATTTATACTATTGAATAGATCTTTGATTGAAGCTGGTTTTTGATCACTTACATCTGTTTTCATAATATCTTTTGCTTCTTTGTCTATTTGGGTTTCATTCTCTTTTACTTTAGAATAATTCTTTTCAACACCAACATTTGCATTTATATTATTAATATGTGCCATATAGTTTTTTGAAAATTTATGTAAACCGTTACTATTATCTCTAACAAAATATAGATAATCACTTTTTACAGGAAATATTGCTGCTTTTATAGCATCTAGGCTTACTGCACAAATAGGATCTTTTGGTAAACCATTTACTTTATAAGTATTATAAGGGCTATCATCGTCTTTGATTCTTTGAGCTGTTACTTTTACATTTGAATATTCACCATAGTTTAATGTTCCATCCATTTGAAGTTTCATACCACTTTTTAATCTATTGTGAATTACACTTGAAACAATAGGCATCTCATTTATGCTTGCAGCTTCTTTTTGAATAACTGAAGCTAAACTTAAATAGTAATACCATTTTCTTTTGTCATATATTCCAAATATCTTTTTTGAAAATTCTTCATACTTTTTATTTGTTTGAGAAAAAAGATAAAAAATCATATGATCTTCTTTCATTCCCAAAGGAAGAGCATATGTATCTGCTAGAATATTCCCATCAGCTTTAAAAGCATATTCATTATAAATTTGAGTTAATTTTTCTTCTGAAAGATTAAATTCATATGCTAATCTTTTTAAAAAAATATAAGATGTTTCTCCTGGTATCAAAGTGATTGCCTTTAGTGCTGCTTTTGCATTTGTTAACTTATATAAAAAGTCCATTTTTGTTATTTTATGTTCATTGATGTCAATCCATCCACTTTGAATATAACCCATTGATTTTACAATTACGGTATCAAGGTTATTCATCTCAAAGCCACTTTTATTTAAGTATGCTATAATTCCGCTAGTACTGCCTTTAGGAATGAACAATACCTTTGTAGAAGTTAATGGCATCGTCACATAAAATAAAACAACAATTAAACTAATAAGGATAAAATCTATAATGTTGAAGATGATTAAACTTCTTTTTGTTTCTCTTTTTTTAATAATAATTTCACTATTCACAGTTCTGTATTCTGGCATAAAAATTGACTCTTTCTCTTTTTCTAATATTTTAATTTCGCAATTCTATATTAAAATGGATAAAAAACTTATTTTAAATATTGAAAATATCGAATATAAGTCAAAAAAGAGTAAAACTCAAAGCTCATTTGAGGATTTAAAAAAAGATATTTCATTATTACCTAAAGTGCTTAAATTGTTTCAAAGTATAAATATTGAAAGATTAAAAATAGACGATAATGAGTTTAAAATAATTTTAGATGAAAATAGTTTATACCTAGATAATAAATTTGTAAATATCTCTTCAAAAGTCGATATTTCCTCTAATCAAGTTGTTTTTGAGCTATATTCTTTATATCTAAAAGATATAGAATTACTTTTAGATGGTAAACTAAAGATTGATTATTTTAATGAAAAATTAAATTATTATGGGAAGGCATATTATCAAGATATTCAAGGTGATATAAATATTGATATGACAAAAAAACTAGCTAAATTTTATTTAGTTTCTGAGCCTTTTAAAAGTTTAAAATTTTTAAAAAGATTTCTAGATTTACCCCTTATTGCTGAAGAATGGATGTATGATAATGTTGAAGGTGAGTTAAAACTTCAAGAATTTTATGGAGAATTTGACTTAGAAAAAAATCAAATTATAGAAGAATCATTACAAGGTAAAGCACAAATTGATGCTGCAAAAATTAGATTTCATAAAGATCTAGATGTAATTACTACAAAAAGTTTGGATGTAACTTTTGAAAATAATAAATTGCAATTAAACTTAATTGAGCCTATTTTTAAAGGTAAAAATTTAGATGGAAGTTATGTTGCTATTCATGATATTGCAAGTTCTCAAAATGGTGCTGTTGAAGTAAGCATAAAAGCAAATAGTAAATTGGATAAAGATATTTTAGACATATTAAAAGCTTACAATATCAATCTTCCTTTAGTTCAAAAAAGTGGAAACACAGATGCGGCATTGACTTTAATCTTTCCATATGAAGAATCAAAACCAATGACTACTAAAGGAATATTTTTATTAAGTGATGCAGAGATTTTTATAAATAAATTTGCATTTTCATCTAAAAGCGCAGAAGTTATTCTTGATGGATCAATAGTAGAAGTTAAAAATGCAGATTTTAAACATAAAAATATGATAGATGCAAATGTTAATTTAAGTATTGATACAAGAACTTTAAAATCACAAGGAACAGCAGATATTAAATCTTTTTTAATTAGTAAAGATGATGGTGAAAAAATTGTTCATGTTCAAAATAAAACTACACCTATTTCACTGGATTTTAATAAAGAAACAAATATTGAATTAAAAGATTTAGATACTAGTATTAAAATATCTGATTTGGTATATGTGGATATTAAAGATCTTTCAAAAATTTATCCATATTCAAAACTTTTAAAAGATGTAAATATAAAAGATGGAAATATCTCTTTAGTTATTAAAGATGATAAAAATATTAATTTTACGGCAAGTATAAAAGGTTTGGATTTTCCTTTACAGAAAGATGGAATTTTTGTGAAAAATTTAGATATCAAGGGTTTGATTGAAGATAAAAATATCTCTATTGAATCAACTGATGGAACAATTAAATTAGCTATAAAAGATGATTTAAAAATATTTTTAAAAGATTTAGATGTTCTAATTGATACTAAAAAACAAAATAACAAATTTTCTAAAAATATGATTATTTATTTAGATAATAGCAAATTAAAAATTGATGATGAAACATATCAAATAAGAAATGCAAAAGTATATATTAAAAAAGATCAAATAGATTTTGATGCCTTAGTTAGTAACCTTGATATTCCACTAAGAAAAAATAATAAGCCTGTAAAAGAGTTATCATTAAGTGGAGTTTATACACAAGATTTAACAACATTAAATACAAAAAATGATGATTTAAAATTAGAATTAAAGAATCATGCAATATTTCTAGAGCTTGATGGATATGATGTTTATCATACAATTTCTGATACAAAAGAAGAGAATATTGATAAGAAAGAGAGTAAAAATCTAAATATAAAAGCAAAAAATTCTAATATTTTTATAAATGAGAAATATAAGTTTATGACAGATAATTTTGAAATAAGATTAACTGACAATAGTAAATATATAAATTTAAAACATAAAAAAACAGACATCACAATAAAAGAGTCAAAAGATAAAAAAATTGATATTTATTCAACTGATATAAGTGATGAGTTTGTTAATGCAATTTTTAATAAAAATGTATTTAAAGGTGGAAAGATATTATTCTTAGCAAATGGAGATATAAATGATTTAAATGGAAAAATCATTATTGAAAATAGTAATATTGATGATTTAGCAATTATAAATAATCTTTTGATTTTTATACACACTTCTCCTGCTCTTATAAATCCACTTCTAGCCCTTCCGTCACTTGTTGGAATGGCAACTAACACAGGATTTAATCTAACAGCTTACAAGATAGTAAATGGTGTACTAGAGTTCAATTACAGCAAAGACAAAGAGCTTTTAGATATTAAAAAATTAGTTACTGTTGGAAATGGAATTGATTTTGATGGAAAAGGGAAAGTTGATTTAAAAACAATGACTCTTAACTCTGATATTAAACTTATATTTTTAAAAGATTATTCAAAAATAGTAGGAATCATTCCTGTTGTAAACTACGTTTTATTGGGAAGTAATAATAGAGTAGAAACACAAGTAAATTTATTTGGAGATATAAACAATCCTAAGATCTCTACAAACCTTACAAAAGATGCCTTTAGTGTGCCTGTTAATATTGCAAAAAGAATATTAAGTTCACCTTCTATGCTTTTGGATTTTATAACTGGAAAAGAGACTAAAGAAGAGATAGAAAATAAAGAGAAAATGATAAATAAGCCCTTAGAATAAAAGGCTTATTTATTTGTTATTCATTTCTTAAAACGTCAATTACATCTATATTTGTAGCTTTAGAAGCTGGATAATAAGATGAAACAAGTACAATAATAACAGCACCCACAATAATAGAAATAAAATCACTCATTGCTAAGTCAAGTGGAAGTTTAGCACTACCATAAACATCAGCAGGTAATGTTACAATGTCAAAGTTATCTAAAAGCCAATAACCAATAAAACCTAAAGCAATACCAGTTACAATTCCTGAAAAACCAATAATTCTTGACTTTCTCAAAAAACACAAGAAATTGATTGCAACCTTTAATAAAGCCCATAACTAAGGTATTAATATTTTAGATAAGGGTGTCTAGATATTAGAATTATGTCAAAAATTTGCTACAATTAATTATGTTTATACGT
>JAHIWE010000156.1 GCA_018816105.1 bacterium | reverse complement strand
GGTTTTAAAGAATAATGTATTTGATTTAACTGGTGGTCCAAATGGTATATTTGGAATTGATGTTGTTAGGGTTTTTGGATATGAATTATATTCTGATACTTCGATTTATTATATTGCTTTTGGATTATTGATTATTACTTTATTTATAATTAGAAATCTTGATAATTCAAAATATGGAAGAGCATTATATTACATTAATAAAAATGAAATAGCAGCAAAATCTATGGGAATTAATATCTCATATTACAAACTATTTGCCTTTGCTTTAGGAGCGGCAATTGCAGGAGCTGCAGGGGCTGTATTTGCTATTCAGTATTCAGCTGTAAGTCCTGAGTCATTTAACTTTATGCAATCTGTTATGTTCTTTGCAATCGTTTTAGTAGGTGGATCTGCTTCACTTCCTGGAATTATTATTGGAACATTTGTAATGTTTGTATTACCTGAGTTATTTACAGAGTTTAAAGAATCAAGATATTTAATCTTTGGAGCAGCGATGGTATTAACTATGATTTTAAGACCAAATGGTGTATGGCCAGCTACTTTTGGAAATATACCAAAGTTCTTAAAAAGAAAAGCAGCTAAATTGAAGGAGACAAAATAATGAAATATGTATTAGAAATAGAAAATGTTTCAAAATTCTTTCATGGTTTAGTTGCTATTGATGATTTAACAATCAAGGTAAAACCAGGTCAAATATATGGAATTATTGGTCCTAATGGTGCAGGAAAAACTACACTTTTTAACTGTGTAACAGGTATTTATACTCCTGAAAAGGGAACTATTAAATACAAAGGTGAAAACATTACAGGAATGGAACCTCATAAAATTGCTCAAAGGGGAGTTTTAAGAACATTTCAAAATATTAGATTATTTAAAGAGATGAGTGTTGCTGAAAACATAATTGCTGGATGTCATACAAAATCGAAACAAAAATGGTATCACTCAATTATTCACACACCTTTTTATAAAAAAGATGAATTAAAACAGTGGAAAAAAGTTGAAGAACTAATGGAGTTTTTTAGCTTAACTAAATATGCAAATACACCAGCTGGTGATTTGTCATATGGAAATCAAAGAAAAATTGAAATGGCAAGAGCATTAGCAGCTGAACCTGAACTTCTAATATTAGATGAACCAGCAGCTGGACTTAATGAAAATGAAACAATAGAACTTACAAATATCATCTTAAAAATTAAAGAGATGGGACTTGGTATTATGATGATTGAACATGATATGGAGATGGTTATGAAATTAACTGATTATATTACAGTTATTAACTTTGGAAAAGAGATTTCTCAAGGTGAGCCTGATTTTGTTCAAAATGACCCAAGGGTAATTGAAGCTTATATTGGAACTGATGATGAGGAGGATGAAGAAAATGGTAAATAATGAAATATTATTAGATATACGTGATCTTCATGTATCTTATGGAGCAGTTACAGCAATTAAAGGGATTTCACTTCATGTTAAAAAAGGTGAAGTAGTTACTATTTTAGGTGCTAATGGTGCTGGTAAAACTACAACTTTACAGACAATTTCTGGACTTTTAAAAGCAAAATCAGGGAATATTATTTTTGATAAAAATGATATTACTAAATGTGAAGCTCATGATATTGTAACTCTTGGAATGTCACATTCACCTGAAGGAAGAAGAGTTTTTGGAACATTAACAGTTGAAGAAAATCTTATGATGGGTGCTTATACATTAAAAGACCATGATAAGGAAACACTAGCTTGGATATATGATATTTTACCAAGACTAAAAGAGAGAAAAAAACAATTTGCTGGAACTTTAAGTGGTGGTGAGCAACAAATGCTTGCAATTGGAAGAGCTATTATGTCAAAACCAAAATTATTGATTTTGGATGAACCATCTTTAGGTTTAGCTCCTATTTTAATTAAAGCAATTTTTAAAGCAGTAAAAGAGATAGCTCAAAGTGGTGTTACTGTTTTATTAGTAGAACAAAATGCAAAAGCAGCATTAAAGTTAGCAGACAGAGCTTATGTATTAGAAGTTGGAAAAATCACACACGAAGGAACAGCGGAAGAATTATTGAACTCTAAAACAATTCAAGAAGCCTATTTAGGTAAAAAGCATTAAGTAAACAGGAAAGTGTTTAAGTAGTAAACAGGGGATGTACTTGGCGGTTTTCCCCTGCATTGACACATTTAAGCGTGCGTCTTAAACTACTTAAAATTTGATTAATATTCAATTAATTTAAGGATAAGATATGAGAAACGAAAGAGAAATAATAGATTCAGCAGTAGTACTAGCTGAGAAATGGCAAAATAGAGCAACACAACTTGTTAGTGATTTTGATAGAGAGTTTTATGTAAAAATGAATAAAATGCTTGAACATCCAAAAGATAAAGCACTTTTAATAGAACTAATGGACCAAGCATTTAGATGTGATTCAAATGCAAGAATAGCTGATCAAATATGTTTTTTATTAGAAAAACATGGAATGGCACATTTCTTTACAACTAAAGATAAAACACTTTTATGGTTATTCCAAAACTTTGGGAAATTCCTTCCTAATTTAGCAGTTCCAATGTTTGTAAATCAAATTAGAGAAGATACAAAAACTGTTGTAATCAAAGGTGAAAAAGAAGTATTTAACAAACACTTAGTAAAAAGAAAAAGTGAAGGTACAAGAGTAAATATTAATCTTATTGGTGAAGTTGTGCTTGGTGAAGTTGAAGCAGCAGAGAGAATGGAAAAATATCTTAATGCCTTAACTAATCCAAATATTGATTATATCTCTATCAAAATTTCTACAATATATTCTCAAATTTCTGCATTAAATTTTGAACATACAGTTGAAGTATTAGTTGAAAAATTATCACAAATTTATGCACAAGCAAAAAAATATTCTTATGTTGGATTTGATGGAAAGAAATCAAATAAATTTATAAACCTTGATATGGAAGAGTATAGAGATTTAGCAATTACTGTTGAAGTATTTAAAAGAACGCTAGAAAAACCAGAATTTAAAGATTTATATGCAGGTATTGTTTTACAAGCATATTTACCAGATTCATTTAACTGGCAAAAAGATTTATGTGATTGGGCTAGAAATAGAGTAAAAAATGGTGGATCTCCTATTAAATTTAGACTTGTAAAAGGTGCTAATATGGAAATGGAAGAAACAGAAGCATCTCAGAAACATTGGGAAATGGTAACTTATACTGATAAAAGTGATACAGATTCAAACTATAAAAGAATGGCAAAATATGCATTACTTCCTGATAATGCACCATTTATGCATATAGGAACAGCTTCTCATAATCTTTTTGAATTAGCATTTGCAGTTGAATATGCACGTGAAAATGGAACAAGTGCTTATCATACATTAGAAATGTTAGAAGGAATGAGTGAAGCTTCAAGACTTGCTATTAAAGAAATTACTAAAGATGTAATTTTATATGCTCCAACAGCTTCAAAAGAGCAGTTTACAAATGCAATTGCATATCTTGTTAGAAGACTTGATGAAAATACAGGTCCAAATAACTTTATTAGATATTCATTTGGATTAACAGTTGGTTCACGTGATTGGAAGATGCAAAAAGAGTTATTTATTCAATCTTTTGAAAAAGAAAAAACATCATTTGTTGGTGCAAAAAGAAAACAAAATAGATTAGAAGAAGATTTCTCAAACTTCTCAAATTCATCTTATGATACTAAACATTATCATGCAGAAGCTGATACAGATTTCGTATTACCAGCAAACCAAGAGTGGGCTAGAAATATTGTTAAAAAATGGAAATTTACAAAAGATACAGTTCACCAAATAGCTCCAATAGTTGTAGCAGGAATTGATATAGTTGAAGATAGAAAAATAGTTGATGCAATTGATAAATCACAAATAAAAGAGGGTGTTCTAGCTGGTAGATTTGCAACTGCAAATGCTGAAGACTTAAAAAAAGCAGTTGAAGTTGCGAAGGCTGATATTGATGGATGGAGAGCATTATCTCATTCACAAAGACATGAAGCTTTAAAAGCAGTTGCTATAAAAGTGAGAGAGCGAAGAGATGATTTAATTGGAGTTGCTGCTGCTGAAGTTGGTAAAGTATTTACTGAAACTGATGTTGAAGTTTCTGAAGCTGTAGACTTCTTAGAGTTCTATCCATATAGTGCACAATATTTTGAAAAGTATGAAAATTTAGAGTTTACAGGTAAGGGTGTTGGTGTTGTAATTCCACCATGGAATTTCCCTGTTGCTATTCCATTAGGTGGAATTGCAGCTATCTTAGCTTCTGGAAATACAGTTATTATCAAGCCTGCTTCTGTTGCAGCTCTAACTGCTTATGAAATGTGTAAATGTTTCTGGGATGCTGGTATTTCAAAAAATACACTTCAATTTGTTCCTTGTGCAGGTGCCCTTGCAGGTGAGCATTTAATTGCAAATAAAGATGTTGACTTTGTTATTTTAACAGGTGGAGAAGATACAGCAGCTTCAATGCTAAAAACAAGACCTGATTTATTCTTAACAGCTGAAACTGGTGGAAAAGATGCAACAATTGTTACAAATATGGCAGATAGAGAACAAGCTGTAAAAAATATTTGTAATAGTGCCTTTGGAAATTCAGGTCAAAAATGTTCTGCAACTTCACTATTAGTATTAGAAGAAGAAGTTTATTATGATGAAGATTTCAAAAAAGCTTTAATTGATACAGCTTCTTCTATGAGTGTTGGTTCTGTTTGGGATTTCAAAAATAGAATTGGAACTTTAGCAAATAAAGTTTCTGGTAATCTTAAAAAAGCTCTTGAGTCTTTAGAAAAAAATGAATCATGGCTATTAGAGCCTTCATATGCGCAAGACAATGAATATATGCTAAAACCATCTATTAAATGGGGAGTAGATGAGGGTAATTTTATTCATATGAATGAATTATTTGGACCAGTTCTAGCTGTTGTAAAAGCTAATGATTTAGCACATGCAGTAAAAATTGTAAATGATACAGGATATGGATTAACTTCAGGAATTGAATCACTTGATGAAAGAGAAGTTAATTATTGGAAAGAAAACATTAAAGCTGGAAATTTATATATCAATAGAGGAACAACAGGTGCTGTTGTATTAAGACAACCTTTTGGTGGTATGGGTAAATCTGCAATTGGAGCAGGAAGAAAAGTAGGAATATTTAACTATATTACTCAATTTGTTAATTTCACTGAAAAATCAGCTCCTCTAGTTGAGAAAAGACATATTAATAGTTTAACAAGCTTTATTGCAAATTGTAAAACTACACATGGAAATAAAGAAGATTTTACAAAGCTAGAAGCTGCTCTTCAATCATATATTGAAAATTATGAAAAAGAGTTTTCACAAGCAAAAGATTATGCAAATGTAAGAGGTGAAGATAACCACTTTAAATATATCCCTTTAAAAAATGTATTAATCAGAGTATCACAAGGTGATACAATTTTTGAAATAGTAGCTAGAATTTTAGCTGCAAAAGTTTCAGGTGTTCATTTTAAAGTTTCAATTTATGAAAATGAACTTGTTAAGTCATTCTTAGAAAATTCAAAAGAATTATTTACAGGAAGAGACTCTTTAATTGAGCAAAACGATGAAGAATTTGTTAAACATTTCGAGACTTATGACAGAATCATTTATTCAGATATTTCAAAAGTTCCAGAATTAGTATTTTCTGAAGCTTCTAAACAATTAAAATTTATAGTTAGACAAGCACCTTTAATGGAAGGAAGATTAGAACTTCTAAACTACTTCATTGAACAATCAATCTCTCACTCATTCCATAGATATGGAAATATCGGAGCTCGAGCTATTAAATAAATAAGAAGGGAAAACCTTCTTATTTTGTGCTAATAGATTTTTTCTTTCATAGTCTTAAAGACTACTTTTTACGCACTTTTTACTGATATGATTTAACATTTAATAAAATAGGATTTCTTATGGAAACATGGATTATAGTAATATTGGCTATAAGTATATTAATATTTGTATGGTATATACATGACAAATATGTACAAAGAACACATCAAATTTTAGTTAATTATCCCATTATTGGAAGATTAAGATTTGTATTTCAAGAATTTAGAGAACCATTTAGGCAGTATTTTGGGGATGAAAAGTTCTACGAATCAATGGATAAACTAGACTGGGTTTATAACGCTTCAAGGGATAAACCAAACTACTCTTCTTTTTCTCCTTCTCAACCCTTACCAAAACCAAAATTTATGCTAAGACACACAAATATTGTTTTAAATGATGATGAAGTTGAAAATGATTTTTCAGTAACTTTTGGGAAAAATCAAAAAAAACCTTTTGTTACAAAATCAATATTAGGAAGAGGACCTATGAGTGATGGTTCTATTTCTCCTGAAGGTACTAGAGCTTTTGTATATGGTGCTCAAATGGGAGGCTTCCCTATAAACTCAGGGGAGGGTGGTTTAACTTCAAACTTTTTTGTAACACATAATGATTATGATACAAGTTATATGAAAGAGGTTAGTGGTAGTGCTTTTCAATATAATATATTTAAATTAGCAAAAATATTTTTTAATGAACCAGTTGCTGTTGATTTATATAGAAAAATTGTATTTAGAAAAGATAATCAAGCTGACACTTATGTTTTTAATAAAAAAAATGATTGTTTTTATAGATTAAATTGGGATGCTCCCCTTGAAACTTTCCCAAAAGAAGTTCCTTCTGATATGCCAGATGTAATTTTGCAAATTAGTTCAGGACTTTATGGGGTTAGAACAAAAGAAGGAAAATTTGATATAGAGCGTTATAAAAAACAAATGTCTTTTTGTAAAATGACAGAAATAAAAATCGCTCAAGGTGCAAAACAAACAGGTGGAAAACTAATAGCAAAAAAAGTTACTCCATCTATTGCATATTATAGAAATATTGAAGCATATAAAGATGCTTTCTCACCAAATAGATTTCCTTATGCAAATACAACTGAAGAGTTATTTGATTTTATTGGTGAGCTTCAAAAAGCTTCAGGAAAACCTGTTGGTATAAAAATTGTAATTTCAGATGATAATAATATTGTTCCAATTGCTAAAGAGATAAAAAGAAGAGTAGATTTAGGATTACCTTATCCTGATTATATTTCAATTGATGGTGGAAGTGGTGGAACAGGAACAGCTCCTTTAGAAATGATGGAGCGAATTGGTATGGATATAAGAGATGCTTTATATTTAGTTGATAAGGTATTAAAAGACCATGGTGTAAGAGAATATGTAAAAATATCTGCAAGTGGAAAAATACTAACCCCTGATGATGTAATTATAATATTATGCTTGGGAGCTGATTTCGTGCAAATTGCACGTGGATTTATGATGAGTGCTGGATGTATTCGTGCTCGTTATTGTTCAGGTTCAGGGAAACATCAATGTCCTGTTGGATTAGCAACTCAGGATATTAAAAAAAGAAAACATTATTTTGTAAAAAAACACTCAGAATTTGTAAAAAATTATCATAACAATATTATAAAAAGTATGAAAAGTTTATTAGCTGTTATGGGTTTAAAAAATGTAAAAGAGCTAAATATTGAAAAACTTATATTTTTAGATATTGATTCTATTATTCATGATGATATGCATGAGTTATTTGAAAGAAGAATATTGAAGAAAAAAAAGAAAGAAGATGAAAATGCAAGCTAATGATTTAAAAGATTATTTAGGTTTTGCAGTTGCTGGAAACTTTGCGGGTCATTTAGGAGAAGCAGGAGAAGCAGATGAATTTTCAGTAATTAAAACTGAAGAAAAAAATGCTCCAAAAGGTTTGTTCCCTTTTTATATAAAAGGGCATAACTCTTTTTTAGGAACATATCCAATTTCTTATGATGTGATTTCTACTCATAATAGAGAATCTGATAAGCTACAAGCAGAACCAGAAGTTGCATTAATTTGTGATTTTGTATATAAAAATGAAAAAGTAATAGATATTATTCCTAGATATTTTTCTGCTTTTAATGATTGCTCCCTTAGAATTCAAAATGGAAATAAGTTAAGTACAAAGAAAAATTGGGGAATAAATACAAAAGGAATATCAACAGATTTTATAGAAATTGATAATTTT
>JAHIWE010000155.1 GCA_018816105.1 bacterium | reverse complement strand
AATTTTCATTGAGCCTATTATTTAAGAATTAAATCATATAATATTTCATGCATAAAAAATTAAAAAAATACATAGAATCATACGATATGATACAAAACTGTCAAACATACACTCTTATACCAAATGGTGGAATGATAGTTTTAATAAATCAAGAAAAAAACTGTGAAATAATTATTCAAGACAACTCTTATTTTCTTGAAAGTTCTCAAGCAATACTAATAAATGCCTACGAGGAACCTGTATATATTAAATCAAATGAAAACATAAACACAATAGCCATAAGATTCAAAGGGGCTGGAGCTTCTTTTTTTTATGAAGAGTACATGGATGAACTTATGCAAGTTCCCAAAGAACCTATTTTTATAGAAAAAGATATCAAAGAATCCCAATTAGATGAGTATTTTCAAAATCGATTTAAGCCAAGTACCTTAGCTTTTAATATTATGAAAATAATTGATTTATTAGATGATCAAGGAACTAATTACAATATAGATGAAGTTTTAGCAATAGCAAATGTGCCAAGAAAAATTTTAGATAAGATGTTTAGATTAAAAGCTGGTTTAACTTTCAAAACCTATGCCTCAATAAAAGAGAAGAAAAACTAAACTTTTTTAGTTTTTGATTAGAACTCTTTCTTCTTCCAAAGTTAGATAACGCCATTTTCCCATTTCGATATTGAGCTTAAAACTACCAATACTAACACGAGTTAATTCTAAAACTTTTAATGGTGTTCCAAATTTTGGATCTTTTAAAGCACCAAAAAGCCTTCTAATATGGCGGTTTTTCCCTTCTTCAAGTTCAACTCTAAGTTTTGTTTTTGCTCCACCTTGACCTATTTTTTCAACCTTAGCTTTTAATAAACCATGAATACTTGGTACACCTACACTTGCGTCAAGAATATGTTCATCTGTTACATAACCACGAACCCAAACTTCATATATTTTTTTGCAGTGCCCAGGTTTTGTCAAAGCATCATTAATTTTTCCATTTGTTGTGAATAATAAAAGCCCCTTTGATTCTAAATCAAGACGACCAATTGGCATCCATCCTTGTTCAAAAGCCCAATCAGGTAATAAACCATAAACTGTTTTTCGTCCTAAATCATCAGATCTTGTAACCAAATACCCTTTTGGTTTATTAATTGCTAAGAGTTTTTTTGAATCATTTGTTGTTAGGTTCATTGAAGGATTTCCTTAGATATTTTGTTTAGCTTTTAAATTAAAATTATTGCCAGTATAAATTCTAAGGACAGAATATGTAAGTATATTTATCTTTTTTTATTTTAGGTTTTGTTTTTTATTTTTATAAGTATTTTCATTTTAGCATAAAACTCTTCATATACACTAATCTTAAAATTAATTTTATTTAAAGAATTAATTTTAAGATGGTAATTATTTTCAGAATTTAATCATCTACTAATTGCCATAAGTGCTGAAAGTAAATATTTTGGATTATGTGTTGATTCGTACATTGGATGGACTTCTTTGTTGGTATCAAATAAACCATAAACTGCCATTTGAGCTGTTCTCACTGAATATTCAACTGTAAATACGCAATCTTTTGGCGCTTCGGCAAATTGACCTAAAAAAGCAAAATTTGTTGATCCGTTTGGTATAACATCTGGTCTATCACCAATATTATATGGCATAAAAAGACTATCGATAAAAGGCATCGAAACAGGAATACAATTCACTTTTCCAGCTTTTGTTACTGCTTTCATTAACTCTTGAATTTTTAAATGGTAATAAAGTTCTTCTAACAATTCAGCACCACTACACTGTGCCATTGTTTTATTTATATAATTTCCTTTTCTATCAGGATAAAGTCCATAACCCCAAAAAATCTTCACATCTTTTGGTTGATTTGGAAAGTGTGGTTGTCGTGCTATTACAATGGACATAAGCCAGTTTGAATCAGTTAAAGTCACAAGCCCACCAGTGCCATCTACATTGCCTGATAAGTTTTCCATATAGTCTAAAAATGTACTATCTTTCATAGTTACTGTAAATGAGTACCATTTTTGCAAATCAATATTGTCACAGAATGGATTTGGATTACCAAAAGAGTCATCTTTTTTTGCTATTTTTTTCCACAATTTCCAAGAACCAGATTCATCTAATCCTTTTAATTTAGCAGGATTATCCCAAGTACCGTTATCACTACTTTCTGTTATTGAACCATTTGTGAAAAATACAAAATCATTTTCTTTGAGTACTATTTCAGTTTTATTTTGTAAGTGAAGAATTGTTGCAGTTTTTTTATCATAAGAAAGATTAAAATCAATATCAACGACTTCTTTACCTAGTTCAAACTGTACACCTCTTTCTTCAAGGTATCTTTTCATAGGTCTTATTACTGAATCATATTGATTATATTTGGTTCTCATAACACCACCCAATTTTGGTAAACCATCAACTAGATGCATAAATCTTTTCATATATCTTCTCATGATTACTAAACTGCTCCATTTTTGAAAAGCAAACATAGTACTCCAAATATACTAAAATTTGCTATCAAAAAAAGTTTTATCAAACCAGTCTTCTATTTTCTTATCACCTAATGATTTTTCTGAGACGTATGTTAATTTGATAAAATCCATTTGTTGTTCAAAAGATAATCCATAAGAAGTTACATCCAGTTTTTTCCCATCTTTTAAAAGACGAGCTTGTGCATTTGAAATAAATCTTTCATTAAATTCATAAGATTCATCTCTAACTGATACCTTTGGATCCTCAAGTGAAGGTATGTATGAAAGCAGCTCCCAATAGCACTCATAGTGCATTTCGTGCATTCTTCCTCCTCGAACTACATATCCTTGTTCTTCATTTCCAGCTCCATCAGTGGCTCCGCCAGCGATTAAATCTTTTTCTAGAATATGGATATTTTCACCACAAATATTGGCATCTTTTATTAAATAAACAGCACTTGCAAGTCCAGCTATTCCACTACCAATAATATACACTTTTGAATCTTTCAAGTTTTTCGTTTTCATCTAATTATCCTTTTAATTATTTCTACTCATATGCTTAAGCATAATAACTAAATAATTGATTTATTATTGATTATTACACAAAATATTAATTTTAAAAGTGATTTAAAAAAGGTTAAATTAACTTAGATAGTACTTATATTTATAATTGATATTTTTCACCTGCAGCTGCTGTAAATGTCATTTCAACTAGTAAATCTGGATCTATTAACTCTGCTTTTATACATGCTCTACTTGGGGCACAATCTTGAGGAAACCATGAGTCCCAAACATCATTTAACACATTCATATTTGCAAAATCTGTAACATAAATCGTAACTGCAAGAATTCTTGATTTATCACTATCAACTGAAGCTAAACTAGATTGTGCTTGTTCAAATATTTGTTCTACTTGACCTTTAATATCAGCACTTGTATCTGTGTCTGCCACTTCTGTAAAAGTTGCAATTCCATTAAAAACTGTTACATCTGACCATCGTTTACATGGGTTTATTCTATGAATTTTCATTTGTTATTATCCTTGATAAATAAAATTTATTTAATATATTAAAGATTGATTTTATCTAAAAGTGCTTTAAAGCTGTGAAATCAAAAGAATGAAAAATCAACAAGTTAATATTAAATTATCTCCAGCATTTCTATTTAATTTTTTTCATCTCATCTATACGTTTAATATATGCTTTTTCGAGGCATTCAGTAGATTTACACTGATTTTTAACTGTGTTTTCCCAAAGTAATTGCTTCTTTCTTATCGTATTATTAATATGTGTTCCACTATCAACAGCCGATTCCTTAGAATCTATTTGACCTAAAAGGCCTTGCAGTTCAGCGTCAATATTCTGTGTACTCAATTCTATTTGATGGTAAAGATTCTGCATTTCAGCATCAAGATGAATAAGATTAGGTGAATTAGAGATCATTTCTTTAATTCTATCTTGTGGCAACTCAGAAATCGCTGCTGAAGGTTTCAAGTATTCACTACAAATTAAATTTTTATCTTCTTTAAATTCAATACTACTAAAAAGTTTTCTACCACTACAATCACCTATAACAGCGCCCCAATCTCCTGATTCTGTTTTGTTTAATAATCTAGGAATACTCTTGTCATTATCAGATAAGCAACTATCAACAGTTTTTAATGCAAGTTCTTTACATTGAGATTGACTAACATCAGAACATTTTATGAAAGGGGAATCTATTGTGCACAAAAAAAGTGGCATCCGATATCTCATAACTGCAGCCCAATCAGACTTATTTACAGAATAATCTGTATTTATTTCTGAAGAAGCGTATGCAAAGCCTAAACATAAAGTGAGCATTAATACTAGTAAAAATTGAAATAGTTTTATCATATTATTTTGACCTTTTATTTAAATAAATAACATCTAAATTTGACTTATTTAATATCTTATTAATTAAAAGTTTCAAATGAGAAATTTTGAATAACATCTATTTGTTTTTCTGTTTTTTCTAATAAACAATAGTAATAGTTCGCAAATCCACCAGGAGCAAATGAACTTT
>JAHIWE010000154.1 GCA_018816105.1 bacterium | reverse complement strand
ACAATGGTCTCCTGAGCCCTCTGTTGCAGACAAAGCTGCTTGGAAAAATGCAGGTGCAGGTTTATGGGACGAGTACTCTTCTCAAGACAAATACAGCAAAGAATTAGTTGATATTCTTAAAAAAACTCAATCTAAATAATTTTAATCATGTTTACTAAAAATCTAAGATTATTTTGTGTAATAATAGATAAAATTATTGCATCGTTAGGAATTGGAGCATCATATATGATGCCCATTCTTGCATTTATTGTTGTATATGAAGTAATAGCTAGATATGTATTTGATGCACCAACTATTTGGGCATATGATTTATCTTTGTTTTTATTTGGTTACATTGCAGCATTGGGTGGAGCATATGCTCAACAAAAAAGAGCTCATATTAATGTTGATATTCTTTATTTAACAGTTTCTCCTAAAGTTAAAAACATATTTAATCTTATTTCTTATTCATTAGGAATATTTTTCTTAATTATTATTTTTTATGTAAGTATTGGCAAATTTGAAGAAGCAATTGAGTTTGACTTTAGACGTCAAAGTGAATGGGCTCCTGCAATGTGGCATTTCTGGGTTATGTTGTGTATTGCTAGTACATTATTTATTGTTCAATTAGTTAGAGATATGATTGCAGAAGCTTATCATCTAACTACAGGTGAAGAACTATTTGAAAAGGAGATTACAGATGGGTGTTGAATTACTTACGGTTATTTTATTATTTTGTATATTAATCTTTTTTGCTTTAGGTACTCCTGTTGGTTTAGCTTTAGGTGGAATTGCTATGATGATAGGTTATTTTACATGGGGAGATGGAATTTTTAACGTAATTCCAACTACTGTAGAATCAACTTATTTTAGTTTTATTTTATTAGCTATTCCATTATATATTTATATGGGTCAACTTTTAACCCATTCAGGTATTGGTGATGCAATGTTTAGTGCAAGCCAAATGTTAATTGGTAAAATTCGTGGTTCATTAGCAATTAGTGTTGTTTTCATTTGTTCTATGATTGGAGCCATGGTAGGTATTATTGGTGCTGGAATTATGAGTTCGGGAACTATTGCATTAAGACCTATGCTAGCAGCAGGATATGATCGTCGTTTAGCAATGGGAACAATTATGGCAGGTGGTGCTTTAGGTATTCTAATTCCACCAAGTATTCCTATGATTATGTTTGCAGCTTCAACTCAAAACTCTGTTGGACGTATGTTTTTAGGAGCTATGGTTCCTGCTTTAATAACAATAGTATTTCTTGTTACTTATATTGTAATTAGTACAAAATTAAAACCTGAAAAAGCTCCTTTATTAAGTGAAACAATGGATTTACCAGAACTTACAGCTAAAGAGAAATTTAAAGTTGCAAGAAATGGTTTTTTTGCAATCGGATTAATTTTTGTTGTTTTAGGTAGTATTATTTCAGGAATTGCAACACCAACTGAATCAGGCGCATTAGGAGTTGCGGGTGCTATTATTCTTGCAATGTTTTTTAAACGTTTTAAACTTGAAATGTTTAGACGAGTTGGTATTCAAACAGCTGTGTTAGTTAGTGTTGCTATGTGGATTATTTTAGGAGCATCTGTATTTAGTAATTTCCATTTACTTATGGGTATTCAAGGAATGATTGCTGATTTTACAAATGGCCTTGATTTACCACCTATTATGATTATAATTATGTTTCAAATAATTATGTTATTTTTAGGTTTTATTATTGATGAATTTATTATTGTTTTAATGTGTGCTCCATTATTCACACCAATTGCTGTAGCATTGGGTTATGATCCAATATGGTTTGGTGTTTTAATGATTATTAATATTTTAATAGCGGTGCAAACACCACCTTATGGTTTTGCATTATTTTATTTAAAAGGTATCGCTCCATCTGATGTAGGTATGGGAGAGATATATAAATCTGTAACACCATTTATATTATTAAACTTATTAGTACTTATTATCTGTATGATTTTCCCAGAAATCGTATTGTGGCTACCTAATAAAGTTATGGGTTAAAGGAAATCAAATATGTTTAAAAATATTTTAGTAACAATTCATTTACAGTATATTGAGAATCATCCAAAAGTACTTAGTACTGCTTTAAAAGTATTAGCTGAGGATGGAAAGATAACTTTATTATTTGTAAATGAAAATATGAAACATGGTTCTGTTTCTCCTTTAATGGAAGAGACAAATCAAAAAAATTATAATAAAGAAGCTCTAGAACAATTAAAACAAATAGCTGATAAATATTCAGTGCCAAGAGAAAAAGTTAATTTTAAAATAAGAGAAGGAGTTAGTCATCAAGAAATTATAGAAGAAGCTAAAAAAATAAAAGCGGATACTATTATTATGATGGCTAGCAGACCTGGATTAAAAAGCTATTTTATAGGAACAACTGCTGAGCGAGTAATTAGACATGCAAATTGTTCAGTATTTGTTTTACGGCATACAGATAAATAATAAGAAAGGAAAAAAATGACTACAATAGAAGTAACGTCACCATTTGATGGAAGAGTAGTAGGGACTGTGCCATACGGTTCAGTAAAAGAAGTAGAAGTAGCATTAGAAATAGCTAGAAAAACTTTTGATGATCATAAAAATGCATTACCAACATATAAAAGAGTAGAGATTTTAGAAAATGTAGTAAAAATTATGTCTTCTCAAATTGATGATTTAACAAAACTTTGTGCATCTGAAGGTGGAAAACCTTGGATGGATTCTCAAGTTGAAGTTCATCGTGCAATTAATGGTGTTAAATTAGCTATT
>JAHIWE010000153.1 GCA_018816105.1 bacterium | reverse complement strand
CAACGGCTTCGAAGCCCTTTGGGTTCCTTCACTTATTGTTTTATCTTTTCTGTCTTGCCTGTGTTTACACTCTCTTTGAGAAAACTCATAAATAAATGTGCATTTAGCACATTTATTTACTCAAACAGTTGCAAGACTTTTCCGAAAAGAGAAAACAAACGCTCAGCTTCTGTAGATGTTGGAATATGGGATAAGGACATTTGCATTTTTGATTTTCTTTATTCATTGCTTCTTGTATTTCAATTTAAAAAAGATAGTTTGAACTGCAGGAATTTCCAGACTTTGTTGAAGCCGGAAGTTTTAGAATAATTTTCGGAAAAGCCTGAGGACTGTTTGAGGAGAGAAAAGTGCTAAATGCACTTTTTCGACGAGTTCCACAAGGCAGAAAACTTATTCTAAAACTGTAGGGTAGCTTTGCCTTCATCAATTTGTCTGGTTGCTTTTTGTCTTACTTTTTACAATTAAAAAGTAAGAAAAGCGGAAACTTCCAAGTTTCCAAGAGAGATAGAACAAACAATATAAATCATTAAATATTAAAATAAAAAAATAACTAAACCAAAAACACATCATAAGTTTGATTTAAGAGCAAGTAGTTAGAATCTCGTAAAATAAAATATTAGGAATAACCCATGGTAACATGTTATTTAAATTATATAATTGATGCAAATAAAATAAAAGAGTTTGAATATTACGCCAAATTATGGATACCTTTAGTAAATAAATTTGGAGGAATACATCATGGGTATTTTCTTCCATCAGAGGGAAAAAACAATGTTGCTTTAGCTTTATTTACATTTCCAAGTTTTGCAAGTTATGAAAAATATAGGAATGAATCTTTTGAAGATAAAGATTGCATAGAAGCATTTAAATATGCTGAAGATACAAAATGTATCGTAAGTTATGAGAGAAGTTTTTTTAGACCAGTTTTTAATTAGAATTTATCTTATCTTCAATGTTATAAAAATTATTCTAAATAAACTACTAGTTTATATAAAATAAAGTATTTACAAGTATAATTAGACTACTAGTTTATAAAAGGATAATTATGCCAAAAATTGTAAATAAAGAAGAGAAGATTGACTATATTTGCGAAGAAGCTTACAAAGTATTTGTTGATGTGGGAATTGATGAGTTTTCATTAAATAAATTTATTACAGATATAAATATGTCAAAAGGGCAGTTTTATCACTACTTTTCTACAAAAGAACAATTAATCTATCAAATTATGTCAAGAAAAACATCTGAATTAATCAATAATACACTCAAAAACTATGAATATAAAAATAATTTTTTTGAAAAATTAAATTTGATTTTTGAGATATATCTAAATGAAGATAAATATTATAATGATTTAAGAAAATTATATATTGATACTTTACATATGTATATTACTTCAAGTGTTGATGAAATAAAAGAGTTTAATAATAATTTATATAAGAGTATTTTTAATAGTTTAGAACAGCTTTTTGATGAAGAGATAGAAAAAAATAATTTTCATCAAAATTCAAAAAAATTAGCAAAATCAATATGTTCAACGGCAGATGGAATGTTTTTACAATCAGTTATGATAGAAAATTATGATTTAAAAATAGAATTAACAAATTACTTTTTAGAAATTGAAGAGTTATTAAAGAAAAAATAAAAGAAATTATATGAACGTTACAAAAGACAAAATATCATCAGTTTTTTTTCAATACTCAATTCCTTCTGTATTGGGTATGTTGGCAATATCATCAGCAAGTATAGTTGATGGTTTTTTTATAGGAAATTATGTAGGAGATATAGGACTTGCTGCAATTAATATTAGTTTTCCTATTTTCTCTTTACTTTTTGGATTTGCTTTAATGTTATCAATTGGTAGTAGTGTTATTTGTGGAAAACTTATGGGAGAAAAAGATATTAAAAATGCTTCTATTATTTTTACTAAAACAATGATTAGTATTACTTCTTTTAGTTTTATACTATGCACAATTTTATTTTTGAATATAGAAAGTATTTTACATCTTTTTGGTGCGAAAGAAGATTTGAAAATAATTGCTATAGAGTATTTATCTATTATATTACTTTTTATTCCTTTTTTGATGATTGGTGTAGTATTAGATGGTTTTGTAAGAATTGATAATAGACCAAATTTTGCTTTTATGGCTTTACTCTTAAGTGCTATTGTAAATGTCGTATTAGATTGGTTTATGATAGTGTATTTACAAAAAGGCATTTTTGGAGCAGCTCTTGCAACAGGGATTTCACAACTTACTTTGATGATCGTACTTTTACCTCATTTTTTTTCAACAAAAGCAAGTCTTAGATTTGTAAAACCAATAGGAAGTTATATTCAAATTGTAAAAGCTACTTATAATGGAGCTTCAGAGTTTGTAAATGAAATCTCAATAGGAATTACAACTTTGATTTTTAATTATATAATGATAAAAAATTTTGGTATTGAAGGAATAGCTGCATTTACAGTTATAAATTATCTTCTAATGATAGGTATTATGATTAGTTTTGGAATAAGTGACTCCTTACAACCAATTATCAGTAAAAATTTTGGAGCAAAAAAAAATAAAAGAATAGAAGAGTTCTTGAAGTTTGCTTTTGTTTGCGTAGGATTAGTTGGAAGTATTATGATAATGTTAATCATATTTATACCAAATACTCTAGCAAATATTTTTTTGGAAGATTCAAATAATCAAACAAAACAAATAGTTTTAAGTTTTGCCACATTTATATGGGCAGCTTTTCTTTTTAATGGTATTAATCTTGTTATTTCAGCTTATTTTACGGCTATTCATAAACCATTACATTCAATAGTTATTGCAATATCAAGAAGTTTTATTCTTCCTATATTTTTTATATTTACATTACCATTTTTATTTAATACAAATGGAATATTTTTGGCAATACCAATGGCAGAATTTGTTACTTTTGTAATAGCAATAATTCTTTTTAAGAAATTTAGTCCAGAAAGAATAATTTATAAAGATAAAGTAAATAATAGTTGAAAATTTTATTTTGAAATTTTTAAAAATAGTGTTCATTAAGAAGCATTTAATAACTAATTAATTTAAAGATAGATTAAATGAATTTAAGTCAAGATACAAAATACAATAAAATTATTAAATCAAAGGAAAAAAGAATGAAACATATACTTATAAGTGTAATATTTGTGTTTGGATTATTAACAAATTTATTTGCTAATGAATTGACACAAGAAAACGTAAAAAGTTTTTTACTTGAATCAGATAAATTAGTGTTAAGTAAAAATGTTGATAAGTTTGCAGAGCTTTTAGATGAGCAAGTTGATATAACTGTAGCTGTTGATTTTAATGGTAAAAAAGAGAAAACAAAACTTAGTAAATCTGAATATTTAGCAAAAACAAAAGAGGGTTTTACCTCTACTCAAAACTATGTATATAAGATTTTAGATAGAAAAATTAATATAAAAAATGAACTTGCATATATTACAGAACAAGTTGAAGAAAAATATATTTATAATAATCAAAAAGTTGTAGGTATGTCAAAAGTGAATAGTGAAATTAAATTAATTAATGATGAATTTAAAATTATTAAAATAGAAGTTATTTTGAATAATATACAAATGAATAAAATTTAGAGTGTAACTTAACTCTTTTATTTAATAAAGAGGAGAGACCTCTTTATTTTTTATAAAAATTTTTATTGATTATTTAGAGTTCTTTTTAGCTATTTTATCAGCTTTTTTTTCTTTCATTGATTTTGCAGGCTCTTTTTTTACTGCTTTTTTAACATCTTTACCTTTTGACATTTTTACTCCTTTTATTTAGTTATATGAATAATTATATCTTAAAAAATCGTATTTAATATTATGATTGTAAAATAGGCTCTTTACTGAAAATGATATTTATAAAAGTGAATCTATTTTTACTTTGTATTCTAAATCTTTTCCTGCTAATGGGTGATTAAAATCAACTGTGATTTCATTTTCAGCGATTTCTTTTACTATAAATTGTATTGGTTGATCGTTTTCATCTTGACCTTGAATT
>JAHIWE010000152.1 GCA_018816105.1 bacterium | reverse complement strand
TTTCTTTCCATCTTTCTAAAACTTTTAATTTTATTTCTTTATTTCCGTCTAATAACCTTATATCAATAATAATCATTTTTTCACCTCCGGATTACGTTTACACATACCTTCATGGACCTTTTTTAAATATGATTGTTTTAAATCTATTCCACAATACTGACATATAGAATCATTTGAACTACCCCCAACATCTTCTTGAGCTTCTTCATCATTATCATCATTATCATCGCTATCATCTAAATCTTTAATAATATTTGTTGATATTTTTGCCTTCTTTTTTTCAATTTTTTTAGGGATATCATCAAAAGATAGTTGGTGTTTTTTAAATTCATAAGTTTTCATCTCAATAATCATATCCTTAATTTTTTCTATATCTATTGTTTGTCTGTCTTTTATTTTGATTATGTCTTCTTCTAATTGTTTAAATTTAACTGTTACTAGATCTTTTGTTAAGTCCATCCAACTTTTTTGCCTTTCTTCAAAACCTTTTGTTACTTCTTTTTCTATATCATAACCTTTTATAGCTCCTAAAGCTTCTTTTAATTTTGGAAGTATTTTTTTATACATTTCTAATTGTGTTCTATCCCAATCATAAGCTTCTTTTAAATGAATTCTACTGTCAGTAAGTGTATTTATTAATTCTATAGGGCATACTTTATTTTCAGAAATCATCCTAGACACTGATTTTCTTTTTTTAAATTCGTTAAATTCTTTTCTTTTTATTTTTTCTGTATATAAAGCACTTGATATATGACCTTCTATCAACTCTCCAGCGCTTATAACCCTATATATTATTTGTTCTGCGTTAGCGTAAGTTATTGGGTTATTCAAATCTCTTAAAATGTTTTTTATACTTTCTTTTAAGTCTGTATAGCTTTTTTCTTCAGACATTTGTTCTTCGTCATCATTATATTCCATTTTATATCACCTTATATGTCTTCTATTTCATTGTCTAATTCTTCTGATTCATAATTATGAGAACCTACAAATGAGCTTCCTGATGGGCCTCTAAAAAATGGATATCCCCTATCACGTATTGTTCTTCTTTCATTTTCTTTATGTTTTTTTCTATCATCACTGTCTCTTGCATCAAGTAGTCTTTGTTTAGTCATTCTATTTTCAAATTCATCATCTGACAATCTTTCTTTATATTCAGATATTTTTTCTGCTTGAATTCTATTTATTTTATCGAAAAAAGGGGAGTTACCATCTACATTTTCCGTTATTACAACATATTCGTCTTGGGCCCCCTCTATACCTTGGTTTGGTATACTATATTGTAATACAGCGTCTTCTCTAACAGCATAATGGGTTTGTTTAACTCTTATAGAGTTTAAAGGGACATATTGAATTCTAACTAAATCTGGCTCACTTTCTATTGTAACTTTACCTCTAAAAGCCCCAACCTCTCCATATGGACCTAGAAAAAACGGAAACTTCCTTTTCATTTTCATTTTTACCATTTTATTTATTCTTACCTCTCTATTTAAGTTTGAAATAAGCATTTGGATAGATATAGACCTCCCAAAATGTATAACAAATTACTAATACTGAACATATAACCATTATTATTATAACTCCTGCTTTTAAACCGTTTTTATCTTTCCATAATTCAATTGCTGTTTCATATTTTTCTTTCAAATTATCAACAGCTTCTTTAGTCATAGGTAATATATTATTTCCTGCTTCTGAACCCGATAACGGATAAGATACAGTACAAATATATTTAGATTCTTCTATATTACCTTTATCTTCCACTTTGCAGTTTAATACACCTTCACCCATCCATTGTGAATCTTCTATAGGTTCTGGTAAACTATAATTAATTATTTCACCTGAAAACACCATATTTTCTATTTGTCTATGATACGACGGTGTTTTTATTTCTATTATACCGTTATAAGTAGATAAACCCTCTCCTTTAAAACCTATACTCCAATTGTTTACTGTATTTATTGTATGTTCTATTCCAACATCTTCTTTATTTATAAAAATTTCTCGACTTAAATCATCATTATATATGTGGATTGTCCAAGGGGTATTATTCATATATTCTATAGATTTTACAGAAATTATTACATCAATAGGTTTTGTCATTTCTAAAAAATTTGTATTCATATAATTATTATATTTAACTTTATTAAAAATTATGTTAGATTTATATATTATAGAGTTTAATTCCATTACATTAAATCTGTAACTTGTTATATTAATATTTTCGGCTCTATCTCTTATCCTAAGTTCAGCTTTATATTCGCCGATTTCTTCCAAAGTAACATTAAATTTATATATATTAAATCTGTCTAAAGTCAATATAGATTCTTTAATATACTTCCATTCACCGCCATCCATTTTATAAAATGCCGCTTTACATTCTGATAATTCTAAATTCTCTATCAACTCAACAAAAAATTCATAATTTTTTACAGCTTCAATATTTGGCATAGAAAAATTTTCTATGTGAGGTATTATTCTATCTGTAAAATTTACCGGTATAGTGATGTTAGTTGAATGTTTTTCTCCTTTAGCTATAATAGTTATGTTATCAGATAATGTATGAGACATGGTACTTACATCATAATATAATTTTACTTTTTTGCTTTGTCCTATAAATAAACCTATTCCTTGCGGAAAACCGAAGTCTTTTTTATATTTATCTGTTGAAAAATCGATATCAATTATCTTATTTCCTTCATTTGTTAAATTTATAGTACAAAATAAATCATGAGTTCCTATAGGTAATTCTTTTTCACAATTTATAATAGATATATTAAATTTTTCTAAAGGTTTTAATGTAAAATTTATATCTTCTATCAAAGATAAATTATATATGTTTATATTAAAATTTAAATTATAATGTTGTGGAGTAATTATAATTGGATATGAACTGTTAATGTTAATTCTTTGTTCGTCATAAGGTACTTCTCCTAACTTAAAACTGTTTGGTGTAAAAGATAACAAAAAGTCGTCAGTTACATTTCTAAATATATTAACATTTAACTGTGGTATATTTGTTACATTAACAGTATATAATACAATAGTACTTGATGGATATTCATATATTTCTATTATTCCAGTAGTTGTTATTTGATAAGTACCGCCCACTATCAATGGCATATTATTTACTTTTATTTCATGGTCAAAAGTATTTTTTAAATAATCTCTTGTAGTTACATTCAAGTTTGTAGTTATATTTGTAAGTTCATATATATCTCCTTCGATTTCAGTATATAACAAAAAACTACCTAAACCGCTTTCGCCTGTATTTATCTCAGTCGATATGCTATCTTTTATCATATTTAATTTATATTCTGCCCCATAAACATCAATTATACAAAATAATAATAAAACCCATAATATATTTCTATTCATATCTTAACCTCTTTATTAATCCTTAGACTTTTTACCAGTTTCATCTAAAATTATCAATATAACTGGTAGTATTAAACTCAATACAACAGCTATAATAAATTTTATAAATACCAAAGCTTTTGATTGAGCACCTTCAAGAATTCTATTAATTAGTGGAAATGTTATAGTACATAGAAATGCTGTTATTAAACCATTAACAATCATAGGCCATTTTTTCATTGTTTTACACTCTCCATTATTTTTTTAACTTTACTATCGGGAAAGCTTTTCTTATCTTTTAAATAGCCCCCTTTCAACCAATAGTTTATTTTTTGAATAACTTCATTACATCCATAAAATTTGTTTACAAAAGAAAAACTTAAAACACTATGCTGTTTTTTATCCACAATTTTAAATAGTTGTAATCTATGAGTGTTTTCTTTTTTATCATCTTCTGATAAAAGCCTTTTTTCATCATTAATAAATAATGAATATTCGTCTATCATAAATAACTTTAATAAATTGCATAAAACTTCGTCTTTTAAAAATATATTATATAAAGTAACGGCTTCAGATGACGCCCCCTTTATAGTTTTAATACTTATTCTATAAACATTTTTTATTGGATTATCAAAATTTTGTATCATTATATAATATGATATAATATAACTTATTTAAATAAATATATATTTTTAAATATATATATTAAATCATATATATTAATATATTTACCATAAAAAAGCCGTTTATTTGTTTGTCCTATTTTATAATCTTTTTATATTGGTGTGTTGTGTTGCTTCCTTTTGGGTTGTATCTTGGCTTTTTGCATTTATCACAGACCCATCTCCCAGTAGACCTGTTGGGGTGAGGTTTATCTTCTTCAAATATTACACCACATCTTTTACATCTGTGGGTTTTGAAATATGATTTTTTCATCTTCCTTTCTCCTTGGGGTTTGGTTTGATTACATCTTTTCAACATAATTACACCTCGGACATTTAATCCATTCTCTAGTATCATCATAAATCCACTTTTGTATTTCATCACCATAACCGCATTTCTTACATTTCATCTTCTCTCACTCCCTTTATCCAAATATCTGAAACACTCTTTCGTAGCAATTTTGACATATCAAAACCCCCCTTATGTTCTTTACTTTCTTTCTTTTTCTACATATCTGACATATTTTTCTTTCATTAAATTTAAAGATCATAGTCATTATAATAGATAAAACAAAAAATCCAATAGTTCCAATCAAAAAATATTTCACATTCATTTTCTCTCACTCTCCTTGGGGTTTGGTTTAACGAACTTTATTATTCCTAATCTACAACATAAATCCATAATGTATAGAATTAACAGAAGTTGCGAAGTAATTTGGATAAGCCTCGCAAGGCGAATCTGTTAATTCTTATTAGACGAGTCGTAAGACCAAAAACTCGCCTAACTTAATGTTTCTAAAGCGGTCTTTAACTTGTTTAGTTTTTTTATTGCATAATTCAATACATCAACAAGCACAGTATCACTTAGTGGGATATTAACTCCAACATAAGTTTCTCCTGTTGCGGATTTTAGATTTCCGTCTATTATCAGCGTTCCATCATCTTCCAGATAAAACTCTGATGGTTCGTATGAGTGCTTATCCATTGTGATAGACAATTTATTAGCACCATCTACATTTTGCCCATCTTCTTCCGCTTGTGCTTTAAGGTCTTTGTGGTATGCTGGATTATTATCCACCACAAGATTTACCCATTTTGGTTGTGTTTCTTTATCTATTCCCATTTTGTTTTCCTCCTGACCGCTTTTGCAGTCAATCACAATTTTCTTGTGAATATGAAAGGCGAGTTTTTGAGTTGTCCGTAGGACAATTTCGTCTAATACCTATTTAATGAACTCTTTTTTTCGTATAACATCTTTGATTTGTCCTTTATAAAATACTCACAGTTACCACAATGATTCCTACTTGCATAACGATTTAATATAATATGATTCTTTTTAGAGCAAACACCATTTAAAATGTGTTTACAGTTCATAAATCTATCTTCGGGTTTTATCATTTTGCTCCTTTACTTTGGGAAACCTCGCAAGGTTTCCTCTTAATTCCTATTATGTTTAGTAGGTTTGCGTTTTAAATGAGTAGCTTTGATATATTTTTCAATATCATTAGCTAAATCATAAACATCTATTTCTTTGCTCTTTTCAAAGTTATTGCTAATGACATTAACTAAAGCATCTCTTCTTGGTAATTTATAATCCCATTTCATTTTTAGCAAACCTATTGAATATAATATCGGAATTTACAGAAGGAAGCTTAGCTTCTTTGGGTGAAGCCGAAGGCGTAACCTGTAAATTCCTATTAATAGAGTTTTGCGTAGCAAAACCAATCTCTGAAAGAGATTGAGTAAAATTAGGGGATTCATCACCCCACCCTTCAAATCCTGTAATTGACCTACGATTAAAAATATCAATTCTTGGTTCTGGAAATGAGTTTCTTACCATATTATAAAATTCATCTGGTTTTGCTGAGTGTTTTTTACTTTTCCCTTCAAATACTGATGGAATTGTTTTTCTTTTAG
>JAHIWE010000151.1 GCA_018816105.1 bacterium | reverse complement strand
TTCTACACTTTTTTGCTCTGTCTTATTTACTTCTTCTTCACTTACTGTTTTTACATCCTTTTTTGCTTCTATTATTAATCTATCTAGTAAAGAACTTGTACTTTTTACTTCTTCTTTATTATCTACATTTACTTCTTCTGCTTTTACTTCTACATTCTTATTTTCTACTGTTTTTAATAAGTCTTTATTTTCTACACTTTTTTGCTCTGTCTTATTTACTTCTTCTTCACTTACTATTTGTGTTTTATCTTGCGTTACTTCAGTAGTTGAACTTGTTGATGCTTTTGCTTCTGCTTGATTTTCATTGTTCGTTAATAATGAATCAAATAATGAAGGTTTATCTTTTGTAGTTTGAGTATCGGTTGAAATTGTTGATGTACCGCTTGTTGCAGGTTTAGTGTCTTTTAAGAAGTTTATTATATTTGCCATTTTAATCTACATATTTAATATATCTAAAGTTTTAGAATCAATATTTTTATGAGCATTAAATGACGCAACATTTGCTTCATAAGATCTCATAGCCTCAATTAAATCCACCATTTCAATTACTGGATTTATATCAGGATATGCAACATATCCTTGTTCGTTTGCATCTGGGTGAGCGGGTTCATATCTCATTACAGGTTTTGCATCTGATTGAACTATTGATTTAACACCAACACCTCTTAATGCGATATCTGAATTTATATTATTTGTAGTTTCAACATCATTTGAATTTGTTTTCTTATTATTTGCCAATAATATATCTTCAAAAACAACTTGTTGTTTTTTATATGGACCACCCTCTTGAGTGTGAGTAGTTTTTACATTAGCAATATTTGCACTTACAACATTAATTCTCGTTCTTTGTGCACTCATTCCTGATGATGATACGTTATATCCGTCAAAAAAACCCATAATTAATCCTTATTAGATTTGCATTTTCATAATTTCTCTATATGCATTTAAAGCTTTATTTTTAACTTCTAATGCTAATTTCATAGATAATTCTGCTTCTTCAATTCTTTGAACTGCTTCTTGTAAATTTGTAACTTTACCAGTTGCAATTCCTTCCATTGATTTATATCCTTCAACTTGTTGATTATTTACATCAGAAATAGCATCATTTAACATATTTTGAAATGATTTATCGCCATTCTCTTCTATTTTATTATTAGCGTTTAACGCTAATGTATTTAGAGAATTTCCTATTGAAGATATATTCAAACTTTACCCCTTAATTGGCTTTTTTCAAATTTTTATTTGAGTCAATTACATCTTTTACACTTAATTCATTAAGCATAACTTGTATTTTCTCTTCATTATATTTAAAATCAAATTCACTTCGTTTATTATCAAGACTAAATAAACTAATTATCAATGACAACATAATATTACTAATACCTTTTAAAACTATTGTTATTAAAATTATACCTAAAATCATCTCTATTGGTGTAAATAAATCTGCATTAACTGTAAAAAAGATTAATGTTGCAAAAAATCCCGTGGCAATATAAAGTCTAAATATTCCACTATTTACTACAGTTTGTGAGAATCGTTCTATTATCATAATATAATTATCTCATTAACAATGAAATTGAAAAAATAATTAAATTTAACTTTAGCACCTAGAGCAAACCTTAATGAATATTTTGTAGTAACTTATCTATAATCACCTGTAACTGTCTTGTTGTTTCATCAGATGAAAACTCATTAGCAAATAATTTTCTAAGCCGTCCAGTTGTAGAAATATTTGCAGAACTTGAAACGTTTCCTATATATTCTACCATAAAATCATCTTTTAATCTATTCTTTTTCCCTAAATTCACAAGAGAATTGGCAATTGTTTCACCGATTTGATAGTTTCTTGTATGATTAAAACAAAGCATTAATTTATTTTTATTAAAAGATAACATTTTCATTAAAGAGTAAACATCAGTTAATGCACTAGGGTCTGTAGTTGTAACTGCTAAAATATTATCAGATATAGATAAAAATTCTCTTACATAATCATTTAATCCAGCACCAGTATCAATCAATAAAACATCAAATTTATTTAAAGAAATAATATCTTTTACTATTCGTGAGAAAACAAAACTATTAGTATTTGTACTATATTGATAACCACTTTTCCCAGCAATTAAATATACATCTTCATAGGCTGTTTTTAAAATTATTTCATCTAAAGTTTTAGTACCATCAATGTACTCAAAAAATGTATTTTGAGGTCTTATATCAAATAATACTTGCATATTTGCTAAACCAATATCTGCATCTAAAACTGCAACTTTATAACCTCTACGAGAAAGTAAAAATGCCATATTAGCTGTAAATGTAGATTTCCCTACGCCACCTTTTCCAGATGTAATTGTAACTAACTTAGTTTTTGAGTAGTTTTTTTTTACTCGATTAGTAAGATTAACTAACTTACTAGCTTGAGAAGAAATAGCATCAAACAAATACTATCTCCTAATACATTGATTATTCATAAAACAATCAATTAAAAAAGAGGAGTCTGATACTATTAAATCATCGGGAACATTTTGTCCTATTGAAAAATATGTTATTGATTTTTTAGTTTTATGTGCAAATGATATTAAGTTACCAAAACTTCTTGTTTCATCTAATTTAGTAAAAGTTAAATAATCAATATTTAATCTTGAATAATTTTTATAGATTTCAAGTAAATCACTATGTTTAACATTTGCAGGTAATACTAATATTTTTTCTATTGGTAACTCTTCAACTCTTTTTTGATACTCATTTATTAGTTCGATTTTATCCACATCGTATTGACTAGATCCTGCTGTATCTATGAAAATATAATTACAGTCTTTAAGTCTTAAAAGTGCTTCTGATAAACCTTCAGGTTTTTTTACAATTTCAAGTGGTAATCTCATAATATTTGTATAAGCTTGTAATTGCTCAATTGCTCCTACTCTAAATGAGTCAAGAGTAACAATACCAACCTTATAGTTTTGTCCTAATTTATAAGCATAACGAGCTGCAAGTTTTGAAATAGTTGTAGTTTTCCCAACACCCGTTGGTCCTACCATCATAATTATTTTTCTTTGATGTTTTCTTAATGGAACTTCATGTTTAATTGGAATTACTCTTCGTAAAATTAATTTAAAAAAATCATTAACTTTTTTTGGATTAGATTTTAAAGCAATTGGCAACTGCTTTATTGTTTTTTTCATAATCGTATAAGTCATCTCTTGATCAAACTCATTTTGTTCAAAAGTATTATACATAGATGCAAACTCAGGAGGAATAGTTAAATCATATAATTGACTTTTTGGATTCCAAATAGATTTTTGAACTTGTTCTAATACCCCTTGCATTTTTAAAATTTCTTCTCTGAAATCATAAACTTGAGTTTTTATTTGTTTAGAATCTTCACTTGCTTTTGTTATTGCAGATTTTGTATAAAGTAAATTTTTCTTTTTACTATCTTCTTCGATAGCAACTACAACTTCATACATATTTTTACCATTAGCTCTTGCATCAGATATTTTTTTTGTAGATATTACAATTGCTTCTTCCCCACACTCATCTTGAGCAAGTCTTAGTGCAATAGTAGGTGTTTCTCCTAAAAAAGAGAGCATATTCATTTTATTCTTCCATCTTTATATATTTGTTCAATAGTTCCATCTAAATTTTTTATTCGAATAAACTCATTATTCTCATAAATTATCTTACCTTTTTTTTCAATTTTAAGTCCACCAAAATTAAATATTATTCCTTCATCTTGATATTTTTTAACATCTTTTTGACAAATAATAGTATTTTTATTTATATAGTGAGTTGTTATATATTCATTATTTTGAATTTCACTCAATTTTAAAGGAATACAAGCTTTATTGATATCATTAACATTTTGTAATCGCACTTTTGAATCATCCAATTTTTCTTCAAACTTTATAGATTCTTTTGAGATTAGAACACTAGTAGCAAAACTATTTATACTTAAAAATAAACATAAAAAACTAAGCTTTAATATCAAAAATTTGTCCTCCATTTGCAGCTGTAATATCTGAAACTAACTCTTTATACATTTGTTGAACAGGTAGTACAATTGATGCTAATTTTTTATTTAATTCATAAAGGTCTTTTAGTTGTGTTTCCAATGAATCGACACTTTGCCTATAAATATTAACATCTTCACCTTCTTGGATTTTTGCCATTAATTCTTTGTTTAATTGCATTTTTAAATTCATAATTTCATCAATCATATGATGTTTTTCATCATTTCTTGTAAGAAGTTCTTCATGTTTTGCTTCTTTTATATCTGAAATATCTTGATTAATTGAAGTTTTTAATTCATTAACTAGATTTGATATGTCATTAATAGTTTTTGATATCATAAGAACATCCTTACTTATTATTTTGCGTTAAAAATTCATATAACATTGTACTAATTCCCAAGCTTCCGGTTGCATTATCAGCAACAGATTGAGTATACATACTTTTTATAATATCAGAGCCAGGACCCTCTCCTGCTATTTTGTTAGAACGTAAAGAAACATCCATAATTTGATTTAAAAAGAATGATTCAAAATCATTACAAACTTTTTTTAATTGTTCATTATCTTTTATATCTTCGGTTTTTAAATTATCGAATTTCTTAGTTTGTAAAAGATCTTTATTTATTAAGTTATTGCTATTTATTTCCATTATTCCAACCTATCAAAAAAGTTTTCTTCACTTAAAATGCTTTGTTGATTATCTTCTGAAAAAAACCTCATTTCAACTCTTCTATTATCTGCTGCAACATCGCTTTTAGGATGAAAAGAACCATAAGCAGAAACTTTTAGAATTGCTGGGTCTATTCTATTTTTAATCAATTCTTTTACAACTGATATTGATCTAAGTGCTGAAATATCCCAAGCATCCCTAGGAATTGTTCCACTTTGAATTCTATTTGTATCTGTATGACCTATAATTTCAATATTAAAAGTTTGTGGCATAGTTCTAATTACTCTTGCAATTTTCGAAATAAAAACTTTTGCACTTTGATTTGTTAGTTCATATTGTCCATCTTCAAACATAATGGTTGAAGGAATATCTAAAACAAACTCATTTTTGCCTTTTTCAATACTTATTTCTTGACTTTCAATATTTTGGCTTGCATTCATCTCTTCAATAACTTGAGATACATCTTGAGCGGCACTATCCATTGAACTATCAGTAGAATCACTTTCATCTGAATTAGAACTTCCATCTTTAGTTGAATAGGCATCACTTTGAGTCTCAACATCAGTTGAAGCATCAATAAAACCCATTGCTTTTTTCATAACGTCAAAATATTCTTCAACTTTTTTTTTATCCATAACTGCCATGGATAGAAGTAAAATAAAAAATGTTAAAAGTAAAGACATCAAATCCCCAAATTGAACTAACCAACCAGGTAAGCATTTAGGACAGTCGGGACATTTATTTTTTGCCATTATTTTTCTTTATTCATTAGGTTCAAGTAAAATTGCATTTAATTGCATTTTAATATTACCAATAGACTCTTCAGCAGCAATCATTGTTGCTCCTTGAATAATAACTTCACAAGCAGTCACTTCAACATTATGTTTTTGTGAAAGTTTACTTTCTATTATTCCTGCAAATAGTGTTCCTAGCATTGCTCCATACATTGTTGTAAGTAAGGCTACGGCCATAGCTGGACCAACGGCTGCTGGATCTGAAAGATTGGCAAGCATGGCAACAAGACCAACAAGTGTCCCAATCATTCCCATGGCACCTGCTGTTCCTCCCATATTACCAAAAATTCCAATCATTACAGTATGTCTTTTACTCATATGTTCTAATTTTAGTTCCATCAGAGGTTGTAAAACATCTGGTTTTGTACCATCAACTAATAATTGAAAAGCCTCTTTAAAAAATGGATTTGTTTCTTGAAGAACTTTTTGTTCAATTTGCATAACACCATGTTTTTTTATTTCAGTGGCATAAAAAATAATTTTTTCAACTAGTTCACCAAGTGGTTCAACTTTTACTTCATTAAATGCACATTTCATTGCAGGAACAATTCTTTTTAAATCACTTGCTTCAAATTGACCAGCAGTAACAGCAATAGTTCCTCCAAAAACGATTACAACAGAAGGAATATCAATATATGGACCAAATCCAACTCCACCTAAAATTATGGCAAGAGCTACAAGCCCAAGTCCTCCTGCTAATCCTCCTACGGTACTTTTATCCATAAATTATAATCCTATTTGATTTAGTCTAAAATCTTCATTTCCAATTTTCTTAATCTTCAATCCGAATTTACCTTCAACAATTACAGCTTCACCTTCACCTATTTTAATACCATTAACTAAAATTTCTAAAGGTTCATTAACCATTTGTTCTAATTCTATAATTTCACCAACATCCCATCTTAATATATCTTTTAACAGTACTACTTTAGTACCTAGTCGAACACTTAATTTCAATTTAACGTTATATAATAACTCTAAATTCTTTGGTGTTTGAATCAAGTTACTAGAAGCTAAAGCAGGAGAACTTATAGGAGTAATAGGTTGATTATTACTCTTTGGTGAATCTTCATCAGTTGACACAACACCTGTAATTGAAGAAAAAAATGGTAAAATAAACTCATCAAAACAAATAATTATTGGTAATTTTTCTGCATCTAAAGAAAGAATAAACTCATAAATATTACTTTTTGAAGATAGAATTGAACCATCTACAATCTTTGAATTTTTCACTTCAGATTTTATTGATTCAATATCAGGAAGCCCTTGGGCATTAACTGAAGTACAAAAACTACCACAAATATTCGAAATTATTTCATTAACTGCATCAGTTATTTCATCATCAATATGCTCTTTTAAATCACCCATACCACCAAGCATTAAGTACTCAAACTTTGTAGCACTCAATGTTGGTACATAAAAAACAACTTCTGAAGAAACACCTTTAAAATCAAACTTAACAGTACATTCAACAAGTTGAGTAGAATCAAAACTATCACCTGACAATGCAGTTATTGTAACTACTTGAGAATTTTTTGATAATAACTGCTCTAATGTATTTGAAAGTTCATCTTTAAATATATTTGATAAATCTGATGCCAATTAAACTACCTTAATTATTGTTTTGTTCTAATTCTTGTAAAATATAAGCTTTAACTTTCATCATATCTTCTGTCGGATATTTATATTCAGCTTCACCTCTTGTTACTTTCACAAAAAAATCTTTTGAACTTTTGTTGTAACCAAATCTTACATTATCCAAAATAACTTCATTCTTGTCTGGAATAGACTGAGAACCAAGAGCTTTTTTATATTCATCCTCTGGATTTACTTTATTCTTGTCATTTACATCACTAACTTTTTTAGCTTTTTCTGCATTGTTTATTTTTGAATTATCAATTTCCGCAACTCTACCAATTTCCATAGTATCCTCCTAAAAATAACAAATTTAAGTTATTATAGCAGAAAAAAATTAAATTATTTAGGATTTTAGAAAGAATCTAAAGAGATTCTAAATACTCATCAAAGCCTAGTAATTTAAAATCAATTAAAGAATCTAAGTAAGGATGAGTTAAAAATTGTTTTGCACTTGAAATCTTTAATTCTTGAATAAGTTGCACTGCAGTTAAAAAATCTGCATCTTGATCGTTTAAAATTGCTTTTATTAATGATATTTGTAAAGAAGCATCATTATATCGTCCTGCTTCTAATAATGCAGCAACTAATAAATACATAGTATATTTATCTTCTAACTTATATTCACTTTGTAAATACTCTAATGTTTTAATAGTTTCATCAGGTGAATTAAAATGTAAATCTCTTAGAGCTTTTGTTCTAAGATAAGAAGGACTTTTTCCCCCTGATATTCTTAAATCTGCTTTTGAAATAAT
Source organism: bacterium (assembly GCA_018816105.1). Taxonomy (GTDB): domain Bacteria; phylum Campylobacterota; class Campylobacteria; order Campylobacterales; family Arcobacteraceae; genus Aliarcobacter. The sequence continues at coordinate 34,546 of JAHIWE010000151.1, read as the reverse complement.
ACCTAATGATTTTAATATATCAACATAATACCTAGTAATAACTAGCGGCCCTTCTAAAAAATTATCATTTAAAGTAAGTGGTATAGAGTCTTGTAATCTTGCATAATAAGAGAAGTCATTCTCTCCTTGCCGTCTTTGAACTAATCTTATTAAAAATGTTAGAGGATCTTTAAAGTGTTCATCTAATAACATATGGTCTACAGTAATTTTATCTTCATTCATAACTTTTAAAAAATCAATTGCTTTATAAAATATTGTATTTTCATAAGTTAATGCTTGATCTGCTGATGTATATTGAGGATTTAAGAATAGTTTATAAATCTCCTTACCAAAATAATTATATAAACCATTATTATTTTTTATACTTGTTTCAATATACTCTTTATCTTTTATTTTTATATTTAATCTATTTGCAGTTATTAAAAACATTGTAGAGTATAGTTTATTTCCAGGATTTAACTTATATGCTTTTTCAAAATATTTAAAAGCATTATGAAAATCATTTATTTGTGCACATGAAAGAGCTAAATTATAAAATATATATGATTTAGTATCTTTAACTAACATTTTTTTTAACTCAACAACTCTAATTATAGGATCTTCTTTTACTATCTTTAGAAATTTAGAATTATAATCAACCATCTCTTCTAAATTTACAATACTCTCTTTTTGATTATAAATAAAACCCTTTAAACTATCATACATAATCTCTTGTGAATCTGAAAATATAAAAGGTGCAAAATAAAAAATAAAGTCTGTTTTTCTTGCATCATCAAATTTTAAAACCGAATCTAAATATTGTTTTGATGTATATTTATTTTGATTAAAATAAATTTCTAATGGTAGTTCAGTATTGGCTTTAAATGTATTTTTTCTTGAATTTATAGAGTCTAATGTCTCTTTTAACTGCTCAAGATTGTTCAATTTTAATTCTGTAAAGCTTTGGAACCATAATATTTTATCAATTGTATTTGGATTTACATTATCATTTTTTGCTTTTTTAAGTAATAAGTTTGCTTTTTCATAATCTTTTAACTTAATATGTATTAATGCTTTTTTTAAATTCATTGCATAATCCATTGTATTTAAGACATCTAATGCACTTTGATACTCTTTTAAAATAATATAAGTATCAGCTAACATTCTTTTTGTATGCTCAGATAAATCTTTATATTTTTTCGAAATTTTTACAATAGTATCTAAATATTTATTATCTTTTGAAATTTGATAAAGATAATAACAAGCAGACATATATGAGAAAGTATTACTTTTTACATTTTCTTGTTTTTCATAAATTTTATTTAAATACACAATAGCATTATCTATAGAATTAAGTTTATAATAAGCAATCCCCATATTTAAATAAGATGGTATTTCTAAAATTGTTGAAGTTATTTTAAAAAGCTCAATTGCTTCATTTAACTCATTTTTACTAAGATGTAAAACTGCTTTGTTAAAATCTACTTGTAAAGCTAAGTTCTCTTGAGTTTTTTTAAGCTTTTCAAATTGAAATATTATTTCAGGCTGAGATTCAATAATATCTGTATCAATATTAGCATATAAAATACTATTTATAGTAAGAGTACTTAAGAATATTTTATATAGTAATTTCATCGAAGGTTATGCCTTAAACCATTGCATTAACTTGAGCATAAAGCTCATCGTTTCTTTTTTCTAATTCATCTAGTCTATTTTTTAAATTAATATTTTCAAGTCTTAATTCTTGCAAATCATCTCTTGCAACTTGTAAATTTCCTTGGTTTGTCTTTAAAGTATTAGCACTTATTTTTACTTGCTTCTCATATCTTTCCATTAATGTTTCTAATTTTGTTAGATCTTCTTGTAAAATATTCTTTTCTTCATTTACTTTTTTATATAAAGATTTATATACATTTGCACTTGAGAAGAAGTATAATAATAAGACTCCAATAACAACTACTAATAAAAAATTTTCCAAATTTATCCTATTTAAGTATAAATAGAGTAAGAAATCTTACCCTATTTAAAAATTATCTTTTTAGATTGATTAATGTGTTTAACAACTCGTCAGAAGTTGTAATTGATTTTGCATTAGCTTCAAATGCTCTTTGAAATACCATTAGATTTACTAAACTCTCAGATAAATCTGCTGTACTTAACTCTAATGTCTTCGCTTCAATTTTTGCTGTTTTACTATTATTAAGATTGTATACAGGATCACCTGATTCATTTGTTTTTGCAAGTAAATTATCTCCAACAGGATTTAAACCTCTGTTATTATTAAAAACTGCAATTGCAACTTGACCAACAGCAAATTCAGCTCCATCTTGTTTCATAGTAATAAGACCTGTACTATCAACAGAGAATTCACCAAAAGCTGAATCTGAAATTCCTAAAGTATCAAGTCTTAATTGTAAACTTCCTTTTGATGCTGTTTGATCCACTTTATTTATTACTTCTATAAATTCAGCGCCAGCTCCTTTTCTTCCTGAGTAGTTTGCATTTACATCAATTGGAGTATAAACACCTGGAGTTGCTGATTCAATTTTTAAACTACCTGCAAATTCAACATCAAAATTTGAATTTAATGTTTCTATAACTAAATTTCCATTTACATTTCTAGCTTTTATATGCTCTGATAAATTTGTATCACTATTAATTGCTGTTATTATATCATCTAAAGATGTAGCACCAGCAATTGAAATTGGCAATGCAGAAGGAGGGACTGCTCCATCATTTGGTATTGGAGTATTTATTTTTAATTCTTTATCATAAATAGTTATATTAAATTGATAATTTTTTGCTGTTCCATCAATTTTTAAATCTTCAATTGGAGTATAAACATCTTGTTGTTTACCTGTAATTAATTGAGACAATGCATTTCTTGATGTTTCTAAAGCTCCAACACCAGAACCTTTTGATCCTGTTGTTGTACTTTGATAATTCCCTTGAACTACAGCATTTCCTGATACTTCAGCAACTTCTGAAATAGTAAATTCAGTCCCAGGAATTAAAGATTTAATTTGAATAATTCCTTTTAACATATCTGCTTTATTAGTTGAACTAGTATAAGTTTCCCCTGTATTAAAGACATCATTTTTCCCTGAATCAATAGCCATTGTTGCAACTAAACCAGGTATTTGTGATATCTTATCTGCTAATGCTTTATATGTAGCTATTTTACTAGCTGCTTTATCATAAATTGCATTTTGAGTATCACTTAAAGTATTTGGAGAAGCAACAGTACCTGGATCAACAAATCCACCAGCTGTTCTTTCTGCTGCAGTTAAAGAATTATATAAATCAACTTTAAATGCAGTAGTAGCACTGGTTAATAAAAAGTTTTGAGAGTATTTATTACCATTTATATAAGCATAAATTTGATCTCCATCTTTACTTATTATTGATTCAGTACCTGATTTAAAATTTATTTGCGATGTTTGTGCTATAGAAGTAGCAGATGAAGCATCTGGCTCATCTTTTAATTTTTGTAACCATGATGTATAATCTGTAATAGCAGCTTCAATATCTGACATTTTTGAAGATTTCGTTTTTGCTCCATCTCCACTAAAAGCACTTGTTGAGTCTGATTTTGCTGTTGTAGAATAATCTGTGGCTTTTGCAGTTATTGTTTCTACATAAGTTCCATGCCTTACTATTTTAGAACTAAGTAACTTTGTATAGTCATCTGTAAATACACTAACATTTGGATTTGTACTAGTTACATCATTTTGACTATCAATTGTAGTCATCATCCAACCTTGTACTTCGTTTCCAGCAGCATCTTGAAGAGTTCCATTATCACCCATTCTAAAGTTACCAGCTCTTGTGTAATAACTTTCTGATGTTCCTGAACTATTTTGATTTACTACTGTAAAAAATCCATCTCCACTTAAGGCCATATCATAATTTACACCTGTTAATTTTAGATTTCCTTGAGTATAAAGTTTCTCCGCATCAAGAATCTTAGATCCTTTACCTATTCTATCTTGGTACATTTGATCTGCGAATGATATTCTTGATGATTTAAATCCTATTGTATTAACATTTGCAATATTATTTGATTCATTATCTAAAGCTTGTTGTTGTGACGATAATCCTGAGATTCCTGTCCATAATGCTCCGATCATAACTTATCCTTTTTGTTAAGGTGATGAACTAATGTTCATATATTAGTACTAAAAGTAGTACTAATATATAAACAAAAAGCTATTTTTTTAATTGAATAGCTGTTTGTAACATATCATCAGATGTAGTAATTGACTTTGAATTTGCTTCAAAAGCTTTTTGATAAATCAATAAAGCTGTTAAACTATTACTTAAATTAGCTTTACTTTGTTCTAATGCGCTTCCAACTAATTTATTTTGATATCTAGCATTATATGCTTCTCCTGAGTCGGCACTAACTTGATATAAATTATTTCCTTGAGGAGATAAACCTTGTTCATTTATAAAATTAGCTGTTTGTATTTTTCCTAAAACAAATTTATTTTCACCATCTTTTGAATAAATAATTCCATTGTCAATTTCTATTGTACCAATATTATTAGATAAATTCAACTTTGATAGACTTAATTGTATCTTATCAGCTTGTGTTAAATTATCTTGATTAACCAATGATATAGTACTTGTAATATCTAAAAATTCAGCACCAGCTGCTTCTAGTGCTGTTTTTAAAACATCTTTTGAGCTATTTACTAAACCTATTCCTGAACCTAATATTGCATTTTGAGTATTAGTAACTGATAAAAAATTACCATTAATTTGAGCATCTTTAATTGCTACTTCTTTTCCAGGAATTAATGAATTTATAGTTAATAATCCTGTACTTGTATCAATTGATGAGCTCATACCTTGAATATTAGATATTTTATCTGAAAACTTTTTCAATGTAGTAGCAATATCAGTATCAAACTGTTGTTTTATTTCATTATTATTTATAGTAATTTTTAAAATATCGCTTTCATTAACTAATCCAGCCATTGATGTTGATAAATTAACATTTGTAATTTGAGAAGTTGAATTACTAGGTGTAGCTGTTGAATTTGATGCATAAAGTTCAAGTTTATTTTTATAATCAGTTATTAATGCTTGAATATCTGCTATTTTAGCTGATTTTGTTTTATAATTGTTTCCACTATTATTAATATCATCACTTGTAACAGTTGTTAAATAATTTGTCGATCTTGCATTTATTGACTGTAAAGCATTTGAATTATTTGCAATTTGTGAAGCTATTACTTCTGTATACTTATCATCAAATTTTGTATTAGCAGGAACAGATACTGAACTTAATCCCAAAATATTCATATTATTTTGTGTTTTTAGTATACCATCTTCTGCTATTCTGAAATTTCCAGCTCTAGTATAAAATCTTTCAACTTTTCCATTGTCAGCTAAATCACCAACAATAAAATATCCCTTACCTTCAATTGCAACATCATAATCACTATTTGTTAGTTTAATACCACCTTGTTGAGACATAGCTTTACTTACAGCTTCAACTCTTGTTCCTTTTCCATAACGACTATTGTACATCATGTCTTCAAAGGTAATAACATCTTCTTTATATCCAACAGTACTTACATTAGAAATATTATTTGATTCACTACTTAATGCTTTTTCGAAACTATTTAAACCTGAAATTCCATTCCATAATGAACCAATCATTTTTTATCCTTTAAAATATTTTAGTTACTGAAGAAAAAGGAATAGTTGTTAGCTTATCAGAATATACAGGTACAGTTGAATTTGCTAAAGTATAACCATGATTACTTACTTTTTCATTATTTGCATCAAGAATTGTTAATTTTCCATCACTAACCAAAGGTTGACCCGGACCTGTTAAAACAACTTTCTGACCTGTTTTATTTCCACTACTATCAAATATCTCACCATTTATATTATAATCAAGAAATCCATTAGAAGAATCATTTGCAGATATTCTATCTTCTAGATATAAAATTTGTTGTGCTTTTACTTGAATTTCACCATCAATATTTTCAACAGATCTTACAGTATAAGCTTTTGAAACTCCATCTTCACCAATATTACCATCTTCAATATTTTTTCCTATTACAGAAGAAGCATTAGATAAAGATGATTGATTAAATGATGTTTGCATTGACTGCATTACTTTCATCATTTCTTGATTTGTACTAATTGATGACATTTGCATTTGTGTTGAAAGCATTGATGCCGAATCAACTGGTTTTGTAGGATCTTGTAATTTTAATTCTTGAATCATTAATTTTAAAAAATCGTCACTTGATAATTGATCATTACTTATTGCACTTGTATATGAGTTACCATCAACTCCGACACTTGAATTTATTTGTATTCCATCAGCCATTTTAATCTCCTATATCATATGTTCTTCAAAGAAATATCTTACTACATTATCAGAATCCATTGAATCTTGAACTCTAACTGCTAACTTGTCTTCTATTACTATAATATCGCCTGTTCCAATGATCCTAGAGTTTACGTAAATCTCACCACCAGAACCAGCTGCCTTATGTAAAGAGATTATATCTCCATCACCTAGTTTAAGAAATTCTGAAATACTAATATTAGTACTACCCAACATTACATCAACAACAATTTCTGTATCAACTAATAAGTCATAATCTCTTTCGCTAATTTCCATTTTTTAATACTTTTCTAATTATTTTATTCAATTATATCATAAACTAAAACTATTTCAAGTAAAGAATAATTACTAATTATATCACCAAATCAAGAGATTCTAGCATTGATGCAACTTTTGCTTCAATATTTCCATCGAAGTTTCCAAGATCACTAGCAATCACTACTCCACCAGCTGTTACATTAGCATCTTGGTGTAGCTCGATAAAAGGTTCTAGTGTTAACTGATTTTTTAATACTTCATAATCTTTTGGATTTAAATGAATTTGAACCTTAGATGCTGTTTTAATTTTTTCTAAAAGATGAGTGATTGTTTGTTTAGCAATTTTTGAAGAATTTTCTCCAATTTCTATACTTATAATTTTTTTTGCAATAGAAATAGAAGTTCTTAATAGTTTTGTTTCCATTTGAAAAGTAGCTTGTTCGAAAAATGCTGCATAATGTTTCAAATCTCTTATTGCTTGAACAACTTGTGCATCAATATCTTTCCCCTTAATACCATCATTTTCAATACTTGTAACTTTTTGTGAGATTTCATTAATTTTTGTACTTAAATTTCTAATTTCAATTAATAAAGGATCTGTTCTTCCATTTATTTCTCTATCATCTAAAATTGTTTTTGAATTTGCAACTACATTATTTTCAACTTGATTATTAATAAAAGTACCCAATTCATATTTTTCAACATTTTCATTTTTACTTAATATTTTTGCACTTGAATATACATTATCAGCCATTAACTATTCTCTCTATCAATGATTCCATCTTCTATCATTTTTTGCGCTACATCTAACATTTTTCTCTGAGCTGCTTCAATATCTTTAATTTTAACTTTATTTAACATTTCAAACTCTTCTTTAAATCTATCTCTTGCTCTTTGACTCATTGAACTTGTAACTTTTTCCATTTCTTCTTCTGTTGCATTTTTCATCGCAACTACAACATCTGCTGTGTCTACATTTTGTAAAATTTTCATAATATATTCACCATCAAGATTTAATAAATCTTCAAATACAAACATATTTTCTTTTATTTTTGTAGCTAGTGAAGTATCAATTCCATTTATATTTTTAAGAATATCTTGGGCTTTAGGTCCTAATTTATTTAACATATCAGCAACAACTTTTACTCCACCAACATCAACAATAGAAGATAGTAAAGACTCTAATTTTTTCTCTAAAACAAGAGAAATTGTTCTTACAACATCTGGAGAAACATCTTTAATTGTTGCTATTTGTATAGTTACTTTTACCCTAATTTCTTCATCAAGTTGCATTAAAGCTTCTGCTGCTTTATTGGGATCCATATGTGATAAAATAACAGCAATGGTATGCGGTGATTCATCCTTAATAAAATCACTTAATTGTTTAGGGTTAATTCCATCTAAATATGAAAATGCTTGTGACGCCATTTTCATACGAGATAATTTTGCTAATACTTCATCTGCTTCTGCTTTACCCAAAGATTTATATAAAATATCTCTTGCAAAGTCATAACCACCTGCACTAATAAAACTTTTTGATCGAGTATACAAATGAAATTCTTCAAGAATAGCTAATGATATGTCCTTATTTATTGATGTTATTTGAGTAATTGCAGTAGATATATTTTCAACCATTTCTTTTGGTAAATGTTGAAATATTTTAACAGTAGACTCTTCTCCTATTAATACAAAGAATCTTGCAACTTTCTCTATCATCGACATTCCTTTTAGAACGTCATTTTCTTTTGTGTTAGTTCCTGCCATTTATCAACACCCTTTTATTTAAAACTACCGCTACCCTCATTTAATAACAATTCTATCATTCTTGCTATTTCAAGTGGATTATTATTGATCTCTCTATCTAATTCTTCTATAAAAACTTCATATTTAGCTGCTGATTCTTCATCTAATCCATCAATATTATTTAATATTTGACTTTTTACTTTTGATTTTAATCTTCCTTGAGCACTATTCGTATCAAATTCATTTTCATAATCAGTTAACATATCTTTTACTAAATTTTCATCATTACCATCTACACTTTGTCTTGTACCATCTCCTAAAATAACCACTTCATTTGATGCTATAAATTTCTTATAAAATATAAACAATAAAAACGCAGCAATAATATATTGAATATATTCACTAAAATCTTTTAAAATTGATTTTATCATAGATACTGTATCAACAGGACTATTATCAATAACTATTGCATTTCCATTTTCATCTACAGTTTGAGCAACTTGGTCCATTGGTTTTACACCAATAAATTTAAAATCTTTTACCGTTATTTTATCGCCTCTTACCTTATCATATCCAATTGTATCTTGAACTATAGACTCTAAAGAAGTTATAAATTCATCTTTATTTTGCACGTCTTTTAAAACAGATGAATCAAAAGTAACGGCAGCTGTGATTCTTTTTATATTAGTGTAATTGTTATCTTTTTGAGTAATTATTTTTTTTGAAATTTCATAATTTGTAACAGTATTTGTTCCTTCAGAATTTGAAGCCATATTACTAGCACCATTTCCAGTGCTTGGAGTTTGAATATTATTATCAACACCAGCAACTCCACCTGCTGAATTTGGCATTCCTTGAGAATTTGCCGTGTTTTCAACAACTTGCTGAGAACGGATACTTCCTTCAGGATTATATATCTCTTCTTCAACATCTTTTTTTACAAAATCTAAAGCAATAGTAACTTTTGCAACAACTCTTCCAACTCCAACAAAAGGTTCTAATAATGCAACAACTTTTTTAGAATAATCTTCTTCTAAATTCTCTTTATATTTATTCTGAGTAGAAGATTTTTGATTATTTAAATCATCATTTGATAATTGTAATAAAGTACCATCTTGATCTATTAATTGAATATTTTCCTGTTTTAAATCAGGAACAGCTGAAGCTATAAAGTTTTTAATACCATCAATTTGTTTTTGAGTTAAAAAAACTCCAGGCTTTAAAGAAACCATAGCAGATGCTGTTGTATCATTTTTCTTTTCAGTAAAAATTGTATCTTTTGGAATTGCTATTTTTACATTTGCTCTTAAAACACCCGTTAAAGACTCTAAAGAACGTGACAGTTCGCCTTCTAAGGCTCTTAAAAATTTAACTTTATTCTCAAAATTTGTTGTACCTAGTGAAGATTTCTCAAAAATTTCCCAACCAACATGTTTACTTGTTGCTGCTTCACTTGTTACTAATTTAATTTTTGCAATATTTATAAACTCTTTTGAAGTTTTTAAAGTTAAATTGTTTCCTGTTCCAATTACAGCAAATTGAATCCCTGATGCTTCTAACTCATCACTTGCTAACATAACTTGAGATTTAGTCAAATTTGAAGCAATTGTATAGTTTAACTTTTTATCTTCTGCTTTTATACTTGAATAAACTAATAATCCAACTAATAAAATAAATAATAAAGAGAAACCTCCAATAATTACAGCTCTTTGTGCTGTATTTAAATTATTTATAAACTTTAAAAGTTGATCCATAAATTATCTTATCCTAATTAATTTTTTGCAGATGATTCAATTACTGAACGAAATAATCGTGAATCTCTTTTTATTGATGATTGAATGGCATCAAATAATATTTTATTTTTAGACATTTCACTCATTTGCGTATCTAAATTTACATTATTCCCATCATTTTGTTCTTCTAAATTTTTTACTTCTGTTAATTTAGGATTAGAATTCATTGTAGATGAATTAATAGTAGAAAGATGTCTACTGTTTGTAGCTTTTAATTGTAAACTATTTGAAATTGAATTACTCAATTCATCTTCAAATACTAAATCTTTGGTTTTATAATTTGGTGTATTTATATTAGCAATATTGCTTGATATAACTTTTTGTCTTTCACCTCTAAAGTTTAATTGTTCAAAGAGTTTGTTTGTTATGCTACTTGCTTCCATTATTTAGTATTACTTCCTATTTTATCTATCAATCCAGCATTTAATTCATCAATTGATTTGATAGCTTTTTGAGATTGGTCAAATCTTCTGTGAGCATCAATTAATTCAACCATAGCAGTAACTGAATTAACATTAGATTTTTCAATTGCACCTTGAACAACTAAATTATCATTATTCTCAAATATTTCCATTGTATTGGCATCTTTTATCGCATAAGTATTATCACCAATTTTGTCCAAATTTGTATAAGGAATTTTTACAACACCAACTTGTGATGCAAAATTATCTTCAATAACTATTGGTTCATTATCTGCATTTAATACATTATTTCCATTTGAATCTACTAGGAAATTATCAAGGTTCTTAAATGCCCCATCTCTTGAATAAACAATATCACCATCGGCATTTTGTATTTTAAAAAAAGTATCTGGGTTATTTAAAGCAAAATCTAAAGTATTTCCAGTCATTGCAATTGGACCCATTTCAGAGTTTATAAATTTTGAATCAATTTTTGGTACATTATTTGTAACAACATTTATTTTTGTAGGAGATGTATTATTTTCTTGTGCTCTTTGTAAGTAATAATTAAAAGTAGTTTCAGTAGTTCCTTCTTGTTTAAAACCATTTGTATTAATATTTGCTAAATTATTACTAATTTGATCTAAACGATTAATTTGATTAATCATAGATGCAGCAAGAGGATAAGTACCCTGATTCATAACTACTCCTTATTATTTATTATTTGAAAATTCTGCGATTAATTTATCTAAATCATCACCTATTAAATCGTCTGTACTATCTCCATGAATATGCTTTGCAACAGCAATATCTTTTGAACCACTATCATCTTCAAATAGGTTGTTTAAATATAAAGATAATTTTCTAATAACAGACATTACTCGTTCGATTTTTTGTCTATTTATATCATTAAATTGCATTAATTCCATTGCTTGGAAAATCTTTGAATCTTCATCATTTGTCAATAGCTTTAAAGTATTTAAAGAATTAGAAACATCATTTGCACTATTTAGATGTTCAGTAAAAACATTAATATTAGGAAATCTTTTGTTTAAAGAGTCTAATAATTTAGATTGAGCAACAACAAAAGCTTCTATATTCTTAATTCTAGCTCGTAATTCATTATTATTATCAAGAGCAAAACTTAAAACGTCAAAGATTTGAGATACTTTTTCTTCTGAATCATTTGCTACCTGACTTAACTGATTAACAACTTTTGTATCTTTTTCAGCTGGAAGTGGAAATATTCCTTCCTCAATTCTTGAAGATGTCCAATCTTTTGCAATATCATCTTCACTTCTTGAATCTTGTTTTTTTAAAGGAATATCTTTTTCTTTTTCAACTTCTTTAACTTCAGCTTTTATAGGCTCAATAATAGGTTCTTTTTCAAAAGAAATTAAGTCTTCAAGTTCATCAAAAGATTCTTCTTCAAGATCTTCTTCGTCATCATCTACAGAACTTGTTTCTATATCATTTAATAGTTTTTCAATTTCATCAGTTTTAACAAAAGATTCTTCTTTATGTTCAATAATATCTTTTGATTCATCAACACTTACTTTGATTACATCTTCATCTTTTGTTTTAGCTTTTATTTCTTCTTTTTTATAATCTTCAGTTTGAGATAATAGTTCTTCAATTTCTTGAGTATTAACTTTTACAGAAACACTTGATTCTTCAGCTTCTACTACATCATCCTCAATATCTAAACCACTCATTAAAGCTTCAATTTCTTCTTGACTCATGCTCATGATAAGACCTTATATTATTTTTTCAATACTCCATCAAGTTTCTCTTTTAATACTTCTGCATTAAATGGCTTAACAATATAATTATTAACCCCTGCTTTTAATGCTGTAATAACTTCACCCTTACCACCTTCTGTTGTGATCATGATTATAGGTGTTTTTTGATGTGTTCCCTCTGATCTAACTTTTTTAACTAATTCCAGACCATTCATATTTGGCATATTCCAATCTGTTAATATTACGTCAAAATGAGCTTCACTAAGTAATTTCCAAGCTTTTACACCATCTTCAGCTTCATCGAAACTATCTTTAGTAAATCCTAATTGCATAACTACATTTCCAATGATTCTTCTCATTGTAGAGCTATCATCAACTATTAGAATTTTCATTAAGTATCCCTTGTATTTATAAATATTTTCAGTAAATATGCATTATATATAATTTGTTTTAAATTTATACTTAATCATTAGAAAAAATAACCTTGTAAATTTATCTAACTTTAATTGTACTTAAAATATAATAATTAAATATGTAATTCAAAAGGATAGCCCGTGATTAGAGGACTTTACACAGCAGCAACTGGTATGAATTCAATGCAACACCAAATCGATGTAACATCAAACAATATAGCCAATGTTAATACGACTGGATTTAAGCAAGATAGAGCAGAATTTCAGGATTTAATGTATGAAACATTAAATTATACAGCAGGACAAACATCACAAACTACAATGAATCCAACAGGAATCGATGTAGGTTTGGGAGTTAGAGTTTCTGGTATTCAAAAAAACTTTTCTGAAGGCGATTTAAAATTAACTTCAAATACTTTAGATTTAGCAATAGAAGGAAAAGGTTTTTTTCAAATTACTCTACCAAGTGGAGAAACTGCTTATACTAGAAATGGAGCTTTTAAGTTAAATTCTGAAGGTTCTATTGTAAATGGAAGCGGTTATTCATTATCTCCTGAAATTGTAATTCCTGATAACGTAGTAGATGTTTCAATTGCAAAAGATGGAACAGTAACAGCTACAGATTCACAAACAGGTACAACTACAGATTTAGGTCAAATCACAATAGCAGACTTTATAAACTCAGCAGGTTTAATCCCTCTTGGAGATTCTTTATTTATGCAAAGTGATGCATCAGGAGATGTAATTGAAGGGAATCCCTCTGAAGAACAATTTGGATCAATACAACAAGGGATGATTGAATTATCAAATGTTAAACTAGTTAATGAAATGGTTGACTTAATTACAGCACAAAGAGCTTACGAAGCAAATTCGAAAGCAATAACGACAACAGATAGTATGCTAGATACTGTAAATAGATTAAAAAGTTAGTTAAACCTTTAGAATAATGAATTTAGAGGAATTGAAGAAAAGACGAGAGGAAAACTTTTTAGCTCATAAGAAAAAGAAAAAAGAGTACTATCTTAAAAAAAAGAAAGTAATCAAAAAAGAGATAGATTATGAAAAAGAACTCAATGAAGAGAACTTTTCCTTAAAAATAAAAGAAATAATCAAAGCTCAAAAAAAGTATGTTGATAATAGAAAAGAATTAATTGTTTCTAAAATAAATGAGTATAAAGATAGTAAAAAAGATTATTATGAGCAAAATAAAGAAAAAAGACTTGAATATGATAAAGAGTATAGAGAAAGAAAAAAAGAACAGTTAAAACAATACAGAAAAGAGTATTATAGAAAATTAAAAGAAAAACAAAATAAACTTTAAAAGAGTAAGTAATGGCAGAAGAAAATAAAGCTGTAGAAGATTTAAATGTTAATAAAGATAAATCATTAGATGAAAACTCTTTAACTATTGAAAATGAAGATAAAGATGAATCTTTAAGTCAAGATGTTGCAGATGACTATAAAGAAATTATTGAGTTAAAAGAAGAGTTTGTTAAATCAAAAAAGAAGTCTACTCTTAGCAAAATATTAATTGGTTTAATTGTATTTCTTATTTTACTTTTAGCTCTTGGAATTACTTTATATTTTCTTGGTTTCTTTACTCCAAAAGAAGAACCTGTACAAGTAAGAATTCAAGATAATGCTCCTATAGAAGTTAAAGAAGAAACTTATAAATTTGATATCAAAGATATAAATTCAAAAAAACTAAATGAACAATTATCCTATTTAACAAATAAAAACATTAATCAAGATAAAACTGAAGAATTAGAAAAAATTGAAAATGAAAAAAGAATTATAGAAGAACAAAAAAGAAGAGAAGAAGAAGCATATAAAATTCAAGAAGAAGCTTTATTAAAAGAAAAAGCTGCCATTGAAGAAAAGAAAATAGAACTTGAAAATGAAAAAGCTCAACTAGAAGCTATGAAACAAGAAGCCCTAAGACTTAAAGAAGAACTAGAAGCCAATAAAACAAAATTAGAAGTAGTCGAGCCTATTAATAATGAAGTTGTCGTACAGAAACAAGAAACAATGCAAGAACCTGTAAGTGCAAAAAACGATACTAATAACAGCTTTTTAAAGCTTATTAATGTTGCAAAAATAAAAGGTAGTCTTTATAAAAAATATTTAGATAAAATCACTGCTATTAACTCAAGTGCTATTTTATGTAGAGATGATAAAAATAGAATTGAAATCTATTTTGGACCATTTAATAATGATGAAAAAAGAGCTGAATTATTAGATAAGTTACTTGATAAAGGTTTTGATGAAGCTTTTGAGCTTGAATTAACTCAAGAAGAGTTTGATAAAAGATGTAATTATTAAATAGGAATCTTTAGAAAATTATGAATTTTCTAAGATTTCAAATGATTTTGTTACGTTTATAACTTTTTTTTCAATATCAATATTTAATATATATTTATCAAATAAATGAGGAATTAAAAAAGTCTTAGGTAAACCTTTATCTGTAAGTGTAACATCAGTTGTAACTTCTAGATAATCATTTAATGGATATCTTTGAATTTCTTTTACATTTCCTAATTTTAACTCATTTTCATAAACATCGCAAGATATTAAATCAAACCAGAAAAATTCATTTTTTCCTAATTTACAAAACTCTTTTGTTTGCTCAAATGTTGAATAAAGTTCTTGATTAGTAAGTTTCTTTGCAGTTTCCACATCTTCATAGTTTTCAAATTTAATTAATTCTCTCGAAGGATTATATTCTAAAACTTTTAGTTGTAGATTTCTATTAGTGCTAAAGACAGCACCCTTTTTGAATTGTTCAGGAAAATCTGAGTCTATAAAAAGTCTTAATTGACCTTGTAAGCCTACAGCTTTTCCTAATTTAGCAACAAATATATTATTATTCATAAACAACTATTTCACAATAACTTGTATTTTGTATGATACACCATCTTTAGCTTTACAACCATTTGCCATAGTTTTTAAAGCGTTAATCATATTTCCATTTTTACCAATAAGTTTACCAATATCAACACTATTAACACTTATGATTATTTCAGCGAAATTCTCATCTATTAGCTCTTTAGTAACGGTCACATCTTCAGGTACACTAACAATAAGTCGTGCATAGTTTTCTATAAATTTAGTTATCATAATATATTCTAATTATAATTATTTAGAAGCTAGTTTTTTAACTTTTTCTGATGGTTTAGCACCAACACTTAACCAATAGTTATATCTCTCTTCGTCAATTTTTAATACTTTTGGCTCAACTACTGGGTTGAAATAACCAATTGATTCAATCCAACCTGAATCTCTTCTTTTTCTTGAATCTGTTACAACGATTCTGTAAAATGGTTTTTTGTTTCTTCCCATTCTTGTTAATCTAATTACTGTCATGTTTTCTTTCCTTTTTTGATTATAGTATTGAATTCTAAACTCCAAAACCTAAGTTAAAAGTTTACAGCTCAACACTATTTAATATTTTTATCTAGGGATTTTTGGCATCCCACCAGGTCCCATTTGAGACAACATATTTTGTAAACCTTTCATTCCACCCTTGCTTGAAAGTTGTTTAGCCATTTTAGAAGCATTTTTAAATTGCTTTAAAATTTTATTGATTTGAACTTCAGAAACTCCAGAACCTACTGCAATTCTTCTTTTTCTACTTGGGTTCATTAAATCTGGATTTTCTCTCTCTTTTGGAGTCATAGAACCTATTAGTGCTTTAATTCTTTTTATTTCAGCAGAGTTTTCAAAATCCATATCTTTTAAAGGTCCTGCCATTTGTGAAAGACCAGGAATCATTCCAATAATTGATTTCATAGAACCTAATTTACTCATCATTGAAAGTTGATCTAAAAAGTCATTAAAATTAAATTGACCTTTTTTGATTTTTTTACTAACTTCTTTTGCTTTTTTCTCATCAATAATTGCAGATGTTCTTTCAGCAAGTCCCTCAATATCACCAAGACCTAATAATCTTGAAACAATTCTATCAGGAATAAATACTTCAAGATCTGGCATCTTTTCACCAGTTCCTATAAATCTTAAAGGAACGTCTACTTGATTAGCAATCGAAAGGGCAACCCCACCTTTTGTGTCACCATCATACTTAGATAAAATTACACCATCTATTCCAATTTTTTCTTTAAAAGTACTTGCTGTTTTTGTTGCATCATGACCTGTTAATGAATCTGCAACATAAAAAATTTCATTTGGGTTAATTGCATCTTTAATATCTTTTAATTGAAGCATTAACTCTTCATCAATTGCAAGTCGTCCTGCTGTATCTATTAATAATACATCATAATGTTCTTTTTTTGCTTTTTCTTTTGCTGCAAGTGCTATTTTAATTGGATCTTTTTCATTGTCATCAAAATAGATATCAACATCAATTTGTGCTGCAATTTGTTTTAATTGCTCAACTGCTGCTAATCTTTGTAAGTCACATGCTGCTACTAAAACTTTTTTCTTTCTAGTTTTTAAATAGTTAGCTAACTTACCTGTTGTAGTAGTTTTACCAGAACCTTGAAGTCCTGTCATTAAAATTGTTGTAGGAGGAGTAGAAGAAAAAACAAAACCTTGATTTCCTGAAGTTGTTAAAAGATTAGTTAATTCACTTTTTAACGCTTTTAAGAAAGAATCTTGTCCAATACCTGCACTTTTAGTTTGTAATTCAACAGCCTGAATAAGGTCTTTTGTAGTTTTATGATGTACATCAGCTTTTAATAAAGCTTTTTTTAACTCTGATGTTGCTTTTGTTAAAGCTGCAACATCATCTTGATGTCTTATTTTATTTACTGCATTTCTTATCGAACCGGTTATTGAATCAAACAAAATGAATCTCCACAATTTTTAAATTGTGTGATTTTACTTTAAAAATACTTTATTTTAGATTAAAGAAGAAAGATAGTTTAAGGAAATTTTTATATTTATATTTTCAACAATTCCCACTAATAGGGAGTTGTTGTTTTATTGAAGCTTAATTATGAATTAAAGTCATACACTCTAAACTCTTTTGGCTCAGGTGCAATAAACTCATAATCAAATATTCTAGTGATTTTTGAGTGTAATAATACTCTATTGATATTAGAAGCAGTTCTTCCATAAATAGCATCACCAATAATTGGCAATCCAACAGAATTTAAATGAACTCTAATTTGGTGTGTTCTTCCTGATTCTATTACTACTTTTACTTTTGATTTATGACCTTCAACTAATACAGGATAAACTGTACTTTTAGCAGGTTTTCCTCTTTTCACATCAATTTTTGATTTAGCACTTCCTCTATCTTTTGTTGTAAGTATTGGTTTATCAATAACAATTTCTTCTACAACTTTTCCATCAACGATAGCTACATACTCTTTATAAACTCTATTTTGAGCAAATTCTGTAATAGCTTTTTTCTGAAATTCTTCATTTTTTGCAAACATCATTACACCACTTGTTTCTTTATCAAGTCTGTTTAATAAAATTGCTCCAGAGAATTTCTTAGCTACATCATCAGCTGTTAAAAATGCTGGTTTATCTACAACTAAAATATTTTTATCTTCAAATATTACTTTTATTTTTCCGATTTCTTTAATATTAAATTTAGTATCATTTCTAATCTCACCACGTGCAATTAAAACTTTTTTATCTCCAACTTTAACAACCCCTCTATCAATAAGCTCTTTTGCTTTTGAGTTAGAAATTCCTTCTTGTTGTGCTAATAACTTATATGCTTTATCATATTCTACAGCCATTTATTTATCTCCTTTATAATAGGTTCCATTGAACCTGCTTTTGTTAGAATTGCTTTATCTAGATTTTTTATATTATCTAAATAATCTTCCAATTCGTCATTTTCTATTAAGTAGTAATTTTTAATACAATCAAAAAGTGATTTCTGATTAAATATATTTTTACCACTAATTATTTTACAAGAAAAAAATGCAGGCTCAATAGGATTATGCCCACCAATTTTCTCAAATGCACCACCAAGAACAACCACATCTGATATTGCGTAAATATCATTTAATATTCCCATTTTATCAACTAAAATTATATCAGAATCAAAATCCTCTTTTAATGAGTATCTATGATATGAAATATTTTTATTTTTGATATATTCATTTATTAATAAATCAACTTTATGAAATCTTTCGGGATGTCTAGGAACTATTACTAATTTACCTTGTTGCTTTTTATATGAATTTAATATTAATGCTTCTTCATTTTCATGAGTACTAGCAGCTGTAATTAAAACACCAGCAGGTTTTGGTAAATCTAATTTCTTTGTTGGTAATTGTGCTAATTTAATATTACCAATTACTTCCACATTAGAAGCGCCAAGCTCTTCTAATCTTTTCTTATCAACATCACTTTGTGCAAAAACTTTATCAATATTCTTAAATATTTTTCTATAAAAAAAAGAAAACATTTTATATGATTTATAAGATTTATCTGAAATTCTTGCATTTATTAAAAAAGTTTTTGCACCTTTTTTCTTTGCAAACAAAAAAAGCATATACCAAAGTTCAGCTTCCATAACTACTAAAACTTTTTGTTTATTAATCCAAAAAGGTAAAAAGATTTCAAATGGCAGATACCGCACATTTGACGTTATACTTAAAGCTTCATCAAAACCAGTATTTGTAATAACAGAGATATTTGCACTGTGCTTATAATTCTCAATTAGTGGTTTTATTGCTTTTGTTTCACCCATAGAGCATGAGTGAAACCAGATGCCATTTTCTTTAAATTTACTATTATTATTTAAAAAAAATTTAGCGGGGATTGCTTTTTTATATTTAGAACCTTTTGATTTAAATATTAAATAAGGAATTGCAAGTATATAAATAACACTTAATAATAAGTAATAAAATATACTAAAAAGGCTCAAAATTAAGCCTCTTGTACTTCATCTTCTTTGTAAAGAATTCTTCCACAATGTGGACAATTAACAATTTCTTCTGCTTTAATTACTTCAGCATAAGTTTTATCATTAATTTTCATATGACATCCATAACATGCTTGTTTTTTTACAGGAACAACAGCTGAATCTTTTGCCCATCTTTTGATTTTTTCATAAAAAGTTAAAATTTTATTATCAAATTTCTCTAATAATTCACTTCTTTCTTGATATACAACATTTCTTTCTTTATTAATTTCTTCAATTGTAGTATCAACTGCAACTTGAATCTCTTTAATATCATTTTCTTCAGCAGATAATTTCTCTTGTAACTCTTTTAAAGTAACTTCTTTATTTTTTGCAAGATTATCTAATCTATCGATTTCTTCATTTGCAAATGAAATTTGTTCTTTTGCAATTTCTTCTTCTAATTGTAAAGCTTTTAATTCTTTATCATTATGAACATCTTTGTTCTTTTTTGCAATATTTTCTAACTTAGTTTTTAATTCACCTAAATGAATATTATTTTTAGTTCTTTTTGATTTAACATCGTCAATCTCTAAATATATTGAATTGATTGATGCCTTAATTGATTCTGCAGTTTCAACAAATGTTGCTAACTTTGCTTTTTCATTCTCAATTTTTGGTTCAAACATACTAATTGCTGTATCAAATTTTGATAATTTGATTAAATCCTGTAAATACTTATTCAACCGTTTCTCCTTCTATAAAAAACTCAAATGGATTTTTCGAAGCTGTTATTATAGCTTTTAATTTATTTTTTTTCAAATATTCTGAAAGAAGTCCCTCAACTAAGGGGCTAAAGCATCTTTCACTCTCATAGTGTCTTATATCAATAAGTGATAATCCTCTAGCTTTTGCTTCCATAGCATCGTGATATTTTATATCACCTGTTAAGAAACAATCAGCTTTAACTTCATCAATTAATGACATTCCAGAACCCGTTACAATTGCAATTTTTTCTATAAAATCATTGCACTTTACTACTTTTGTAGTTTTTAATTCCATCTTAGAAGATATATGTTTAACTAAATCATTAAAACTCATATTTACTTCACAATAAGATATAAATTCTTCTGTATTAATAATTTTAAAACCTAAAATATTTTGCGTAAAATATTTATTTAAATGGGTCTTATCAATATTTGTATGCATTGATATTAATGAAATATTTTTTTTTATTAATTCTCTTAATAACTTTGTACTATATGTATTATAATTTACTCTTTTCAAACCTGCAAAGATTAAAGGATGATGAGTAATAATCAAAGAATTCTCTTTTGCATTTAAAACAAGCTCTTCATCTAAATCAATACTAATATAAATATTTTCTATCTCATCTTCAAGTGAACCTACTAATAATCCTGCATTATCCCATTTCTCTTGAAGAGCAAAAGGTGAAAGATTATCTAATAAATCGTATATCTCTTTTAATTTCAAATTAATCTCTTAAACAAATAATTCAGGATGTTTTGCTTTTAGCACTTCTAATGCTTTAAAAGAAGCAGGACTTCCAATTCGAGCTAATCTATCAGGTTCTTGCTCTTTATATAAAACAGCACAGCTTTGAGATAGCTCTCGCACCTTTAAAATGTAGTTTTGTCTTTCAGTTACTGAAATTGCTTTTCTTGCATCTAAAGTATTAAAAGCATGAGATGCAATCATACATTGATCATAAGCAGGAAGTGGAATTTTAGCTTCTAAACATTTTTTACACTCATTAAATGCATCATCAAAATGTCTAAATAACATTTCAGTATTTGCAACTTCAAAGTTATATGTTGAAAATTCAAACTCAGCTTCTTTATGAACATCACCGTATGTTGTTATTCCATGTTCATTTTCATTCCATACAATATCATAAACAGAATCTACACCTTGCAAATACATAGCAAGTCTTTCTGTTCCATAAGTGATTTCAACAGCAACAGGGTCACAAGCAAGGCCTCCTACTTGTTGGAAATAAGTAAATTGAGTTACTTCCATACCATCAAGCCAAACTTCCCATCCAAGTCCCCAAGCTCCAAGAGTTGGAGACTCCCAGTTATCTTCTACAAATCTTATATCGTGTCTTGAGATATCTAATCCTAAATACTCTAAAGATTGTAAATATAAATCTTGAATATTATCAGGACTTGGTTTTATTAAAACTTGGAATTGATAATAAGCACCCAATCTATTTGGATTTTCACCATATCTTCCATCTGTTGGTCTTCTACTTGGTGCCACATATGCTGTACTCCAAGGAGTTGAATCTAAACTTCTAAGCAGTGTTGCTGGATGAAACGTTCCTGCACCTGCTGGTATATCATAAGGTTGTACAATATTACACCCTTGTTTTGCCCAAAACTCTTGTAATTTTAATAGAATTTGTGAAAATGTAACCATCTATTTAATCCCTAACTCTTTATTTATTTTATTCTTATCAAACCCACAAATCCAAACATTTCCTATTAAAACTACAGGAGCACCACTGCATCCTTGTTTTTGACAATCTTTTAATGCTTGTTTGTTTTTTGATAAATCTACGAGGTTGTATTTTAGTTTTTTAATTTTAAAATATGAAATAGCTTCCTTGCACCATTTACAATTTGGCAAAGTAAACAGCGCAATTGGCTTCATTATAAAATTACTTCAATATCTTTTGAATCAGTCTCTACAGCTTTAGCTTTTACGATTCTGTCTTCTTTTAATTTTATAGCCAACTCTTTATCAGTAATTGCTAAAATTTGCATTGCTAAATAAGCTGCATTTATAGCTCCTGCTTTTCCAAGGGCAACAGTAGCAACAGGCATTCCTGCTGGCATTTGAACAGTTGAAAGCATAGCATCCATACCATCCATAGCGCCACCTTTCATAGGAACACCAATTATAGGCTTAGTTGTAGCTGCTGCTAGGGCACCTGCAAGATGAGCTGCCATTCCAGCAGCTGCAATAAATGCAACAGCACCTTTTTCTTCAGCTTCTTTTACATAATCTTTTGTTCTTTCAGGACTTCTGTGAGCTGATGAAATAATCATCTCATATTTTACATTAAATTTTTCAAATGTGTCAGAACAGTTTTTCATAATATCATAATCAGATTTACTACCCATAATAATAGATACAAAATTCATTAATTACCCTTTTTTTTGTTTTTTGGCTTACTATTCTATCAAAATTTATCTAATAGTTTTATAATCTGCTTAATCTTTACTTTCTTCCAAGATTCAAATTTATAAAATGTCAAACTATCATTTTCATATATAAATTTTGATAAATTCTTTGATTCATCTTTTATATAAATAGGTTTTACGTATTTGTAATATTTTATTTTTCTTTCATAGTCAGCCTGAGTAAAAACAACAACAGTCGGAATCATAAAAATATCACTTATATGGTATGTTGATGTATCTGTTGTAAAAATTTCGTCCATTTGAGAAACAATATAAATAAAATCATTTAAAGCTTTTGATTCTTTTGATAAATCAACTAAGTTGTCATCTTTGATTTTAGGATCAACTTGCAAAGTTGAAATTATCATATAATCCTCAAATTTAACTAAAAATTCTTTTAATAAATCAATTGCAATAGCTTGTGGCATTGATTTGTGAATGCTTGCAGAATATGGATGAAATAGTAATAATTTACCTTTTAGTTTAGCTTCTTGTATTTTTTTTGTTAAAGTATCTGAAACCTTATATTTTGAAATATCAAGCTGATTATATTTTTCATTATCATCAATTTTTTCATAATCAATTCCAAATTTAAAAAGCCATTTATCAACAATATTTAAAGGAATATCCAAAGAAGTTTCTATGTCTAAACTATTATCAATAAAATAATCATAATCACATAATCTTTTTGATGTTAAACTCAAAGGGAAAATATTATCAATAAAATTTTGTGTTTGATAGATTTGTTTATCTCTTGTGTAAAAACTATTATTTGAAGCATTTATATAAATATCAAATTTAATTTTCTTATAAATCTCTTTTAATTTTTTATGTAAAATTCTCAAAGCTGTACATGAAGCTATTATTTCACTTATGCTAGAACCTACTCCACCAATAATAGCAATAGATACTTCATCTTTATCTAGATTTTGAACTTGCTTATAAATATCAACTTTTTTAATATCTGAAAATTGTAAATCTTTTGATTTTCCTCTTTTTTTATATTCATCAATATTTGAAATACCAAGCTCAATTGGAAAATTAGGAATTGCTCTTACATTTGTTTCATTTAAAATTTTTGCAAAATAGATATCTTTATCTACTTTTGCAAATATCTCATTTATGTCATTAAAATCATTATAAGTTGTAATATAGACAGTTTCGTTTTCTAAGTTAGATGGTACTTTGAATTTAAAATAATTCACCATAGTACCATCTGTTGTTTTAATATTTATATTTTGAGTTACTCTAAAAAATATCATTTAAATAAATAAGCTTATTCTATTGTTTCAGTAACGTTCTCAACTCTAAACATAGTTAAATAAGGAAGTTTTCCTGGTAATTTAATTTTATTTACATTTCCACTATGAACTGATTCAAGTTCTTTATTTGTTTCTGTTAAGATTTTTTTGAAGTTAATATAATAAAGATCACCTTTTTTAAATATTTTACCAATTTCATTTTCAGATTCTTCTAAAGTTTCTCCAGTTGGAGTAAAGATTTCAATATCTTCATTTGGATAAACTTTGTATTTACATAAGAAATGTTCTTCATCTTCTGTTACAAGTCCAGTAACTTCATAAGAACCTTTACTTAAAGCATATTCATGATTTTGAGAATCTGTTTTTTCAAATGGTCTATGAATTAAATAAGCATCAGTAAACCCTCTATTTTTTGTAGTATAAAGTTCTCTTTGATATTTAGATGCTTCAAATGTATCTGCATAATAATCATCAATTGCATTTCTATAAGCTTTTGCAGTTACTGCTGCATAATAAGGTGATTTTGTTCTTCCTTCAATTTTAAGAGAATCAACAGCACCTGAATCCATAATTTCTTTAATATGTGATGCTAAATTCATATCTTTTGAATTAAATATATAAGTTCCAACACCTGGTTCTTCTTCTAATCTAAATAAAGTACTATGATCTTCATTTGCTGCATATAATGTATATTCAAATCTACAGTCATTTGCACAGCTTCCTCTATTTGGAACTCTTCCCATTTGAACTGCACTTACTAAACAACGTCCTGAATATGCAAAACACATAGAACCATGTACGAAAATCTCTATTTCCATATCAGGTAAATGTTTTTTAATTTCAATAACATCTTTTAATGATATTTCTCTTGCAACTACGATTCTTTTAACTCCCATATCCCAAAATACTTGAGCATCAAGGTAATTTAAAACATTTGCTTGTGTTGATAAGTGAATATCAATATGAGGAGCAATTTCTCTACACAGTTTTACAACTCCAGGAGCTGCTACAATAAATCCATCAGGCTGTAACTCTGCCATTTTTTCAATATGTTTTTTTAATAATTCAATTTGTGAATTAAAAGGAAATCCATTTATTGTTGCATACACTTTTTTACCACGAGCGTGTGCATAATCAATACCTTCCTTAAATGTCTCAAATGTAAATTCTTTCCCCGCTCTAATTCTTAAACTAAAGTGACTAACACCTGCATATACAGCATCTGCTCCATATTTTATAGCTATTTTTAATTTTTCTAAACTTCCAGCAGGTGATAATAACTCTACTTTTTTATTATTCATACAATTCCTTTAAATACTTTTGTAATATATATTTGTTTTTTTATTTAATATTATACCTATTTTTAAATAAATATAAAAGAGGACAGTTTTAATCTTATTTAATAGAAGAGAAAAGGAAAGCTTAAAAGCTTTCCCATTCGTCATCATCTTTTGATGTAGATGAAGATGTAATAGTATTATTTATTTTTGGTTTTTCACTAACATTTGAAACAGGTTTAACAAACTCTTTTTTAACTTCTTCAACTTTAGGTTCAATTTTTGGCTTAGATACTTCAATATTTTTAACATAAACATTATCTTTTTTTAATTGGTCTAATGTTCTAAATACTTCAGAAGTTGAATTATCTAATTTTAAAGATAAGTCATTTAATATATTTTTATCAGGTTGTGCTTTACAATCTTCATTAATATAATCTTGAACACTACTATGAACTAAATCATGGCTTATTTTTAACTGTTTCCAGTTATCTGTTCGGACAAATAGTTTTCCAGAATTTTCTTGTTCAATTAACCATTTACCTAAATCACATTCACTAGGTTTTGTAACTGTCCATGCTACTTTAGAGCTTCCTACTTTTTCAAAATTTACCATCTTAAATTTAATATGATCATTTTTTAATTTTGAAATTTTAAATACTAAATCAATATCTTCAATCTCTTCTTTACTTGATTCTTTAAATTTTGCTCTATCTGCAATTTGAATTAAAGTATCAGATAACATCGAAACTTCACTTGCCAAACTACTAATTGTAGTTGCAGAATTTGCATTAACTTGAGTAGCTTGATCAAGAGCATTTATTGCATCATTTATTTGAATAATACCTCTTTCTTCTTCTTTACTAGCTTGTGATACATCTTCTATTAAAACTATTGTTTCATTGATTTTATTATTTAAATTTGTATAACCACTAATCATATTATTTGCGATTATTTTACCTTCATTTGCTTTTGTGGTTGCAGATTCAACAATACTTTTTATCTCACGAGCAGCATCTGCTGATCTATTTGCAAGATTTCGCACTTCTGCTGCAACTACAGCAAATCCACGCCCTGCTTCACCAGCAGTTGCAGCTTCAACAGCTGCATTTAAAGATAAGATATTAGTTTGGAATGCAATTTGATCAATAACTGTAATTGCATCATTTATCGATTTTACTTGATTATCTATATCATCCATTGCTTTTGTTGTTTTTGAAGCTAATGTTTCTCCTTCTTTTGAAGAAGATTGTAAATCATTTGCTAAAGTAGACATTTGATAAATTTTTTGTACATTTGATTTTACAATAGATGTAATCTCTTCAACAGCTGCTGCTGTTTCTTCAAGTGATGCTGCTTGTTCATTTGCAGATGAGGATAATCTATTTGCTGAACTTGATAAAACATTAGTATCTTCATTTAATTTTTTACCACTTGTAACAATCATTGATAAAAATTCAGATACGGTAATTCCTATTAATTGAGAACTAGCAATCAATGATGAGATAATTCCACTTGCTTTTGAAGATTCAAGAAGTTTTGTATTTGGTGTAAAGTCAGAAGTTCCATACTGCATTAAAATATTATTTAAATTAGTCAAATTCTCATTAGTTTTTGAAATCATAGAATTAATTGAATCTCTTAATTTCATAACCAATTGATTTGATGAAGTTTTCTCAATTTTATAAACATAAAATCCATTATTAACTTTTTCAATAACCGAGTCAACCTCTTCAATTACTTTTGCATCTTCTTCATAACCTGCTTTTAATTTTCCAATATAACCGTTGAAACTATCAACTAATTTTCCAATCTCGTCATTCGATGTTTTTTTAATAATATCACTTGTAGAATCATTCGTACTTATATCTAAAATTGCATCATTTAAATTATTAAGAGGTTTAATTATCATTTTATTTATTAGTAAACTATAAATTAAATATACTATAACAATTGAAATTAATGAGAATATTATAATATTAATAATTACACTATTTATCTCTTCTTTAGTTTTTTCTTCCATTAAAACAACATCAGCTTCAATATCATCTACATAAGCACCTGTTCCAATAATCCAATCCCAAGGTTCAAATTTTTGTACATATGAAAACTTTTCTCGAGGATCACCTTTTTTTTCTGGTCTATCCCAGAAATATTTAACTAAACCACCATCTTTATTGTTTTTTACAACTTCTACCATTTCAACAAAATGTTTTTTCCCTTTAGCATCTTTGTTTTCAGATAAATCTTGTCCAACTAATGCTGGTTTTATTGGATGCATAACCATTTTAGGGCTAGAATCATTTATCCAAAAATATCCGTCTTTACCATATCTCATGTCAGCAATAGCTTTTTTTGATTCTTCTTGTATTTTAGAAGATACATCAGATACATACTCACCTGTTCCAACTACCCAATTATAAGGTTTAAATAATTTTACAAAAGAAACTTTAGGTTGAGGCTTTTCAAATCCTGGTTTTGGCCATACATAATCAACAAAACCTTCACCATCTTTTTTAGCAACGGCTGCAAATTCTGAAAAAATTTGTTTACCAGCTTGGTCTTTATATGAAGCCATATCTTTACCATTAAGAGCTGGTTTAATAGGATGTACAACAATCACAGCATCCGTATCATTAATCCAAAAATAACCACTATCTCCATATCTTGTAGCATCAACAATAGACTTTAATCTTTGCTTTAAAGCTTCTTCAGATAAAACATCTTTTAGTTTAATATACTCTGATTCTAAAATTGAAAATAAAAAGTTTGTTTGCATTTTCAAATCATCTTGAACTTCAATTTTAACTTTATCAAGGGAAGTTCTTTTATGATAAGCTTCAACAGTTTTCATTGCCAGTGAAATATAGTTTTTTAGCTCTTCCTCTTTTTTAGAATAAGATTCTTCTTTATACTTACTAATATTCTCACTTGAAAGTTTATTAATAGAATAAATAGAACTTATTGCAATAGATAAAGATACTAATATTATTGTTATTAACGATAATATTAATAATTTACCTTTTATAGATAAGTTTCCTAACATAGAATTCTCCATATATTAATTTATTTTATATATTACCTTTTGTAATATTAAACTAAGAAATATATATTCATTATTTTTAATAAAAGTATTTTTTTTGTTTAAAATAAGCACATCTATAAAGAGATAATTAAATCATTATTTTATTATTTTAATAAATTTTTAGCAAAATCAATAGCTTCATTTGTGATATTTTCACCACTTATCATTCTTGCAATTTCATTTATTCTTTCTTTATTATTTAATAATTTAACTATTGAATTTCCACTATTTTTATCCACTAAGAAGTGTTGATTTGCACTAGATGTTAATTGAGGTTGATGGGAAATTGCAAATATTTGATATGAATTACTAAGTTTAATTAAGACTTTTGAGATTGCATCACTCTCTTTCCCACTTAAATTTGCGTCAATTTCATCTAAAAAAAGTATTCCGTTATCAACAATATCAAACTCACTCATTGAAGTTAACAATGCAAGTCTTAATCTGTTGTATTCTCCGGAACTTATAGTTTCAAGAGTAACTGAATTTAACTCAAATAAAATATAATCTATCCCATTTGAATCAAGTTCTTTTTCATTTAAAATTATTTTTGCATTACTTAAATATAAAAACTTAAGATATTCATTTATCTTTTTTTCTAATATTAAAGAAGTTTTTTTTCTATAAATTGATATTTGTTTTGATAAAACCAATAACTCTTCATTTATAGACGCATATCTTTTTTCAAGTTTCTCTTTTTGAAAAAAGATATTTTCATATGATTCTAACTCTATTTTTTTTTGTTTTTTATATTTTAAACACTCTTCAATAGAACCAAATCTTTTTTGTAATGCTGATAGTTTTTCTATTCTATCTAATACATTTTCTATATTTATATCTTCTAATTCATATAAAGAATCATTAAACTTTTCAAATACGTTATTTAATTCATTCATAGCTTCATCAAAAAAAGAAGAATCAACTTCCATTAATTCAAGAACATTTACAACATTTTGATTAAATTCCATTATTCCTGAAGCTTTTTTTATTGCAACTTCAATTTTTTCTTTTTTTGATAATCTTTTTTTAATAAGATTTAACTCTTCATACTCATCAATACTTGGATTAATTTGCTCTATTTTATCTATTTCAAATTTTGCAAACTCTTTTAAATCTTCTAATTTATTTTCATCTTCAGAGATTTTTTTTAACTCTTTTTTAATTTGTAGAAACTCTATATATAAACTATCAAAAGAGTTTTTTATTTCTATAAATTCTCTATTATTTTTTGCAGTTAATTTATCTAGAAAAACAATAAGTTTTGAACTATCAAATTCTGAGGTATCTTTTAAATTTAAGTGTTTGATTAGTTTTGTTGAAAACTCATTTAAGTTTTTTTTTGAAATACTTTGATTATTCAAAAAATATCTGACCTTATCTTTTTTTATACTTTTAATAACAATATCATCATCAAAAGATATATCATAAGTATCATCACTAAATTTTAAATTATCAAGTTGAACTTCACCTAACTTTGCTTTTACATCAGATAATGCAAATAGTGATAAAATTGCTTGCATTAAAATAGATTTTCCAGCTCCACTTGGACCTGTAAAAATATTTAGACCATTTTTAAATTCTAAATCAACTTCATTAAAAGATAAACAATCTTTTAGATAGACTCTTGTAATCAATTTTAGTTACCCCATCTTAATTTTTCATTTAATACTTCAAAGTAATTTCTCTGAATTCTATGTATCATTTTTGCTTTTTTAGATGCAATTCTTATTTTTATAGATTGATTTTGTTCAACTTCATAAATATCTTGGCCATCTACAATTACAACGGCACCTTGATTATCAGTTATAATAAACTCTATTTCAAAATCAGCAGGCATAACAAGAGGTCTTTGAGTCAAAGAGTGAGGAGCAACGGGAGTTACAATAAATGCTTCAGTTAAAGGATAAACAATTGGTCCTCCTACTGATAAGTTATAAGCAGTTGAGCCTGTTGGTGTTGAAATAATTACACCATCACCAAAATATGTATTAAAATGTTTTCCATCAATTTTTGCAGAAATCTTTATCATCGATGAAATTGATTTTCTAGAAATAACAATATCATTAAAAGCAACAAATTTATTTAAATTTACACTTCCTTCAACCATCATTCTACTATCAATTTTATAAACATCATTTTTCAAATCTTCGATAAACTTAGGTAATTGATCCATTGAAATATCTGTTAAGAATCCTAAAGTTCCAAGATTTATCCCAAGAACTGGTTTATCATATTTAAATGATTTTCTAACAACTGAAAGAAGAGTCCCATCTCCACCAACTGATATAAGAAAATCAACTTTATAACATAACTCTTCTAAAGGAAAACCTTTTAATGATATCATATTTGCAGAATTATCTTCTAATAATATTTCTATATCTGCATTTTGAAATAATTCTTTTATTTTTAGGTATGTACTTTTAAGTTCTGGACTTGAAGGTCTTAATATTATACCTGCTGTTTTAATACTTTTAAGTACTTCAAAATTTTTCTCAATTTTCAAAAATCACCTATCTTCTTATTTTTAAATTTATTTAAAATATTTTTATATTTTAGCTGATTATATATAATAACTTAAATAAATTTAAAGCAAAAAAAAAGGGATATGCAAATGCATATCCCTTTTTGATATAAAAGTTACTCAATATATATCTTTTACTCTTATTTAACGTGATTAGTTCTGTCCTTTGTCGTTCAATTACGAAATCATAGATTTCTATTACACATACAAAAGCTCGTTAATAGCTATAAATGACACGCAGGTGTCATTTACTTAACGCTATTAACCATTTCTTTTTTTAATAATTTCTTCAGAAACGTTTTTTGGAACTTCAGAATAGTTATCAAAAATCATAGAATATGTTGCTCGTCCTTGAGACATAGATCTTAAGTCTGTAGAGTAACCGAACATTTCAGATAATGGAATTAATGCAACAACTAGTTTAACACCAGCTCTGTCATCCATAGACTGAATTTGTCCTCTTCTTTTATTACAATCGCCGATACAATCACCCATATAATCTTCAGGTGTTTCAATTTCAACTCTCATAATTGGTTCTAAAATAATAGCTTGAGCAGCTGCTGATCTACAACCTTGTTTGAATCCCATTGAAGCAGCTAATTTAAATGCCATTTCAGATGAATCCACGTCATGGTAAGAACCATCATAAAGTGTTACTTCAATGTTAACCATTGGATAACCTGCTAGTATACCACCTTGCATTGCTTCAAAACAACCTTTTTCAACAGCTGGGATATATTCTTTAGGAACAGTTCCACCTTTGATATCATTGTTAAATTTGAAGTTTTCTTCGCTTCCAACTAATGGCTTAATGTCTAAATATACGTGACCGTATTGACCTTTACCACCTGATTGTTTTGCGTATTTATACTCTTGTTTAACAGCATTTTTAATTGTTTCTCTATAAGCAACTTGAGGAGCACCAACTTCAGCTTCAACTTTGAATTCTCTTTTCATTCTATCTACAAGAATTTCAAGGTGTAATTCACCCATTCCTGAAATAATAGTTTGTCCAGATTCTTCATCAGTATTAACTCTAAATGATGGATCTTCTTCTGCTAATTTTCCTAAAGCGATTCCCATTTTTTCTTGGTCAGCTTTAGTTTTTGGCTCAACTGCAACAGAAATAACAGGTTCAGGGAACTCCATTCTTTCTAAGATAACAGGATCTTTTTCAGATGCAAGTGTATCTCCAGTAATTGTATATTTTAAACCAACAACAGCACCGATTTCTCCAGCATAAAGCTCTTTGATCTCTTCTCTATTATTAGCATGCATTTTAAGTAATCTTCCGATTCTTTCTTTTTTCATTTTTGTTGAGTTATAAACGTAAGTTCCAGATTCTAAAACCCCTCTATAAACTCTTGTAAATGTTAACTGTCCAACGAATGGGTCAGTCATAATTTTAAATGCTAATGCTGCAACTTCACCAGCATCAGTTGAAGGAACGATAACAGCTTCACCATCTTGAGTTTCACCATTAATGTCAGCAACCTCAGTTGGAGCTGGTAAATACATAGCAACAGCATCAAGTAAAGTTTGAACACCTTTGTTTTTAAAAGCAGTACCACAAGTCATTGGAGTAATAGTCATTTTTAAACAACCAGCTTTAATACCTCTAGTGATTTCTTCTTCAGTTAATTCTTCACCTTCAAGGTATTTTTCCATTAACTCTTCGATTGACTCAGCAGCAGCTTCGATCATTCTTTCTCTATATTCTGCAGAAATTTCTAACATATCAGCTGGAATTTCTTCAACGTGATAGTTAGATCCCATAGCTGCATCTTCATCCCAAACGATAGCTTTCATTTGAACTAAATCTACAATACCTTTAAAGTTCTCTTCAGAACCTATTGGTAATTGAATAGGAATTGCATTTGATTTTAATCTTTCATTTACTTGTTTTTCAACATTATAAAAATCTGCACCTGTTCTATCCATTTTATTAACGAATATCATTCTTGGTACTTTATATTTATTAGCTTGTCTCCAAACAGTTTCAGATTGTGGTTGAACCCCACCAACTGAACAGAATACTGCAACAGCTCCATCAAGAACCCTCATAGATCTCTCAACTTCAATAGTAAAGTCAACGTGTCCTGGAGTGTCAATGATGTTAATCATTAAGTCATCACCAGTTTTTGGGTGTTTCCAGTGACAAGTTGTAGCAGCAGAAGTAATTGTAATACCTCTTTCTTGCTCTTGTTCCATCCAGTCCATAGTTGCAGCACCTTCATGAACCTCACCGATTTTATGAGATACACCTGTATAGAATAAAATTCTTTCAGTAGTTGTAGTTTTTCCTGCATCAATGTGAGCTGCAATACCAATATTTCTAACTCTGTTAAGTGGTGTTTTTCTAGCCATTTATAATTCCTACCATCTGTAGTGAGCAAATGCTTTATTAGCTTCTGCCATTCTATGAATATCTTCTTTCTTCTTGAAAGATGAACCTCTTTCATTAGCAGCTTCGAATAACTCATTAGCTAATCTTTCTACCATAGTTCTTTCATTTCTTTTTCTAGCATATTCTACTAACCATCTTAATGCTAAAGTTTGTCTTCTTACAGCTCTAACTTCAACAGGAACTTGGTATGTTGCTCCACCAACTCTTCTAGATCTTACTTCTAAAAGTGGTTTAACATTTTCAATTGCTCTTTCAAAAAGTTCAATACCTTTTTCTTCACCTCTTGAATCAAGGTTAGCAATAGCACCGTACATGATTTTTTCTGCAGTAGATTTTTTACCATCTTGCATAACTGTATTAACAAATTTTGTGATCACTTTACTATTGTAGATAGGATCAGCCATTATTTCTCTAACTGGAGCTTTTCTTCTTCTCATTTTCTATCCTTCTACTTTTTCTTAGCTTTTGCTTTTTTTGTACCATATTTAGATCTTGCAACAGTTCTGTTTGCAACACCAGCAGTATCTAAAGCACCTCTTACGATGTGGTATTTAACCCCAGGTAAATCTTTAACTCTTCCCCCTCTTACTAGAACAATTGAGTGTTCTTGTAAGTTGTGACCTTCACCACCGATATATGAAATTACTTCATATCCAGATGTTAATCTAACTTTTGCAACTTTTCTTAAAGCCGAGTTAGGTTTTTTTGGAGTTGTTGTATATACTCTTGTACATACTCCTCTTCTTTGTGGGCAACTTTCTAACGCTGGCGATTTAGATTTTTTTATAACCTTTTTTCGCTCATTTCTTACAAGCTGATTGATTGTAGGCATTTCTTTCCTTTATGTAAATTGGTTTGAATAATTAAAGCTTTATTCATGCTTCTCGTGCGACTTCAACAATATAGTTAAAACGATACTCCCATTCTAGGAAACTTAAAAGTTTTGAGTTTTCTAAAAAAGTGCGTGATTATACTGAATATATACTTAATTATTGTTGAGTTTAATTTTTAAGTGCTTTAACTGTTATTTGTATACTAATTAAGTGTGGAATAAATTTTTCCTACTAAAATTTCAAAAATTTAACAAAACTAAAAAAGATTTACTAATGATGACAAAACAATTATTTCCTTTAGCCTTAGGTGGCTTAGCAATAGGAACTACTGAATTTGTAATAATGGGATTACTCCCTGATGTTTCAAATTCTCTTAATATCTCTATTCCAGTAGCAGGGCATCTTATTTCTGCTTATGCATTTG
>JAHIWE010000150.1 GCA_018816105.1 bacterium | reverse complement strand
ATTTAACTTAGAAAATTTAGAAAACTCAAAAGAAATTTTAGAAAATTTATTAGATGAAAATAGAAAAAAAATTGATGAATTATTAACAATAGAAAATAAAACATATAAAAACTTTGTTTTACCATTTCAAGAAATAGGGGAGTGCATTAATGAATTTTTAACTCCAATATTTCATATTGACTCTGTTAAGAACTCAGAAATAACTACAAAAGTGTATGAAGAATGTATCCCTGTAATCTCAAAATATGAAACTGATATTTCTCAAAATGAAAATATTTATATGGCTTTAAAAACTATACAGTCTAATGAAAATATGTATTTAAATGATATACAAAATAAAGTTCTTGAAAATGAGATTAGAGACTTCAAATTATCAGGTTGCCACCTAGAAAATAATAAAAAGAAAAGACTAGAAGAGATAAGTTTAAGACTTAGTGAGCTATCACATAAATTTTCTCAAAATCTTTTAAATGCAACAAATGAGTTTGAAATGATTGTTGATGATTTTGAAGATGTAAAAGAGATTCCAACTTCGGATTTAGAATTGGCAAAATTTGAAGAAGATGGTATTACTAAATATAAATTTACTCTTCAAATGCCTTCTTATATGGCATATATTACATATGGAACTTCAAGGGAAAAAAGAGAAGAGATATATAAAGCATATTGTACAAGAGCTCCTCAAAATGGAAAAATTATTGAAGAATTATTAGCTTTAAAAAATGAAAAAGCCAAAATTCTAGGATTTGACTCTTATTCACAATATTCACTTGCAACTAAAATGGCTTCAAAAGAAGAAGATGTTATTACATTTTTAGAAGAATTAGGACATAAAGCAAAATCAAAAGCGAAAGAAGAGTTAGAAGAGATTAAAGAGCTTGCAATAAAAGATGGAATTACAGATTTTAGATCAAGTGATGTTTCTTACTATTCTGAGAAATTAAAAAAAGCTCAATATGATTTAGATGAAGAGTATTATAGACCATATTTCGAACAACAATCGGTTTTAAATGGATTCTTTGACTTCTTACATCAAATGTTTAATATTAAATTTACAAAAGCAAATACTCCTGCTTGGGATGAAAAAGTTAAAGTTTATGATTTAAGTGAAAATGATAAAACAATTGCAAGAATTTATATTGATTTAGAAGCTAGAAAAGAGAAACGTGGTGGTGCTTGGATGAATAATTGGCATTCACACTATAGAAACTCAGATGGTGAGATAAAACTTCCAACAGCATACATAGTAGGGAATTTCCCACAATCTACAAAAGATACTCCATCATTACTTAGACACTCAGATGTGGTTACACTATTCCATGAAATGGGACATGCCTTACATCATTTATTAAGTAAGATTGAAGAACCTTTTGTAAGTGGAATTTCAGGGGTTGCATGGGATACAGTTGAGTTCCCATCACAATTCTTAGAATATTTCTCATATGATAAAGAAGTATTAAAACTTTTTGCAAAACATTATAAAACAGGAGAAGTTTTAGATGATGAGGCAATTGAAAAAATAATCAAAGCAAAAAACTTCCAATCTTCACTATTTACAGTTAGACAAGTAGAATTTGCATTGTTTGATTTTAAACTATACCAAAAGTTATACAAAACAGAAGATGAAGTACAAAAAGTACTTGATTCTATAAGAGAAGAGTTTGCAGCAATGATTCCTCCTTCATATAATAAATTCCAAAATGGTTTTTCTCATATATTTTCAGGTGGTTATTCAGCAGGATACTACTCGTATAAATGGGCTGAAGTATTAAGTGCAGATGCATTTTATATGTTTATTGATTCAGGGAATATTTTCAATAAAGAGTTAGGTATTAAGTATAAAGATACAATTTTATCACAAGGTGGATCTTACAATATGGATAAACTATTTTTCAATTTTGCACAAAGAGAACCAAGTGTTGATTCTTTATTAAAAATTGATGGAATTATTAGCTAAATTTTGCAATAATACGCTAATAACAACAACACTAACAAGGATTTAATAACAATGACAAATGCAGAAACAATTTCAAAATTAAATAACGCTTTAAGTACACTAATTAAGGCATATGAAGAGCTTCAAGAAGATAATAATAACTTAAAAACTAGAATCAATGAGCTTGAAGATGAAGTATTAGAGTTAGAAGGTGCAAAAGAAGATTTAGAGAAAAATGTTGATGAATTTAAAAATCATACACAAGAAGATAAATCAAATATTAGTTCAATGTTAGGGAAGATAGAAAGTATTTTGAACAGAAAAATTTCTGATAATTCAAATACTTCTTCATCTTCATCAAATGCATCTGAAAAAGTTGAAGAGAAAAAAGAAAATGTACTTGTTTTAGAAAGTGAACCTGCAACAAATACAAGCTCTACAAATCAACCTTTAAATGTATTAAAAAAAGATGATACAAAAGAAGATGAATCAAGTAATGGAAGCAGTAGCAATAAAATTGATTTAAATAGAATGGCATCGTTATTAAATGGGTTTAATCACTAAAAGAAATTTTAGAAATGATTACTTTAGTAAATAAGGACTCTTTGTATAACGTATTTGGAGTTAAGACATTTAGCTTATTAGAAGGAGCTATTGATACAATGGCTCCTTCCCTTGTAGAGTACTATTTATCGAGTCTTTGTGAATATGCTGATGAATCATATTTTAATAAAAAAGATGTTGAAGAATCAGTATCAATAGGGGAATATAACTTATACATAGATTATGATCAAAATATCTATTTAGAAGTTAATTCCACTAATGATAATCACACCCAAGGATTTTGGTAAAAATTTTGTAAAGAAAATTAGATATTTGATAATATTAAATTTTCTATACCTTTACACTCTCCGATATGTGGCAATAATTCAAATTTTATATCAGGATATTGCTTTTTAAATTTTCTTATTTCAATTGGAATATCTTCTTTTACATGTTTCCCAGCAGCTAAAAAATATGGAAAAATTTTAATAACATTACATCCATTTGCGATGGCCTTATTCATAGAAATAAAAATAGAAGGTTCTGTTAATTCTAAAAATGAATAAAGAACTAATAATTCATTATTTTCAAGATTTGCTTTGATTTTTTCTACAATGTTTTTTATTTCATCATTTGAAGTTTTTACTTTACTTCCATGAGCTACAATTATTAATGCTTCCATTTTAATCCTTTTTTGTATTTTATCAATGTTAATTATAATTTAGTATTTAATAAATGTCAATTCATTAAATCAATTGTTGCTTTTAATCTTTCTTTATCAAAGTGTGTATAAATTCTAGAAGTATTTATATCAGCATGACCTAATGCTTCTTGAACTAAAATCAAATCATGATGTTTTGCATAAAGTAGGGTTGCAAAACTATGTCGTAACATATGTGCTCCATTTTTTTCTTTTCTAATTCCCACACTTATTAATATATTTTCAACAATTCTACTTATATATGCTTGAGTTAGCCTATTTCCTGATTTATTACAAACTAACAAATCACTATTACAAACTCTAATATCAAGCCAATTTTCTAAATCATTTTCAATTATTGAGGATTTAATCATTACAATCCTAGGCTTATTTCCTTTTCCTTTAATTTGTAAAACATAAACATTATCCTCTTTGAAGATATCTTTTTGTTTTAAGTTTAAAATTTCACTAACCCTAACGCCTGTATATATAATGATTTTTAAAATAAGTCTATTTCTATATGCTAAATTATCTGTAAAATCAAAATCATCAATTGCAGCTAAAAATCTATCTATTTCTTCTTTATTCATATAAGAGGGTAGTTTTGTTCCACTTTTCCCACTTAATCCACCCCAGTTTTTTAACTCAATTTTATACATATATGAACTTCCATCAGCATTTTCATTTTGCTTATCTATATATGAAAACAAAGCAAGTAGGGCAATTCTATGATTTTTCTTTGAAGCATCTGATAATGAACTTGTTTGACTAGCTAAAAAATCACTAAGAAACTCTTCATCTATTTCTTTCATTGATGCAAGTCCTAGCTTAACTGCAAAATTGTATAGCTTAAATATGGGGTTAAAATAAGTATTTATACCACTTAAACCAATATTTCTAGCTTCTTTTACAATAATTGACAGTTCATCAATACTTTTTGTTCCTTTAATTAAAGATTGAATAATAAATGCTAATTTATCTTTATCATTAACTTGTCTATTGGAAAGAGATGTAAGTTTATATCTAATAAATCTTTCTATCCAAAATAAAAGTGTTTTATCAAAGTTATTCATAAAATTTAAATCATATCTCATAAGTAATCCAATTGTTTTATTTCTACTATTATAACATAAATATAGTATTTTGTATTGAAAACTATAATTTTCAAACTAATATCTATAATAGAAGGAAGAGCTACTTTCTTCTTCCTCTTGAAAATCTTATCATATAATCTGCTATTTCATCTAAATGAACTATCACTTTTACAGCTCCTGCTTGAATAGCTTTTTTAGGCATTCCAAAAACTACACAGCTTTCTT
The DNA here is from genome assembly GCA_018816105.1 of bacterium. Taxonomy (GTDB): domain Bacteria; phylum Campylobacterota; class Campylobacteria; order Campylobacterales; family Arcobacteraceae; genus Aliarcobacter. The sequence continues at coordinate 7,761 of JAHIWE010000150.1, read as the reverse complement.
CATTTTGTGCAATTGTATAAGCTCCATTATCATGTAATTCTTTCATAGCAATTGTTCCATCATCACCCATTCCCGTCATCATTATAGCCATGGCTGCACTTCCTACATTATTATTAGCAGACCTAAACAAAACATCAACACTTGGTTTATGTTGACTTACTTTTTTTGTATCTAGTAATCTTGTTCTATAATCATTTCCTACTTTTTCAATAGTTAAATGCATATTTCCAGGAGCTAGATAAGCATGACCTATTTCTAACAACATATCATCTTTAGCTTCACAAACTATTACTTCTGAATTATCATTTAACCTATGGGCAAATGAATTTGAAAAACCATATGGTATATGTTGAGCTATTAAAATTGGAGGTAAAGTATTTGGCAATTTTCTAAATACTCTTAGTAAAGATTCAACTCCACCTGTTGATGAACCAATTACTATTAGTTTCATTCCTGGTAAGATTGCTGGTTTTGAAGGAATTACTTCATCCGGATGTACTTTATATTCAATAGTTTGTGGGAAATACTTTTTTAAAGCTAATGGTTTTTTTAATGTATATCTTTTTAATAAGAAAGTTAAATTAAGCAAGGTATCTTTAACCCTATTTTGAAAAGATTGTAATGACTGGGCATTTTCAGGTTTAGCAATAAAACCAACAGCTCCATCATCAAAAATATCATTTCCTCTAACGCCCTCACCTGAAATTACAACTGCTGGCATTGGATGAAGTCTCATTAAATTTCTTAAAAAAGTTACTCCATCCATTTTTGGCATATTAATATCAATTGTAACTAAATCAGGTTCATACTCTTTTATTTTTTCGCGCGCGTCATAAGCATCAGTTGCAACGCAAATAACTTCGAATTCATCAATTGAATTTATTATATCTTTTATAATTCTTCTCATTGATGCCGAATCATCTATTACTAAAACAGTATACACTTAATATTCCTAGCCCTATTCTGGTTTTTTTAAAAAAGTTCTATTTCCATCTCTGGTTGAGTATCTTTAGTATCAAAACCAAATAACTCAACTCCACCAACATATTCTTTGATAACTGGTGCTTTTGTAATTTCTTGTTGTAATGATTTTTCTTCTAATATAATTTTATTATCTGTTTCAGATTTTTGTGTAACTTTTATAAATGTTTCAAATTCATTTGCTAATAATATTAATCTACCATGTTCCCCACGGGTATGTTCACTTAATAATTTAAATCCTTCTGCCTTACAAAAGTCTTTTGCAAATTCAACATTTCTAAAACCTATTGATTGAGCAGATAAATTTATTTGCATAATATCAGCACCACCTGATATTTTTGCAACCATATTTCCTTTATTACAACCTAATTTGTACATCTCATTTAGCATTGCTTCAACAGAATAAAGACCATATTTCATATCATCATTTGTATTACTTGTTTTTGGTAGTAAAAAATGATTCATGCCTTTTATTTTTGTTACTTTGTCATAAAACATAATAGCAACACATGAACCTAATAAGGTTTTAAAAGCTATTTGTTCAATATCATTTCCAACGGCAAATTCACCACCAATTACAGTATGTGTTAAATAACCCTTTGTTTTTTGTGTAAATCTAACGGCTGAAGTTTTTTCAATGCTTCCATCTTTATGACCAATAACAATCATATGATTTCCTTTTCTTTTACAAAAATATTTTGCCCAACTCTTTTTACATAATGTACTAAATCTTGGGGATTTTCAGAGTGTCCTAAATATAAAGTTCCACCTATTTTTAAGTGTTTGAATAATTTCTTTAAAATATCATTTTGATCTTCTGCCGAAAAATAAATTAATACATTTCTGCAAAAAATTACATCAAATTGATTTTTAGAAAAAGGGTAAATATTATCATTTAAATTCATTACTTTAAAAGTAATCATTTTTTTTAATTCATCATTTACTTTTATTAAAACTTCTTCACCTGCTAGATTTTTTTGAACTCTTCGTTTAAAATATTTTTGAGGTTTAATCCAATCAGGAAATTCTTTTGAAGATTTTGAGTATCTGTAAATCCCATCAGCTGCATATTGTAAAACATTAGTATCTATATCTGTTGCTATTATTGAAGCATTTATAGAAATATTTGATTTAGCTTTTGCTTCCAAAACAGTCATTGCCATAGAGTAAGGTTCTTCTCCTGTTGATGAAGCAGAACAATACATTTGTATTTTTTCATTATTTTGTGCAAGTAAGGGAAGAACTCTATCTTTTAAATCTAAAAAATGAAAATCTTCTCTAAAAAAGTGGGTTTTATTTGTGGTAAAAGAATTGATAAATTCACTTACATTATTTCCTTGTTCAACAGATTTTAATAAATCCATAATATCACCAGAGAATTTACAATTTCTTTTTAATTTATCAATTCTATTTGAAATCATAATATCTTTATTATCAGATAATGTTATACCTGTTAAAGAATAAAGTATTTTTTTTACTCTTTCATGAACATCTTGTGTCGTGTAACTCATATATTTTAAGAAGCTCTTCTTGCTGCATTCATATCTTTTTCAATTTTAATTTGTGCATTAATAATACCAATAACATCTAAAATTAAACCGATACTTCCATCTCCTCTTACCGTTGCTGCACCAATTCCTTGAACACTTCTAAAGTTTTTATCTAAAGGTTTTACAACAACTTGATGTTGATTTAAAAACTCATCTATTGATAGGGCAACTTTTGTATTTCCAGATTTCACAACAATTAACATACCTTCTTCTAGCTTATTAAAGCTTTTTTCTAAACCAAATAATTGATGTAATTTTACAACAGGAATAAACTCTTCTCTTAACATTAATAAATCTTGAGTTCCATCTCCAATTTTTTTAATCATTTCAGAACTTGGTTGTAAAGACTCAACAATAGAACTTAAAGGTAAAATATATTTTTGATTCCCTACTCTAATATCTAAGCCATCTAAGATAGCAAGAGTTAAAGGTAACATAATTGTAATTGTTGTACCTTCCCCTATATGAGTATCAAGTTTTATTGCACCACCAAGCTTATGAATATTTGTTTTAACAACATCCATTCCTACACCACGTCCTGAAATATCAGTTATTTCATCTGCTGTTGAAACTCCTGCTCCAAAAATCAACATTGCTTTTTCATTTTCAGTCATTGTATTATATTGATTTTCATCAATTTGACCTTGCTCTAGTGCTTTTTGTGCAACTTTTTCTGAATTAATTCCCTTACCATCATCTTCAATAGTAATTATCATCTGTCCATTTGCTTGTTCTGCTGAAATACTAATAGAACCAACATCTGGTTTTCCTGTAAGTTCACGCTCAGTTGGTGTTTCAATTCCATGATCTAATGAATTTCTAATAATATGCATTAATGGATCCGTTAATCCTTCAATCATAGCTTTATCAATTTCAACATTATCTCCATAATGTTTAAACTCAACTTTTTTACCAAGTTTTTTAGAAATATCTCTTACAACTTTTGGGAATTTAGAATAAATAGAATCCATAGGAACCATTCTAATACTCATAATAGAATCTTGCATATCTCTAATATGTCTTTCTAATAATTCAAGTCTTTCTAAAACAGAATTTCTAGTTTTTGTTTCATCAATTGTAGAAGAAAATTGAGTAAGCATTGCATTTGTAATAACTAAATCACCAACATTATTCATTAATAAATCAATTTTATCAAGATTTACTCTGATACTATTATTATTATTTGAAGAAGTTTTTTTTGCTCCTGAATTGTCTTCGTTTTCATTATTATCTGTTTGTCTTTGTTTTCTTGCAACTACTGGTTCTGAAACAGCAACAGGAGTCTCTTTTTGTTTTGGACTTATTGCTTTTTCTTCAATATCATTAGTTTGCATTACTGAATCTGGAGTAAGTTCAGATACATCATCAAAGAATCCAAAATGCTCTCTATCATCTTCAGTAACTCTAACTTCATCACCAATTTCATTTGATAATTGTTGTAAATCATCATCAAAAAAACCATAATTTTTTTGATCTTCATCCATATCATCATCAGCAAAAATACCATATGCTTTTATTTTATTATCACGTTGATCATTTAAATCATCATCAAAAAAGCCAAAATTATCACTATCTAAAGAGATTACTTCTTCTTTTTTTGATTCAATTGTTGGCTCTTCTTTTTTTACTTGAACAGGTTCTTCTTTTTTTATTACAGTTCCACTTGAATAAGCTCTAAGCTCTTGTAGTAATTCAATTGTCATTTTAGTAAAGGTTTCTCTGTCTAGTTTGTTTGAAACTTCTAAATTTAGAATTTCTTTCATAACATCTAATCCATCGATTAATGTTTCTGCCATTTCAGGAATAAATTCTATTTTATGATTTCTTAATTTATCCATTAAGTTCTCAACATCATGGGTAAATTCTGCAAACAAAGCAAGTTCAACAGAAGCACCACTTCCTTTTAAGGTATGTACATCTCTGAACAGTTGCCCCATTTCTTCTTCTGTTAAGGAACCATTATTCTCAGCTTCTAAAAGAATATTATCTGCTGATTCAAATAATTCTTCAGCTTCTTCAAGAAACATTTCTCTATATTTAGAAATATCAAACGACATTAGAGCTCCTTTATTTATCTACTTAAAACTATATTTACTGCTTTTAACAATTGATCTGGAACAAATGGTTTTACAATCCATCCTGTAGCACCTGCTCCTTTACCTTTAGCTTTCATCTCATCACTTCTTTCAGTAGTAAGTACCAAAATTGGTTTTTTTGAATATAAAGGTATTTTTCTTAATTCACCTATTAGTGTTAACCCATCCATATTTGGCATATTAACATCTGTGATAATTAAATCGAAATCTGCAGCCTTAGCTTTTGCTAAACCATCAACACCATCGACAGCTTCAGTTACATCTGTATAGCCACCTTCGTTTAATGCATAGTTTAACATATCTCTTAGCATCGTAGAGTCATCTACTATTAAAAGCTTAGCCATATTAAAACCCCTTAGTTTTGTTAAAAAATTATTTATATATACTAACGTAAGAAATATTAATTTAGGATTATAAAATAGCAAAAATGTTAACTTTAGATTGTAAATTATTAAAATAGAAGACTTATGGATTGAGGGGTTCTTTCAATATATTTGAAAGTTATTATATTAAAAAAATAAGGAAAGAAAACCTTACTTCTTTAATTTCTCATTTAATTGTTTTTTAGTTAGAAGATAACTCTATTCTATCTTTTTTAACTTTTAAAACTTTTACTTCAATTTCTTGTCCAACAGATAAAATATCTGAAACGTTAGTTACTCTTTCTTTAGAAATTTTAGAAATATGTAAAAGACCTTCTCCACCTTTTGCCAAAAGGATAAATGCTCCAAAATCAACTACTCTTTCTACTTTTCCAAGAACAACTTCATCTACAGAGTATAATTTTTCAAAATCAATATTTTTTGGACTATCTTTTCTTGCAGGTGCATTATTTGAAATAGTTTTAATATGTTCACAAGCATCTAAAACATTTTGTTTATTTCCACCACTTACTTTTACAGTTCCATTATCTCTATCTAAATCTATTGAAACTGTAAATTTCTCAATAATTTCTTTTATTGTTGAACCTGCTTTCCCAATAATAACCATTATTTTACTAGGATCAATTGCAAATTGCTCAACTAAAGGTAATGCACCACTTGGAACTATATCAGCAGCTGCTTCATTCATTAAAGCTAAGATATGATCTCTTCCTTCTTTTGCTTGAAGTAATGCTTCTTTTAAAACGCTTAATTCAATACCACCTAATTTAATATCCATTTGAAGTGCTGTAATACCTTTTGTAGTTCCTGCAACTTTAAAGTCCATATCTCCATCATGATCTTCTAATCCCATAATATCTGTAAGAACTGAATAGTTATCACCTTCAACTACCATTCCCATAGCAACACCTGCAACTAAATCAGAAATAGGAACACCTGCTGCTTTTAGAGCTAATGAACCTCCACAAACAGTAGCCATTGAAGAAGAACCATTTGATTCAAGTATTTCAGAAACTAATCTTACTGTTTCATTGTAATCATCATCAATTGTAGGTTCTAGTGCTTTTTTAGCTAAATTTCCATGTCCAAGTTCACGTCTACCTACACCAAACATAGGTTTTGCTTCACCAACTGAAAATCCTGGAAAATTATAATGAACCATAAATCTATCAACAGAAGTTGACTTGTCTGTTAATACCTCATACATTTGGCCATCTTTAGCTCCTGCTATTGTTCCAACTACTAAAGCTTGAGTTTCTCCTCTTGTAAATAAACAAGATGAATGAGTTGATGGTAAAATATTAGTTTCAATTGAAATTGGTCTTACATCTTTAAGCCCTCTTCCATCAGCTCTTACTTTATCTGTAACTATCATATTTCTTACAATTTCTCTTTTTACAATTGAAACTGCTTCATAAATAGTTGAATAATCTAACTCATTTGTAACACAATAATCATTTTTAGAAATAAGTTTTGCAACATCTTTTAATTGAGTTGCTCTTTCACTTTTAGCTAATTTTTTTATTGCTTCTTTAACATCACTAGAAAAATTATCTCTTACATAATTTATAACAGATTCTTCAATTGTGAATTGAATTAATTCAACTTCAACTTTTTCTTTACAAACAGCTTCAAAACCTTTTTCATAAGTTAAGTTAGCTTCTTTTAATGCATTTTGCGCAAATTCAATTGCTTCAACTAGCATTTCTTCATTCATTTCATTTGCATTATGAACTTTTGTAAATGCTTCAATATCAATTTCAATTAATTCACTAGAAGAGATAGTTTTCATTTCTATCATTAATAATTCATCTTTAGATCCAGCAACATATAAATCTAATACAGAATTTTCAATTTCAGCAGGAGTAGGATTTATAACATATTCATTTTCAATTTTTCCAACTCTTACACCACAAACTGATTTTTTAATTGGTAAATTAGAAGTATATAAAGCAGCATTTGCAGCATTTAAAGCAAGTGTTTGTAAATCTACATTTTTATCTGCACTTAAAACCATTACAGTAATAGTTGTAGGATAAACATAACCTTTAGGGAAAAGTGGTCTTAAACTTCTATCAATAACTCTTGATGTTAATGTTTCAAAATCACTTGGTTTCCCTTCTCTTTTTATAAAACCACCTGGTAATTTTGCTGCTGCATATGTTTTTTCAATATATTGAACAGTTAATGGAGTAAAGTCTTCACTTCCTGGGTTATCAAATTCACTAACAACTGTTGCTAATACTACTGCATTTCCTAATCTTGCTAATACTGAACCATTAGCTTGTTTAGCTACTTTTCCAAACTCAAAAACCTCTTGTTTTCCACTTAATTCAAATTCACAAACTGTTGACATTATTTTTTATCCTTTATTTATTTTCTCTATATCTTCAAAGCTAACATCATCTAAACTATCATAATAAAAATTAATTGCGACAAAATGATCTAATTTTTTTACAAAATACAAATCATCTGCAATTGATTCTATTGTGGGAATACTAGCTGTTGGTAAAATTGGAGTTGCTACTGAAATAGATTTAGCTTTTAAATTAATAGCAGTTTTTATACATGCCATCATTGTTAACCCTGTATTAATACCCTCATCAACTATTAATACATTCTTATCTTCTAATTTTTCAATTTTCTCACCATGCCTAAATCTATTTACTTTTCTAGTAATAGATTCATCAAAAACTTGTTTGGATTTTGAATAAACATAATCTAAACTTATATCAAAAGCTTTAACTAACT
>JAHIWE010000015.1 GCA_018816105.1 bacterium | reverse complement strand
CAAAAGAGATAATTGGACTTGCATATGACTTAGGAGGAGTTACTACTTCTACAGTTACTGTTCCATTGGTTGCTGCTCTTGGAATTGGACTAGCTTCAAATATAAAAGGAAGAAATCCTGTTATTGATGGATTTGGTCTTATTGCTTTTGCTTCATTAACTCCTATGATTTTTGTACAAATTTATGGAGTATTTGTTTATAACTTTGTAGAAATAAAAGAGGTTTCGGATATTGTAGTCAAAGCTGTTGTTTCAAATCCAACTCAAATTACACTAATCAGTGTAATCGAGGGCTTAACAAATGTTGTAAAAGATGTTTTACCAATTTTAATTATTATTCTATTTTTTCAATATGCTGTATTAAAAAAACATATTCAAAATATTAAAACTGTATTTTTAGGTTTTATTTTAGTAATAGTTGGTTTATATGCTTTTATTTTAGGTCTTGAAATGGGTCTATTCTCTCTTGGTGAGACAATGGCTTATCAACTAACTAAATCTGAATCTGTTTTAATGATTTATGCTTTTGCTTTTGCAATAGGATTTTCAACAACAATGGCAGAACCAGCACTTATGGCAATTGCAAAAAAAGCAAAAGAGATTAGTGATGGAAAAATAAATGACTTTGCACTAAGACTTTTTGTTGCACTCGGAGTTGCTATTGGTATAGCTTTAGGAGCTTTTAGAATAGTTGATGGTGGACATATTCACTATTATATTATTGTTGGATATTTAGTTGTAATAATTTTGACTTTTATAGCTCCTAAATATATTGTTCCTATTGCTTATGATAGTGGAGGAGTAACGACTTCAACTGTTACTGTACCTTTAGTTGCAGCTTTAGGTATTGGACTTGCTACAAATATTGAAGGAAGAGATCCTTTAATTGACGGGTTTGGCCTTATTGCGTTTGCTTCACTATTTCCAATGATTACAGTTATGCTTTATGGAATTTTGATTGAGAAGTTTGAAGTTAAATCAAATACTCAAATTGAAAAAGAAGAATTATTAAAAGATACATTAATTGATGCTGATAATATGGATTTATCAACAGTTAATATTGATGGTTCAAAAGTTAGACACTCTTTATCTTTACAGTTTTCAGCAGTTGTAATAATTGTTCCTGAAGATAAAAGATTAGATGCAATTGCTGCTGCACATAAAGCAGGAGCAACAGGTGTTACTGTATTAAGAGCTGATGGTATAGGTCTTGAAGAGATGGGGAATTTTTATAGAACTTCATTTGAAGCAAATGATGTGTTATTGTTATTTTTATTACCGCAACACTTAGTTAATGCTGTAATAAAATCTATTATTCACTCTCTTCATATTACAACGACTGGAAAAGGTGTTGCTTTTGCTTTTCCTTTATCTCATATGAAAGGAATATCTTTAACAAAAGAGGATATTTTTAGAGAAAAAGCATATCAAGTTAATATAAATAAAGATGATCCAATGAAATGTGTTGGTGATGAAATTGAGGATGGTCATGACAATAGTTCACAATCTACAGCAGTTACAAAATAATATTGATACAGGTGAGCCTATATTGGTTTATTTTTCAGGAGAAAACTGTTCTGTTTGTAAAGTTTTAAAACCAAAGATTGAAGAAGAAGTTTCAAAGAGATTTCCTAAATTTAAACTTTTTGAAGTGAAAACAGACTTAGATAAAGAGATAACAAGCCACTTTACTGTATTTTCTATTCCAACAACTTTGATATTTTTTGATAGTAAAGAGTTTAAGCGAGTAGGACGAAATATGAGCGTAGCTTTATTTATTGAAGAATTAAAAAGACCATATAACTTAATGTGTGAGGAATAATGAAAAGAGCATTACTGATTTTTTTAATAGTATTTATTGTTATGCAATTTATTCGACCAAATAAAGAAAATATTGCAGTTCAAAGAGATTTAGAGATTAAAGCAGATTTAGAAGTTATGCAGATTTTTCACTCAGCTTGTTATGATTGTCATTCAAATGAAACAAAATGGCCTTGGTATTCAAATATTTCACCATTTTCTTGGGTTGTAGCAAATCATGTTACACAAGGTAGAAAAGCTTTAAATTTCTCAACTTGGGAAAATTATACACAAGAAGAAAAAGATAAAAAATTAAAAGATATTTATAGAACAGCATATGCATCTATGCCATTACCTAGTTATATATTTGCACATGAAGATGCAAATTTAACAAAAGAACAAAGAACCTTTATTAGAAACTGGACAGGAGTTAGAGCTAAGTGAGAGAAGAAGTAACAGAACTTTTAGCCAATAGAAAAGATTTATTAACAATTACTTATTTTAAACTTCAAAAATTATTTGAAAAAAAGTATGGAAAAAATACAGTTGTTCTTATGGAAATAGGGACTTTTTTTGAAGTTTATGAAGTAAATAATGAAGAAGAAAAAATAGGAAAAGCCAAAGAAATAGCAGAGCTTTTAAATATTCAATTAACAAGAAAAAATAAATCTATACTAGAAAATTCAAAAGAAAACCCAATAATGGCAGGAGTTCCTGCAATCTCACTTGAAAAACATTTAGCAAGAATAATTTCAGAGCAAAAATACACAGTAGTTTTAATAAAACAAAAGGGAATCCCACCTAATGTTACAAGATATTTAGACACAGTTGTAAGTCCTGGAACTAACTTTGATTTTGTACTTGACCAAGATGAAAATAATATCACTTCATTATTGATTGACCAAATAAGAGGTATTTATTTAGTTGGTTATAGTGCTATTGATGTAACAACTGGAAAATGTTATTACAATGAAGTTCATGGAACAAGTGAAGATAAATTTTTCGCTCTTGATGAAGTATTTAATTATATGAATATGCATAAAACAAATGAAATAATTGTTAGTTTTGCAGATAAAAGTATAAATCAAAAAGAAGTTATTGATTATTTAGAACTTACTTTAAAAACTTTTCATATAGGACATTTCAGACCAAAAATATCTTATCAAAATGAGCTATTTAAAAATGTATTTAATATAGAATCTCTTTTAACTTCTATTGAACATCTTGATATGGAAAGAGTTCCTCTTAGTACGGAATCACTTGCTGTTTTAATTGATTTTGTAATAGGTCATGATTCAAATATTGTTCAAAAACTCTCAACACCTCAGAAACTTGATGTTAGCAGATATATTTATCTTGGAAACAATGCTTTAGAGCAATTAAATGTACTAGAAACGACACATAATCCAAGTTTGATTAAACTGATAAATAATACATCAACAGCAATGGGTAAAAGACTTTTAAAAGAGAGACTTTCTCATCCAGTAAAAGATAGCAAAGAGATTTTAAGAAGACTTGCTCTTTCAAAAGAGTTGTATGATTATCACGCTCCCATTGAAAATGAGTTATCAAATATTTATGATATAGAAAGATTAACAAGAAGAATAAAACTAAATAGACTTCATCCTTTTGAGCTGAATTATCTGTATGATTCATTACTTAGTATAAAAGAAGTTGTAACTTTTATGGAAAACTATAAGTTCATTACTCCACCTTGTTCTAGTGCTGATTTAAGCTTATTTATTCAATCAATTGATTCTACATTTGATTTAAGTGTAAGTGGTAAATATATGCTAAAAGATGTTGAAGTAAATATGATAAGTGAGGGAATAAATACTCAAATTGATGAATTAAATGTTCAAAATGATATTTTATATTCAAAACTTGAACTTTTACGAAATCATATTTTATCTTATGTTAAATCTGATGATGTAAATTATGTTGGAATAAATAGACTTGATAAGGAAGGATTTTTTCTTACTTTAACAAAAAATAGATTTAATTTAATCAAGCAAGAGATTATGAATTCCCACTTGATTGTAGATGATGAGTTATATTTATTTAAAGATTTTACAATTAAAATTCAAACAAACTCTGTGAAGATTTTTTGTAAATTAACTGAAGATATCTCAGATAAATATGTTCATAATTTAAGAAAAATTATAGAATTAAATAAACTAGTATTTAAAGAAAAAATAGCAGAATTTGAGAAAAAATTTGCCATTTTACTTGAAGAATTAGTTCAGTTTATTGCAGAAGTTGATTTAACAGTTTCAAATATAAAAACAGCAAAGAAATACAATTATTCATGCCCAAAAATAGTAAAGTCAAAAGATAATGAAAACTTTTTAGAATTAATTGATTTGCGACACCCAATAATCGAAGCAAATGAAGAGCAAGGGATTTACGTAACAAATGATATTATCTTAGGTGAATTATCACTAGCTTCTAAAGAGTATAAAGATAATGTGATTATTAAAAATTCAAATCCTATAAATATGAATAATAACAAAATGCATGGAGTTTTACTTTACGGTATTAATTCATCTGGAAAATCATCACTTATGAAAGCTATTGGAATTGCAGTTATTATGGCACAAGCAGGATTTTATGTACCATGTAAATCTATGAGATTTTCTATTTTTGATGCTGTTTATACTAGAATTTCAGGAGCTGATAATATTGCAAAAGGATTATCATCTTTTGCTGTTGAAATGCTTGAACTTAAAAATATATTTAATAGAGCTAGCAAAAACTCACTTATTTTAGGAGATGAAATCTCACATAGTACAGAAACTATGAGTGGTTTAAGTATAGTTGCAAGTTCTATTTTAAAGCTTTCAAAACTTGAAGCTATATTTGTTTTTGCAACTCATCTTCACCAACTCCCTGAAATTGAAGAGATTGCTAAACTAAAAAATATAATAGCACTTCATTTATCTGTAATGTACAAAGATGAAGAAGATAAACTTATATTTGATAGAAAACTTGCCTTTGGAAGTGGCTCTTCTATGTATGGATTAGAGTATGCGAAATCACTTCATATGGATAAAGAGTTTTTATCTATAGCAAATGAAATTAGAAAAAAATTAACAGATGATTACTCTTCAATTGAACGATTAACTCAGCGAAAAACTTCAAAATACAATAACAGCGTATTTGCATCAACATGCGTAATTTGTGGTAAAGCTTGTGATGATGTTCATCATATAAAAGAACAAGCAAGGGCAAATAAAGATGGCTTTATAGGTCATGTAAATGCAAACCATAAATACAATCTCGTACCACTTTGTAAAGAACATCATAAAATGGTACATGATGGGACAATTAATATAAATGGATTTATTTCAACGTCTAAAGGTTTAGAATTACATTATACTATGGTTGAAAAGTAAGTTCTTACAAATTTCTGTCTTCCTTAATTCTTATCATTAATAAAAAATAGGGCTATAGATGTATTTATATAAGAAATAAGTTAATTAATATTATCTAATATTAAATCTATACCCAATTCCTTTTAGAGTTGTTATTGTTTTATCATTAAGTTTTTTCCTTAGATTTTTAATATAAGTTCGGATTGTTGTAGCTTCTGGAACTTCATCATAAAGCCAATTATTTACTGATATTTGGTCTATTGAAAGTGTTTTATTTTTATTCTTTATGAAATACTCTAAAATCTTTGATTCTATTTTTGATAAATTAAACTCTTTATTATTTCTAAAAATGATTTTTCTTTCATAATTATATGAAGTATCTTTATCAATTTTTACTTGTCCATCACTTTCAATTTGTCGTAATTTTTTTATATTTTCAATTCTAAGTTGTAATTCACTTAAATCAAATGGTTTTTTAATATAATCATCACACCCTGAATTAAATCCTATTTTTACATCTTCAGAAGTATTTCTAGATGTTATAAATATTGTTGGAATATTAATATTATTTTGACGAATATTATTTAACAACTCAAATCCAGTAATATTTGGAACATTTACATCAAATAAAAGAAGGTCAAAATTTTCTTCATATATTAGTTCTTCGGCAATATCACCATCAAAAACACTTGTTACCTCATACTTTAAAGTTAATAAACGCTCTTCAATTATTTCATTTAAAATCACATCATCTTCAAGTAAAAGTATTTTCATTTTATTAATATCCAATCAAATATTTATTTTTTAGTGAGCTTCATATACATCTGTAGAACCATCTTTATTTACAGATAATACATTATAAGCTTGTTTAGTATTTCCTTGCTCCATCCCAGGACTTCCAATAGGCATTCCAGGAACAGTAATTCCTATAATATTAGGCTTTTCATCAAGCATTTTTTTAACTGCACTATAATCAACATGCCCTTCAACTACATAGCCATCAACAAATGCTGTATGACATGATGTTTGTCCAGCTTGTAAACCAGCCTTTTGTTTTATAGTATTAACTTCATTGGTTTCAATAGTTTTTACTTCAAAACCTTTACTTTTCATAATATCAATCCACTTAGTACAACAACCACAAGAAGGTGATTTGTAAACTGTCATAGTTTTACCTTCCATTGCAAAAACTGAACTTGTTATTAGTGCTAAAAATAAAATTATTTTCTTCATATTTAATTTCCTTCTTTTAATGTAGTTTTTATTGATTCAAATTGTTCTTGAGATATTTCACCTTTTGCTAATCTTTTTTTTAAAATATCTATTACTGATGATTTTTCTTTTTTATCTATTGATAATATTAAATAAAAAAATATTGCCCAAAAAATAAACATTGAAAAACCATGAAATAGTGTCATATTCATATTCATAAAATCAAACATTTTAAATCCTTTTTTTCTTAATGTTATCAGAAGAATGTGGAGTATGTGAGGAGAGTCTAATCTCAAAGAAAGAAGATTTAATAAATCTTCTTTATGCTAAAATTCTTCAAAGGATTTTAATGAAGATACTCTTACTTGAAGATGATATATTACTAAATGAAATCATGGAAGAACACTTGCAAAATAAAGGTTATGAAGTTATTTCAGCATATAGTGGAGATGAAGCACAAGAACTAATTTATTCTCAAAAATTTGATTTATTTCTTTTTGATGTAAATGTACCTGTAGTTAATGGTTTTGATTTATTAAAAAATGCTAGAAAAAATGATATAAAAACACCTGCTATTTTTTTAACATCTTTAAATATGGTAGATGATATTGAAAAAGGTTTTGATTCAGGTTGTGATGATTATGTTAAAAAACCAGTAGAACTTAAAGAATTAGATATAAGAATAAATAATATAAAAAGACTATTTAATATTTTACCTGATGAAATAATAAAAATTTCTCCAAATATTTATCTTGATAGATTAAATCTATTTATAAAAAAAGACAAGAAAGAAATACATCTTGCAAAAAAAGAGTGTGAGATTTTACTATATTTAATAAATAATAATAAAACAGTAAGTATTGAAGAGTTAAGTACAAATGTTTGGTCTTATGAGGACTCACCAAATGCATCTACTGTTAGAACATATATAAAAAATCTAAGAAAAATTCTTGGAGAAGAGTTTATTTCAAATACAAGAGGAGTTGGTTATAGATTTAACAAATAGTGAAAAAACAACCTTTATTAGGTTTTTAACTCTTTATTTAGGTTCATCTTTTATTCTGATGATATTGGTGGCATTTTTGTACTATCAAAATGAACGAACTTTATATTTTGATTTAACAAAATCAAATATGCAAAATGTCACATCTAAAATATCTTCACAAATAATATTCTCGCATATGTCAAATACTCCTTTAAATTATGATAAATTATTAGAAACAAATGATTATAAAATTTCTTTTTATAACGAAAAGAAAGAAAAGACTTTTGGGAATTTAGATGATAATATAGATTTTTCAAAAGATTTAATACAACACGAAAAACATTTTGTATTAATTGACAAGTCAACATTAGGGCATTTAGGAATTTTTTATATTGCCATCGAAGAGAATTTATATTTTGAAAAAATTGAAAAATTAAGAGTTGATATTATTTTCTTTTTTGTTTTAATTTATTCAATTATTTCATTAATTGGATTTTATCTTGCAAGGTTATTTTTAAAACCAATAAAAGAAGAAAGAAAAAGAATAAATACTTTTATTAAAGATACAACCCATGAGTTAAATACACCAATAAGTGCAATTTTGATGTCAATAGAATCTGAAGATCTGACACCTAGACAAATTGAAAGAGTAAGACTAAGTGCTAGAAGAGTATCAGAAATATATAAAGATTTAACATATATATTCTTAGCAAAGAATAAAACAGAAAAAATCATAAATGAATTATTTTTGGATAATACAATAAAAGAACAATTAAAATATTTTGAGCCCCTAGCTTCAAAAAAGAAAATTACAATCAATACAAATTTAAATAATTTTAAATATAAAATCAATGAAGATGATTTTGTAAGAGTTTTTAATAATCTAGTGTCTAATGCAATTAAATACAATAAAATGAGTGGAAAGATAGATATATCATTAAAAAATAAAACTTTAATTATTAAAGATAATGGAATTGGAATAGAAGAAAAAAAAATTAAAGATATATTTAACAGATATTATAGAGCAACAGAAGAACAAGGTGGTTTTGGAATTGGTTTAAGTATTGTTAATAAAATATGTAAAGATTATAATATTAAAATTACAGTAGAATCTAGATTAAATGAGGGAACTACTTTTTCTCTGTATTTTTAAATATAAATAAAAAACCTTCAAGTAAAGACCTGAAGGTTTATTGAAAAACTACAAGAAAAAAATTATTTAAGCTAATATTGAATCATCCCTCATATAATTGAGATTCAGATCTATCAGGATTAAGAATATTTTGATGTTGTTCAAGTTTTGATGAACTATTTTTTTTTACATCTTGGTGCATTGATTTATACATTGCCATACATTTTTCTTTATCCATCCCCATCATTGAATTATTTTCACTTGCAAATAAACTTCCAGCAAATAAACCTGCTACTAAAACTATGATTGTTAATTTTTTCATTTTATATCCTTTGATTTTTTATATGTTGAATTATAGTAATCTAATAAGGAAGCAACGTGGAAATATGAATTTCTGTTTGTCTATGCATAATTATTGAAAGCTAAATATATAAGTTAAACTTGGAAAACAAGTACTTTTAAGAAATAGTGCTTCATGCCATGGAGATAATAATCAATAGTAGTGCAAAATATGATGAATATATTAACTCATGAAGAAAAAGAGGAGACAATTGCCTATTTTAAATCTTTGCTTAGCATGTTGAGGATTAAAAAAGAAAAGTGAGAGATAAATAATTATCTCTCACTAAATCTTTTTAAATTTTAAACGTAAAGAATTTAATACAACAGTTACAGATGAAAAGCTCATTGCAATTCCTGCATACATAGGAGTTAGCATTACTCCAAAAATAGGATAGAAGATTCCAGCTGCTAAGGGAATACCTCCTACATTATAAATAAAAGCCCAAAACAAATTTTGTTTTATTACTTTCATTGATTCAATAGATAAATTTATACTTTTTGATACTGCTTTTAAATCATTATTTATTAAGATAATATCTCCAGCATCTTTTGTAATATCAGAACCAGAATTTAAAGTAATACCAATATCTGCTTGTTTAATAGATGGTGAATCGTTTATTCCATCACCAACAAACATAACTTTTGCTTCTTTTTGAAGTTCTATAATCACTTTATATTTTTCATCAGGTAAAACTTGGGCATAAACTTTATCAATATTTAGCTCTTTTGCAACACTATTTGCAGTAATTTGATTGTCCCCTGTTAATAATATAGGAGTAATATTTTTTGCTTTTAAATCTGCTATTAACTCTTTTGCTCCATCTTTAATACTATCTTCTAAAGCAAAAACAGCAACACACTTTTTTTCAATAGATGCTAAAATAACACCTGCTCCATTATTTAATGAGGTATTATAAAAATCTAAATACTTACTATCTAAGTTAATGCTATTTTTTTCTAAAAAAGATAAAGAACCTATCAATATTTCTTTATTTTCATATATTGCCTTAATTCCAAGGCCTGCAATTATTTTGATATTTTCAAACTCTTTATTTATGAGTATATTTTTTGTTTGTGCAAAAACTACAACTGCTTTTGAGATGGGATGTTCACTTTTTGTTTCAAGTGATGCTAAAATATCTAAATATTTTTCTTCATAAATTGCATCTTTAACTGAAATAATTCCTTTTGTAATAGTTCCTGTTTTATCAAATACTGCATATTTTATATCTTTTATAATTTCAAGAATTTCAGGATTTTTTATTAATATTCCTTCTTGTGCACCTTTTCCAACTGAGCTTACAATTGCAATAGGAGTTGCAAGACCTAAAGCACAAGGACATGAAATAACTAAAACAGAGATAGATGCTAAAATAGCATTTAAAGCATTTCCTACTATAAAATACCAAGCGAAAAAAGTAAGAATTGAAATGATAATAACCGTTGGAACAAAAATATTTGCAACATTATCAGCAAATCTACTTATTGGAAGTTTTTTACTTTGTGCAGTACTTAAAAGTGTAATTATCTTTGATAATGTAGTATCATTTGATTGCTTTAATACTACAACTTCTATAACTCCAGTTGTATTTAAAGTTCCAGCAATTACTTCATCACCGATAGTTTTGTATACAGGCATTGATTCCCCTGTAATCATAGAAGTATCAATATCAGCACTTCCTTTACTTATAACTGCATCCGTAGATATTTTCTCACCTGTTTTTATTAAAACTTTATCACCAACTTTTAGTTCACTAGCCAGAACAGTTTTAAAACTACCATCTTCACAAATTAATGTTGCATTTAAAGGAGCTAAGTCCATAAGTTTTTTCAAAAAATCTGTAGCTTTTGCTTTTGAACGTTCTTCAAGTAAACGTCCCAAAAGAATAAAACTAATTATTACAGCAGCACCATCAAAATATAAAAATCGTAAATTTTCAGGAAATAGTGAAGGGAAAAAGACTACAAAAACAGAATAAAAATATGCAGCACTAGTACCTAAAGCAACTAATACATTCATATCATAATTGTTATTACTAACAGCCTTATAAGCTAAAGTATAAAATCTTCTTCCTGCATAAAACTGCACGATTGTTGCTAGAACAAACATAATATATTGATTGTTTTGGCTATTTTCAATTGGAAAGAATGCAAAATAAAACATAACTATAGTTAAGGTCATACTTATAGAAAAAATATTTCTCAATTTATTATAATCTATAAGTTTAGCTTTTTCTAAAGCTTTTAAATCTTCTTCAACTCCATAACCTAGTTTTTTGATTTTACTAATTAAAGTTTCTTTATTTAAAAGTTTATTATCAATAGAAAATTCACCTTCATTTGAAGCAAAACTTACTTTTGATGATTCTAAACCATCTAGCTTATTTACAGCTTTTTCAATTCCATTAGAACAATTTACACAAGTCATACCTGAAATATTTAGTTTTATTGTTTCTTTTGCCATTGATCTTCCTTTATACCTTTTAGAGTAGTTTCTAATAAGGTTTTTATAAATTCATTTTTAATGTAATAAAAAGACATTTTTTTATCTTTTTTAAAATCTACAATATTATATTTTCTTAATTTTTTCAATTGATGGGAAACATGAGATTGTGGTAATTGTAACAAATTAACCATTTCTCCAACACATATTTCATATTTTAAAAGTGCAAATAAAATTTTCACTCTAATTGGATCGCCTAATGCTTTAAAAATATTGCTCAATTCATCTAATTGATAATTTGTAGGTAGTTTCTTTTTTATATCAGAGATATGACTAATATCCTCACAGCAAGAACGAATAAGTTCATTTGATTTATTCATAATATGCTACTCAATGATATCAAAACCAATTTCGCTCATCTCTTTTTTAAAAAAATTCTCTTTTTCATTATTTTCAATCTCAACTGTTACTTCTTTAGGTGTTGTAGATAAATCTATATCTATATGTCCAAAATCATCTTCCAATGAACCTTTAATTAAATTTACACAACTAGAACAAGAAATATTGTTTACTTTAAATGTTTTTTTCATGATTATACTCTTTATATGTCATATTTTTCATATGATAATATTATCATATGAAAAATATATTGTCAAGAGTATTTTTTAATTAGTTCTTTCTTTTTTAGTTTTGATAATATTTCTTATCATTAATAAAATAAAAAATAGGGCGATAGAGATATTTATATAAAATCCTTGCATATTTCCATCTTCAAAAAATGTATATGCAAGAGCTGTAAATATAATTGAAATGATTAAGCACATTAAAGTACTTTAAAAGCTTCTTCTAAATCAAGTGTTCCTTCGTAAAATGCTTTTCCAACTATTACACCTGAAATATTTCCATTTGCTTTACAGTTAATAATATCGTTTATGTCTTTTACACCGCCAGAGGCAATAGTATCAACATTAGATGCAAGTGCAATTGATTCAGTGAACTCTACATTTACACCACAAAGCATTCCATCTTTACTTATATCAGTACAAATAATAGCTTGAACTCCTGCATTTGCAAAGTCTTGTGCTAAATCAGTAGCTTTCATTGTTGAAACCTCTGCCCAACCTTCTACTGCAACCATTCCATTCATGGCATCAATTCCCACAGCGATTGGATACTTTGCTGCCATATCTTTTACAAACTGTGGATTTTTAACAGCAATTGAACCAAGAATTAATCTATCAACTCCTAATTCAACATACATTTTAATAGTTTCTTCATCTCTAATCCCACCACCAAGTTCGATTTTTAGATTACAGTTTTCTCTAATTTTTTTGATTTGTTCTAGGTTTGCAGGTTTCCCCTCAAATGCTCCGTTTAAATCAACGATATGCACCCATTTAGACCCTAACTCTTCAAATCTCTTTGCCACTTGCCATGGCTCATCTGAGTAGATTTTAGCACTATCCATAAGCCCTTTACTAAGTCTTACTGCTTTTCCATCTTTTAAATCAATCGCTGGTAGAATATCCATATATAAATCCTTATTTTTTAATTTTATTTACACAAATTATCTATTGTGTTTTCTATTGTTTTAAATTTAAATTTAAATCCTAAATCTAGTAACTTTTTAGGAACTACACTTTGTCCATCAGTTAAAACTTTTGCACCTTCACTAAAAATAAGGTTTAATACAAATTCAGGAACTGGAAGTATAGTAGGCCTTTTTAGTGTTTTTCCTAAAGCAAGGGTTAAACCTTTATTTGTAGTTGGCTCAGGAGCTGTTAGATTAAATATCTCTTCATATTCATTTTCAATTACAAATTTGTAAGCATTTAATAAATCATCAATATGAATAAAAGAGAAAGATTGGCTACCATTTCCAATAACTCCACCAAGTCCTAGTTTAAATGGTGTTATCATTTTTTGTAAAGCTCCACCATCTTTGCCCATAACTATTCCGAATCTAAAAATAGATACTTTAGTTGAGTCACTTTTAGCTTTTGAAGCTTCATTTTCCCAATCTTGACATAATTTTGATAAGAAATCATTTGAATAATTTCCATTTTCGTTATATGTTTCTTTATTATCATAAATTCCAACAGCAGATGTTGAGATAAGAAGTTTTGGTTTGTTTTGTATATTTTTAATTGTATTTACAATTTTTGAAGTAGTATCAATTCTACTTGAATAAAGCAGCTTTTTATAAGATTCACTCCATCTATTTATAATATTAGCACCTGCTAAATTTATAACTATATCGCTTGAATTTAAAATCTCATTTAATTTTTCTTGATTATTTAAAACATCTCTAGCTATTGTAATAACTTTATATTCAAGAGCAGAAAAATATTTTATTAAACTTGTTCCTACAAAACCACTAGCACCTGTTATTGCAATAGTCTTCATAGATTATCCTTTATTATTTTAAATTTATAAAGTTTTTTAAAATTTTTAATCCATTATCATGAGATTTTTCAGGGTGTGGTTGAAATCCATAAATATTGTCTTTATTAACAGCACTTGTAAAATCATAACCATAAGTTGTAGTACCTATGATATTTTTTTCACTTGTAACTGCATGATAAGAATGAACAAAATATAAGTAAGGATCTTTTAATCCTTCAAATAAAGCGTGTTCTTTATTTTTAATAGTATTCCATCCCATGTGAGGAATCTTGAAATCTTCATGCATTTTAGATTTATCAAATTTTATAACTTCGCCATCAATTAATCCTAAGCCATCTGTATGACCGAATTCTTGAGAACTTTCGAATAAAAGTTGCATACCGAGGCAAATACCAATCATTGGTTTTCCACTTTTTGCAAACTCATAAACAGCCTCGTTCATTCCAGTTTTTATTAAGTGTTCCATAGCATCTTTATATGCTCCAACACCTGGCAATATTACTCTATTGAAATTTTTTAAATCTTCAGGATTTTTAACTATAGTTGCTTGTGCATCTATTAGTTTACAAGCATTATAAACACTTGCTAAGTTTCCCATGTTGTAATCAATTATTCCTATCACTTTATTCCCTTTAGTAAAAAACAGATTATACTAAAGTTTTGCATCAGCTAGGGTTAAAGAAAACAGAACCTGATTATTTTTTTTCTCAAGAGCCTTTTTCGCTTCTTTAATTGTAGCACCTGTTGTGATTAAATCATCACATAAAATTGTCATTTGATTACTTATATCTGTAGTTTTAAAACGTCTTGGATTCTTTTGTCTAAATTCTAAATCTTTTCCTGCATATTTAACTATATTTGAAGCTTTTAAGCAGTTGTATTTTGGAGTGATGAATTGTGATTTTAGATGTTTTGCAAGAATTGCAGTGTGTGAAAAGTCATGTCTTGTGTGGTCATCAATAGGAATTGCAAAAACTTGGTTTGAAAAAGTGAAATTTTGAGCAAATTTAGCAAAAGATAGTTTTGCAAGAATATTAAAAACTCTATCTCCATGAAAATAGTATTTTGAAGAGATTAAATCTTCAAGTTCTGAAAGAGTATAAAAAGAGTAGTTAAAAAAGCCATCTTCTATTTCTCTTTTATGGAAAGAGGGGATTAGAAGATTTTTTTGGCAATCTTTGCAGATGATTTGTAATGATAGATTTTTACAGGTTATACATAACATAAAAATAATAATATCATAAATTATGTATATTTCTTTGTTGTGATGCTTTTTTCTTTTCTTTTTAGTAAAGAAAAGAAACAAAAGAAAAGCGTTCACTAGTTCTAAAATAGCTAAAAAATATATCAAAATTCTAAAATTTGAAAACTTGACTTCGTACCTCAGTCTTCAAACAGTTCAAATTTCTTTACGAATTTAGATAGATTTTTCTTTACGCTATTTTGAAAATGCTCACATGTTAAGAGTAAAGTTCAGATTTTGATATAATGATTGGAATTATTTAGAAGGTCATTGATGAATGTTTAATAATTGATGGAAACCATAGTAGACTATTAAAAAGGAAAAAAGATGGTTTTATTGAATGCAAAGTAATATTTTTAGATTATGAATTAATCTATAATTTTTCAGAAAACTTTTAACAGCATTGTTGAGATTTAAGATTTAGTGCAGATTCAAGGCGGAACTTTGATTTTAAAGCGGAGTGTACTACAAGTACATGAGCATTTAAAATTGAAGTGACAACGCAGAAGATGTGCTGAAGATTAAATCTTCAACACGGCCATGAATGCTTCTTGTGGTACATTTACCTTTCCAATTGCTTTCATTCTTTTCTTACCTGCTTTTTGTTTTTCTAGTAATTTTCTTTTTCTTGTAATATCCCCACCATAACATTTTGCAGTTACGTTTTTACCTGTTGATTTTACAGTTTCTCTTGCAATTACGTTATTTCCAATACTTGCTTGAATAGCAACTTCAAAAAGTTGTCTTGGGATTAATTCTTTTAAGGCTTTGATAAATTCTCTTCCTTTTGAAAGAGCTTTATTTTCAGGAACAATAATAGAAAGGGCATCTACTACTTCACCTGCAACTTTAATATCTAATTTTTGTAAAACACCTGGTCTAAACCCAATTGGTTCATAATCAAATGATGCATAACCTTTTGTTGTTGATTTTAATTTATCATAAAAATCCATTACGATTTCATTCATAGGAATATCATAATCAAGTAAAACTCTTTTTCCAATGTAATCCATTTTATTTTGTATGGCTCTTTTATCATTAAGAAGTTTTATAACATTTCCTAAGAACTCATCAGGTACTAAAATAGTTGCTTTTACATAAGGTTCAAAAATTGTATCAATATAATTTGGTGCTGGTAATTCACTTGGATTTTGAATTGAAATTTTTGTACCATCAGTTTTTAAAATTTCATAAATAACCGTTGGTGCAGTTGCTATTAAATCTAAGTCAAACTCCCGTTCTAGTCTTTCTTTGATTACTTCCATATGAAGCATTCCTAAAAATCCTGTTCTAAATCCACTTCCAAGAGCTGCTGAACTTTCAGGTTCAAAAGAGATTGAACTATCGTTTAATTGTAGTTTATTTAAAGCATCTCTTAAATCTTCAAATTTATCTGTTTCAATTGGGTAAATTCCTGCAAATACGAATGGTTTAGCAGGTTCAAATCCATCAATAGCTTCTGCTGTTGGATTTTTTGCATCAGTCATTGTATCACCAACTGCAATACTATTAGTTGTTTTAAGACCTAAAACTACAATTCCAATTTCACCCGTTTCAATAACATTTGTTTTTGTTGGTTTTCTTGGATGTGGATACATTAAGTTAAGAACTTGATGTTCTTCTTTTGTATTCATCATTCTAAGCATTTGACCTTTTTTAATACTTCCATCATAAACTCTAACAAGTGCTAATGCACCAAGATAATTATCAAACCAAGAGTCATAGATTAAAGCTTTTGTAGGAGCATCTGTGTCACCAACTGGTGGAGGAACTCTATCAACTATTGCATCTATTAAGTCTTTTACTCCAACACCTGTTTTTGCGCTGATTAAATTACTTTCGGTACAATCAATTCCAATAGCTTCTTCAACTTCTTCTAAAACTCTATCCGGATCAGCACTTGGAAGGTCGATTTTATTTACAACTGGAAGAATTTCTAAATCATTTTCCATAGCAATATAAACATTTGCAATAGTTTGTGCTTCAACACCTTGAGTTGCATCAATAATTAAAAGTGCACCATCAGATGATGCAAGAGAACGACTTACTTCATAAGAGAAATCAACGTGTCCTGGAGTGTCAATTAGGTTTAAGATGTAATCTTGCCCATCTTTTACATAATTAAGCCTTACACTTTGAGCCTTAATTGTAATCCCTCTTTCTTTTTCAATATCCATTGTATCCATCATTTGAGCACTTAAATCTCTATCAGCAACTGCTCCACATTCTTGGATTATTCTATCTGCAAGTGTTGATTTTCCATGGTCAATATGGGCAATAATACTAAAGTTTCTAATATTTTTTTGCAAGGGTTATTCCTATATTTTGTTTATTGTTTAATTTATTATATCGCGATTGTATCTAAAGTTTTGTAAGTTTATAGTTAAATGATTTAAAAGTAATATTATAGAGCTTAAGATTTAGGAGAATCCTAAATCTTAGAGGTTTTTTATTGATTTACTAATGCAGTAACTCTTCTATTTAAAGCTTTTCCAGCTTCTGTATCATTTGTGGCAATTGGTTGAGATTCACCATATCCAACAGAACTTAGTCTAGATGCTTTAATATCTAAAGCTTTTAATGCATTAAGCACAGATATAGCTCTTCTATCAGATAAGTTTTGATTATAAGCATCACTACCTTTTGAATCAGTATGTGCTTCAATAACTGCTGTTAATGACTTATTTTGTTTTAATGTATTTGCAAATGTTTCTAAATTTTTTCTATATTGATTTTTAATTTCAGATGAGTCATTGTCAAAATTAATATTTAAATTAACAATTTCAACACAACCATCTTTATTAACTTTTATACCTGCCGAAGTATTAGGACATTTATCAAAATTATTTAAAACGCCATCTTTATCATCATCATTCTTTATTTCACAACCATTTATATCAACTCTTGCACCAGGTGCAGTTTCTGGACATAAGTCTTTTGAATTTAATACACCATCATTATCATCATCACCATCTATAGGTTCAGCAGCTTGCGCAACTACAGGAATTTTTGCAGCAACAACATCTGAATTCTTTTTGCCAAGAGGCATTGCAAGTCCTAATGTGTACATGAAATCATTTTGAGTATTTTTTACAGCAATTAAATGTCTGATATCACCTTTTACAGCAATTCCATAATAAGGAATATCATATCTTAATCCAACACCATAATTAAAAACTGCAGAATCTTCTAAATCCCCTAATTCTTGAGTTACATCTTGATAACCAAGTCCAGCTAAACCATATGCAGCAAATCTATCTGTAATAGCAAATTTCTTAACAGCATTTAAAAATGCTCTATTTATATTAGTATTTCCATTTGAATTTTCATATTCAAGACTATCACTTCTCATATAAACAATTTCAATTTGATCTATAAAAGAGTCATCAATATTTTTTCCTAATGAAATTCCACCATTAAAATAATTATCATCTTTTAATCCAGCTTTACTATCTGTTAATATTCCAGATACAAATGGCGTAACTTCATAACTATAAGTATGACTAGGATCACTAGCTGCAAAAAGCGAAGAAGCGCATAAAATTGAAGTAAGCAAAATATTTTTCATTACTTTTTCCTTTTTAATAATATTCCAAATTATAACTAAAAAAAATGTTTTTATGCTGAAAAAAATTAATTTCTAAAAAAAAAGGGGCTAAGAAAAAATCTTAACCCCTTTTTGTAACAGTAATAAATAAAATTATCTGTTTAATACAGCATTAACTCTTCTGTTTTCTGCTCTACCTTCAACAGTAGCATTTGAAGCAACAGGTTTAGTTTCACCATAACCAACTGCTTTAATTTTTGCAGGATCTACTTTAAGTGCTTTTAAAGCTTCAACAGTAGAAGCAGCTCTTCTTTCAGATAATTTTTGATTGTAAGCATTTGAACCAACAGAATCTGTATGTGCTTCAATAGTAGCACTTAATTTTGGATTTTGTCTTAACATACTTGCGAATTCAGCAATTCTTGGGCTATAACCATCTTTAATTACTGCAGAATTAGTATCGAAGTTAATATCTAAATTAACTAAAGTCATACATCCAACAGCATCAACTTTTGCTTTTGCCATAGTATTTGGACATTGGTCTAATGCATCGATAACACCATCATTATCAGAATCTTTTGGTGCAGCAACAGGAGCTGGAACAACAACAGGAGCTGGAGCTTCAACAACTACAGGAGCTGGTTTTGCAACTTCACCAAATGGAATAGCAAATCCGATGTTATATAATAAGTTACTATCACCGTGGTCAGTTTCAATTAAATGTCTTGCATCTAATTTGATTGATAATTGGTCAGCAAGTTTATATTTAATTCCTAAACCATAGTTACCGAATAATCCATCTTCATTTCCAAATTTTTCATCATCAAAAATTTCTGCACCAAATCCAACTAATGCATATAATGAAGTGTTTTCAGTTAATGAGTAATCTTTTACTAAGTTAGTGAATACTCTAGTAATTCCAGTATCAGTATTATTAGTATAATCTACATCTTCAGTACTTCTTAAAAAACCTAATTCAACTTGATCGAATGCAGAATCGAATAAATTAAATCCTATGTTTAATCCAGCATTAGTATAATTTCTTTCTAAATCTAGATTACCTTCAGTAAAAGCTCCTCCAAACATTGGCGTAATTTCATATTTATAATTGCTGTTTGCAGCCAAAACCATAGTAGCACAAGCTATTGTTGATAATAATATTTTTTTCATTTTGTTTCCTTATATTGTAAATAACATGACAAATTATATCATATTTTTTTGATTTTAACATTAACCTATGAAAATTGAATTAACAGACTCATTATTATGAATTCTTCTGATTGCTTCACCTATCATGGTTGATGCTGTTAAAATTGTTATCTTTTTAGCATTTAATTGTGTAGGAATCGTGTCTGAGATTACAAGCTCGTCTAGCTCGCCTTTTTCTATTCTTTCATAAGCAGGTCCACTTAATACTCCATGTGTACAACAAGCCATTACAGAGTTTGCGCCTTTTTTCTTTAAAACTTCAGCAGCTTTTACAATAGTTCCAGCTGTATCAATCATATCATCAACTAATATAACATCTTTACCTTTTACGTCACCAATTATATTCATAACTTCTGACATATTAGCTTTTTCTCTTTTTTTATCAACAATAATTAAATCATATCCTAATTTATCAGCATAAGACCTAGCTCGTGCAACCCCTCCAATATCTGGACTTGCAATAATTGGATTTTTTAAATTTTTTGATTTTATATAATTAGCAAATAAAATTGAACCAAATAAATTATCAGCAGGAATATTGAAAAATCCTTGAATCTGAGCTGCATGTAAATCAACTGTTACAACTCTTGAAATACCAGCTGTTTCTAATATATCAGCAACTAATTTCGCAGTAATAGGAACTCTTGGAGCTGCTTTTCTATCTTGTCTTGCGTATCCATAATATGGAATAACAGCAGAAATAGATTTTGCACTTGATCTTTTAAGAGCATCTACCATTATTAATAATTCCATTAGATTATCATTAGCTGGTGCACATGTTGGTTGGATTATAAATACATCTTGTCCTCTTACACTTTCTGTAATTTGAACTGAGATTTCACCATCACTAAATTTATTAAGAGTGGCATTAGATACATTCATACCTAAATATTCTGCTACTTTTGTTGCAAATTCAGGATTAGCTGAACCACTAAAAAGTTTAAATGTTGACATAAAAATTCCTTGGGTTTGATTATTGTTCTTATTTTATCCAAAGTGTACTTAATGAATATTAAGTTAATTAATAATTAAGATAAAAATGCTTATAATAATAATGATTATCATAAGCAACAAATAAAATCTACTATTTGATTTGTATAAATTATATACGATAATAGTGTTTATTTTAATATTGTTAGGTGTTATAATTTGATTGTTCTTCGAAAAGAGTAATCATAATTGCGATAAGTGATTATTCAAAAAATTATTTTATATATAAGGAAAAAAAATGAAAAACCTTTTAAAAGGTAAAACAGTAAGTTTAATAGCAAGTGGATTAATTTTAAGTTCAACTATGGCATTTGGTGCAGATTCTATTGATTCTGCATTTAAAGAAGGTAAAGTATCAGGAGGGTTATCACTTTATGGTGAAAAGTATGATAATAAAGGTGGAACTGCTGATTCTGGATTTGGAAATGGTAATGCAACTGTAGGATTTGAAACAGGTTCATTTTATGGTTTAAATGCAAAGGCTGAGTTTAAAGGTAATTTAGACCTAGGTGAAGTTGAAGATGGTGATAGAGATAATTCATTTTCAAATAACTCTTTAATGACTGAAGCTTATATTAAATATGCAATTGAAGGTTTTGCTTTAACAGCTGGTAGACAAGCAGTTGATTTAGAATGGTTAGGTGATTATCATGAAGCTGTAGTTGCTGCTATTACAGCAATTCCTGATACAACTGTTGTTTTAGGTTATACTCAAAGAAAAGCTGAATCAGGAATTGATTTAAGTGAAGATTTTCATGAATTTAATGGTAATAAAGGGGCATATGTAATTGATGTTAAATATGCAGGATTAGAAGGTATAGAATTTAATCCTTATGCATATTCTGCTCCAGATGTTGCAGATTGGTATGGATTAAAAACAACATTTACAGCTGATATGTTTGGTGTACTTGCTCATTATGCTATTTCAAGTGAAGATACACAAGATGATGGATCTATTGGGCATCTTGAATTAAATACATCATTAGCAGGAATTTCAGCAGCTTTTGGATATATCAAAACTGATAAAGATACAGGTGCTGGAAGTATGTTAGCAGCAGAAGGTGATAATATATCTCCTTTTGAAGATGGTAATCAAGTTTATGAAGCAGATGCTAGAACTATCTATGGTTCTTTAGGATATACAATCGCTGATTTAGAATTGGGTGTATTATATGGACAAAGTACTTATGGTTCAAGTGATGATAAAGAAAAAGAGTTAAATTTAACTGCTACTTATCCAATTACTGAATCTTTAGCTGCTTCGATTTTATATGGTGATGTTACTGCTGAATTATCAGATGATGATTATAACAAAGTATTAGCAAGCGTAGAATATACATTTTAAATATAAAACTAATTTAGGAGATTTAACTCCTAAATTATGAAATTAAATAAATCTTTTTAGATTTATTTAGTTTCTTCTATCCAAGCACTTCCAATTACTTTTTGTCCATCATAAAATACAGCTAATTGTCCAGCTGCAACCCCAAATGCTGCTTCTTTTAATGTAATATAAGCTTTTTTATTTTCAATTTTTACATGACATGGTATTGATGTTGATCTGTATCTTAGCTTTACAGTACAATCAAAATCAATATCATCAATAAACATATTTAAATTGATTCCAACTACTTCATTTACTTCTAAAGCTTCTTTTTTACCAACTGTAATTGTGTTATCTTTTGGATTTAATTTTGTGACAAAATGTGGATCATGAGCTCCATAAACTGTGAATCCTCTTCTTTTCCCTATTGTATAGTGAGCATAACCTTTATGAACACCCACAACATTTCCTTCTTCATCAAGAACTTTTCCTGGCCTATCAATATTTGAGTGTTTTTTTATTACATCAGTGTAAACAGTTTCAACAAAACAAATTTCTTGAGATTCATTTTTTTCTGTGATTCTTTTGTATGCGGAGTCTAGTTCAGCTCCAAATTTTACAATATCTTCTTTTTTATAAGTACTTAGAGGAAACATCATAAAAGGAAGTGCAACTTTGTCAACTTGAGATAAGAAATAACTTTGATCTTTTGTTTTATCATCAGCTTCATAAAAGAATTTACCATCAGTTTTTGCATAATGTCCTGTTGCTAAATAACTTGAACCTTGATCTTGCGCAAATTTTAGCATAGCGCCAAATTTAATTTGTTTATTACATTTAACACAAGGATTTGGAGTAGTACCTTCTAAATATGATTCTACAAAGTAATCATAAATTTCAGCAGTAAATTTATCTGCTAAATCTAAAATGTGATATTTGATATTTAAAAATTTTGCTACATCTTCGATATATCCAAGGTTTCTTTCATGATAACCATCAGTTCTATTATGAAGTTTTAAATAAACACCTTCAACTTCATATCCATCTTTTTGTAGCATATAAGCTGTAACTGAAGAATCAATTCCTCCACTCATACCTACCATTACTTTTTTATTCATTATTTTATCCTTTTTAAAGGAATAATCACGGACTCTCTACTTGCCCAATTTTTATGAGGAATAATTAAATTTTGAGTATTTATTTTTTTATTATCAAAAAATATTATATCTATATCCAAGGTTCTCGGCGCATCTTGAAAGGATCGCTTTCTTCCATATCTAATCTGTGCTAGATTAATTGAAGTTGAAATTATAACATTTAAAAATGAATTTGTTCTAAAAGTAGGGAGGTGCTGTATGAGCAAATAAAATTTTGTATATATTTATTTTTACTAAGTTAATGGGATTGGTAATTTTCTACCAACCCAAATATTTTAAAATTAATATAGTGTTTATAATTAATAGTAATTACTTATAAATCCACCACCAAGACAATATTCACCATCATATAAAACAAGACTTTGACCTAAAGTGACAGCTCTTTGAGGTTTGTCAAATTGTACTAGAACTTTATCACCATTAATTTCTGTTATGGTACAAGCTTGTTTTTGTTGTCGATAACGAATTTGTGCCATTAATTTATCACCAACTTTAGGTGCTTCATCTAATACCCAATGCATATGACTAGCTTCAACATTTTGGTTCATAAGTAAGGGATGGTTAGTATCTTGTACAACGGTTAATGTATTATTATCCATATTTTTTTTGGCTACAAACCATGGATTATGAATGTTACCAGCTGATTCATTTTCTTTGATACCCCCAAGACCAATACCTTTTCTTTGACCTAAGGTGTAACAAATTAGACCTTTATGTTTTCCTAATACTTTTCCATTTTCATCTATAATATCACCCGGAATTGCTTTTAAATGTTGTGTAATAAATTCATCAAATCTTTGATTACCAATAAAACAGATTCCTGTACTATCTTTTTTATCACTAACTGGAAGATTGTGCTCTCTTGCTATTTCTCTAACTTCTTTTTTTGTTAAGTCTCCAAGTGGAAACATAGCTTGAGATAGTTGTTCACTTGATAATGCATGTAAAAAATAAGTTTGGTCTTTTGAATTATCTTTTGGAGTATCAAGTACATAGTGATCTTTATATTTTGCAATTTTAGCATAGTGCCCAGTTGCAATAAAATCTGCACCCATTTTCTTTGCTTCATTTAGAAATACATTGAATTTAATCTCACGATTGCAAAGTATATCTGGATTAGGAGTAAGACCTTTTTTTAAACCTTCTAAAAATACATCAAATACTTTTGTTCTGTATTCTTCAACAAAGTCTTTACCAATTACATCTATTCCTATAAGTTCACCAACTTTTTTAGCATCTTCAAACTCAATACGATTAGGACATTGACTACCTTTTATTCCATATTCCCAATTACGCATAAATAGGCCAACTACATCGTATCCTTGCTGTTTTAATAGTAATGCTGTAACTGAAGAGTCAACACCACCTGACATACCTACAACTATTTTTTTTTTCATTTTATATCCTCGTAAATTTTATATATTTGATTTGTTTTTTTTCATATAATTTAAAGGAATAATCACTGATTCTCTACTTGCCCAATTTTTGTGAGGAATAATAAGTTTTTCTGTATTTATTTTTTTATTATCAAAAAATATTATATCTATATCCAAGGTTCTAGGCGCATCTTGAAAGGATCGCTTTCTTCCGAATTTTATTTCATATCTTTGCATTGCTTTTAAAAAAGCATTAGGACAAAGATTTGTTTTGAGAGCAATTATACCATTTAAAAAATCACTTTGTTGTAAAAATCCAAATGGAGGATTTTGTAATAGTGGTGAAGTCATAAGTAAAGTAAATCTTGCATCTTTTTTTAAACATAAGATTAATTTATCAAATATTTTTTTCGTATTTCCAATATTTCCCCCAATTCCAATAGTTACATAATATTTTTTACTTGAAGTTCTATTGAACTTTTTTGGGAAATTAGTACTATAAAAAAGTGTTAAATTTTGTGTTAATTTTTTTTTCATATTTCTTATAAAATCACTGCTTTTCCATTTTGCATTACAATTGTATCTTCAATTCTAACACCAAATTCATTTGGCAAATAAATTCCAGGTTCTATTGTAAAAACCATATTATTTTCAATAATTACATCAGATTTTGAATTAATATTTGGAAATTCGTGAATATCAAGACCAACGCCATGACCAGTGCTATGAATAAAATATTTTCCATATCCTGCTTTTTCTATTACATCTCTAGTTAATTTGTCAATTTCAGAAGCTTTCATCCCAACTCTTGCTTTTTCAATTGCATTTAATTGAGCTTTTAAAACAATGTCATAAATTTTTTGATGTTTATCATTTTTGAATTTTTGCTCTCTTTTAAAAGAGAATTTCTCAAAATCAACAGCACTAGTACAAGTTCTATCTGAACAATATCTTTTATATTTAACTCCAGCATCCACAAGTAATAAATCATTTAATTTTAACTTTTTAGAAGTTGGAAGTGCATGGGGTTTTGCAGCATTTTCATTAATAGCAACAATTGGTTCAAATGAAATGTCAAGTTTTCCTGTTTGACTCATTTTTTCAAAAGCTTTAAAATATAAAAATTGCTCACTTTGTTCAAAACCATTTTTTCTGATATATTTTGCTAATTCTTTAAATCCTTCTCGTCCAGCCATTGCTGCTTTTTTTAGAAGAGTTATTTCTTTATCAGTTTTAATAATTCTTTTTTCTTTAGAAAAATTTGCTTTAGCTATGAATTGAGTTTTTGAATTTTCGCTAATATTTGTATATGTAGCGTAAGAAAAGTCATTTGGATCAAATACTATTTTTTTTATTTTATTTTTTTTTAAAATCTCTTTTGTAGTTTCAATTAGGTTTGAAGATTCAATTACTTGACATTTTCTTGCATATTCTTGTGCTTCAGTTGTATATCTAGCATCTGTTATAAAGTATTTTTCACTACCTAAATTTAAAAATATTACATTGTCACAAGAAAATTTGCACTCAAAATATATAGCATTTTCATTTTGTAGAATAAAGTTTTTCATTAAAAGCCTTTAATTTGGTATTGTTTAACATAAATTTAATTATAATCTTACCTAAAATTTATAAAAGGAATATAATATGAAAATTGCCGTAATTCAAGGGCCAAACTTAAATATGCTAGGAATTAGAGAACAACACATTTACGGACCAATGAGTTTAGAAC
The DNA here is from genome assembly GCA_018816105.1 of bacterium. Taxonomy (GTDB): domain Bacteria; phylum Campylobacterota; class Campylobacteria; order Campylobacterales; family Arcobacteraceae; genus Aliarcobacter. The sequence continues at coordinate 10,743 of JAHIWE010000015.1, read as the reverse complement.
AGATTCATGATCAATTAAAATCAGCAGCTGCACAAAATGGCGTAGAAGTAGAGTTTTTTCAGTCAAACTTAGAGGGTGAAATTGTTGATAGAATTCAAGAATGTTTAGGAACAGTTGATGGTATTATGATTAATCCCGCTGCTTATTCACACACATCAATTGCAATTAAAGATGCATTATCAGCTGTTGCAATGCCTGTTGTTGAAGTACATATTTCTAATATTTATAAAAGAGAAGAGTTTAGACAAAAATCAATTACAGCAGGTGCTTCAACAGGCGTAATTTCAGGATTTGGACCATTTGGTTATCATATGGGATTAATTGCATTAATGCAAATTATTACTGAAATTAAGGCAGTTTCTCAAGCACAACAAAGTGCAGAGTAATCCATATAATTTATGAAAATAATAAGTGCAAATTGGCTTGTAACTTGTGATGAAAACAGCAGTATCATTGAAAATGGTGCTGTAGTTTTTGATGATAAAATCAAAGATATAGATAGCCTTTTAAATATAGAAAAGAAATATCCAAACATACAAATACAAAAGCTTGGTGAGAATTCAGTTTTAATGCCCGGACTTATAAACTCCCATGTTCACTTGGAATTTAGTGGAAATACAACAACTTTAAAATATGGAAATTTTTATTCTTGGTTAAATTCTGTTATAAAACATAGAGAAGATTTGATATCTAAAGCCTCTACAAAATTAATCTCAATTAAACTTGATAGAATGAAAAAAACAGGAACTACAACTATTGGAGCAATTTCATCTTATTCATTTGATTTAGATGCTTGTGTAAAAACTCCAATAAATACGGTTTTCTTTTGTGAAGTTATTGGGACTAAAGGCGATATGATTGATACCTTGTTTGCTGATTTTAAAGATAGATTAAATATTGCAAAAAAGCATAAATCATCTTCTTTTATTCCTGCAATTGCAATTCATTCACCATATTCAGTGCATCCTTTTTTAGTAAGAGAAACACTAAATTTAGCTAGAGTTGAAGATTTACCTGTTAGTTCACATTTTTTAGAATCACGTGAAGAGTTTGAGTGGTTACATAGGGACGAGGGGTCATTTGTAGAGTTTTTTAAGAATTTTTTAAATCAAGAAAAAGCTGTGACAAAACCAATGGAGTTCTTGAACCTTTTTTCAAATATTAAAAATCTTTCATTTACTCATTGTGTGGAAGCTTCAAATGCAGATTTAGAAAAAATAGAGTCATTGGGTGCTAGTATTAATCACTGTGTTACATCAAATAGACTTTTGAATAATTCAAAATTAGATTTATCAAAATTATCTAAAATTCCTTTTACAATAGGAACCGATGGACTTAGTTCAAATAACTCTTTATCTATGTTTGATGAGTTAAGAAATGCTCTAATGGCTCATTATGATAAAAATGTTTTAGATTTTTCCAAAGTGTTATTAAAAGCAGCCACAATAAATGCAAGTAGGGCATTAGGATTAAATAAAGGAGCAATCATAAAAGAGTTAGATGCTGATATGATAGCTTTTACTTTGCCTGATAAAATAGAAGAAAAAGAAGATTTAGCGATGCAAATAATTTTACATACTAAATTTGTTGATAAAGTAATAATAGGAGGAGAATTTGTTTAATTTTATTAGAATGATATTTTCACCAATTATCGCAATTTTAGATTTTATAACTAAATATTTTAAAACAATAGTTTTTTTAACAATTATATATTTTGTAGTTGTTGATTCAAATGAAAGTTTAACAGATACAAATAGTTATGCAAATTTACAAAAAATTGAGTTAACTGGTCCAATAATGGATGTTTCAAAAACACTTGAAGATATTGAAAAAGCAAAACTTGATAAAAATATAAAAGGTATTATGTTTGTTGTGAATTCTCCAGGAGGTTCTGTTGCACCATCTGTTGAGTTAGCTTATGCTATAAAAGAGTTGAAAGAGATTAAACCAGTTGTTGTGTATGCAAGTGGTGTAATTGCAAGTGGATCTTATTATGCTTCTATTTGGGCAAATAAGATTATTGCAAATCCTGGAAGTATGGTAGGATCAATTGGTGTTATTATGCAAGGGGTTAATGCAGAGGAATTAATGAGTAAAATTGGAGTTTCTACGCAAACAGTAAAAGCTGGAAAATTCAAAGAATCAGGAACCCCTACTAGAAAATGGACTGATTTTGAAGAAAAACAACTTCAAAGTGTAATAGATGATACTTATAACATGTTTATAACAGACGTTGCAAATGCTAGAAGCCTTGATATTAAAAATCATACACAATTTGCCGATGCAAAGATATTTACAGCAAAACAAGCAAAAGAGGTTGGTTTAGTTGATGAAGTAGCTACTATTTCTTATGCTCAAAATGTTTTAGTAACTTTGTCTAAAGTTGATACTCCTATTTGGAAAAAACAAGATAAATTTGATAAATTTATGGATAGATTAGTTAGTGAAACAGTTTCAAATATAAGTACAAATTTTGTTAGTGGATTAAAAGCTTATTAGTTTAGATTTTTATTAAATTTAAAAGATAAAAAAAGGTGAAGTTTTTACTTCACCTTTTTTTATGAATTTATTTTTCAAGTCCAGATACAATTTTGTAAGTATCATTAGCAATAACAAACTCTTCATTTGTAGGAATAACAAAGATTCTAGCAGCAGAGCTATTAGTTGCAATATCTCTTGGTTTACCTGATCTTTTATTATTTTTAGTTGGGTCAATAATTAATCCCATACCATCAAGTCCAGCACAAACGATTTCTCTAATTAATGATGAATTTTCACCAATTCCACCTGTGAAACATAATGCATCAACACCATCAAGTGCAGCAACATAAGCTCCAACATATTTTTTGATGTTATATGCAACCATTTCAACAGCTAATCTACATCTATCATCACCATCTTGCATACCTTGTAAAACTTCTCTTAAATCAGATGATTTTCCAGAAATTCCTAAGATACCAGATTTTTTATTCATAACATCAAGAGTTTGATCAATAGTCATTCCTTCTTGAGTCATCATATAAGAAATAGCTCCAGCTCCAACATCTCCAGCTCTAGTTCCCATCATTAAACCTTGAACAGGAGTAAGTCCCATAGAAGTATCAATACATTTACCATTTAAAACAGCAGATACAGAAGAACCATTTCCTAAGTGACAAACGATGATTCTAGTGTTATGTTTTTTATCTAACATCCCTTTTGCTTCATTTGATACGAAATAGTGGCTAGTTCCGTGGAATCCATATTTTCTAATACCATGTTTAGAATATTGCTCATAAGGTAATGCATACATATAAGCATAATCAGGCATAGTTTGGTGAAAAGCAGTATCAAATACAGCTACATTTGGTTTACCTGGCATTAAATCTTGACAAATTTCCATTCCCATAATATTTGCAGGGTTATGTAAAGGTGCAAGTGGAATTAATTTTTTCATTGTTTCGATAACTTTTTCAGTTACCATAACAGAAGATGCAAACTCTTCTCCACCATGAACAGCTCTATGTCCAATAGCATCAATATCATCAATAGAATTGATAACTTTTCCTTCACTTTCAACTAAAGTTTTTAATACTAGTTCAATTGCTTCTTTATGTGTTGGCATTGGAACATCTAAAGTTAATTTTTTACCTTCACCAAATTCGTGTTTTAAAACTCCATCAATTCCAATTCTTTCACAAAGACCTGTAGCTAAAACCTCTTTTGAAACTGGGTTCATTAATTGATACTTTAATGATGAACTTCCTGCGTTTAAAATAAATACTAACATATATTACTTCCTTTTATTGAGTTTAATTATTTGATTTGAGTTGCAGTAATTGCAACTAAGTTTGCTATATCTTCTACTGAACAACCACGTGATAGGTCATTAACTGGCTGATTTAATCCTTGAACGATTGGCCCATGAGCTTCAGCTCCTGCAAATCTTTGAACAAGTTTATAACCAATATTTCCAGATTGTAAGTCAGGGAATACTAAAACATTAGCACGTCCTGCAACTTTTGAACCTGGTGCTTTTTTTGCTCCAATAGCTTCAACAATTGCAGCATCAGCTTGTAATTCACCATCAAAAGAAAAATCAACATTTCTTTCGGCTAATATATCACATGCAAATTGTACTTTATCTACTAGTGGATGTTTTGCACTTCCTTTTGTTGAAAAAGATAACATAGCAACTCTAGGATCTAGTCCTACAACACTAGCAGCTGTAGCAGCAGTTGCACATGCAATATCAGCTAATTGTTCAGCATTTGGTTCAGGAATAACAGCACAATCTGCAAATAAAATTAAACCATTATCACCAAAATTACCATCAGCAGTTTCCATAATAAATGTAGAAGAAACAGTGTTAATCCCAGGAGCTGTTTTAATAACATGAATAGCAGCTTTTAATACATCAGCAGTTGGTGAATTAGATCCAGCAACTAAACCATCAGCATCACCAAGTCTTACCATCATACAACCAAAGAATCTTGGTTCAGTTGTCATAATAATTGAAGCTTCTTCTCTTGAAAGATTTTTAGCTTTTCTTAATTCAACTAACTCATCAATGTATTTATCAATATTATCAAATGTTTTAGGATCAATTATTTTTGCTCCCTCAATATTTGCACCACATTTAGCAGCATCAGCTTTGATTGTCTCAACATTACCGATCAATATTACATTTGCAGTTTTTTCTTCTAACACTTGTTGTGTAGCTTTTAAAACTCTTTCATCTTCAGGCTCAGGAAGAACGATTGTTCTTAGTTGTAACTTTGCTTTTTCTTTGATATTTTCAATTAAACCCATGTTAAGTTGTCCTTTCTACTTTTTGAAGTTTGTCTAAAGATTATAAAAGAGAAACATAGCATTAAAGTAGCAAAATTTCAAAAATAGTACATAATATACACATAAAGTAAAAAAATACTCAAATCTGTGATAAAAGGTAATAGACTAATACATATGTGGAGTTTTAAAGTAGTTTAATTGATGGATAATGTACAAAAATAGTACATCATCCACAATTTTTTTATAATTTGCTAATTTGTAACAAATTAGCTAGATTTTGTTAGCTTATAAGTGTCTTTTGCAATTACTAATTCTTCATTTGTAGGAATTATATAGATTTTTGTTCTTGAGTCTTTTTTGCTTATTTCTCTATTTCCTAACTCTCTTACTCTATTTCTATCAAGATCTAATTCGATTCCCATAAATTCTAAACCATGGCAAACTTTTTCTCTTATTAAATCAGAGTTTTCTCCAATACCAGCAGTGAAACAAATAGCATCAACTCCACCCATTAATCCAGCATATGAACATAAATATTTTTTAATTCTATTACATAACATTTCAATAGTAATTCTTGATCTCATATCTCCATCTTTAGAAGCTTTAATAACTTCTCTTAAATCAGAGCTAATTCCAGAAATACCTAAAATACCAGATTTTTTGTTTAAATAATCTAGAATTTGATTTGAAGTTAATCCTTTTTTCTCCATTAAATATGGAATAACACCAGCATCGATATCTCCAGCTCTTGTTCCCATAATCAGTCCCTCAAGTGGAGTTAATCCCATAGATGTACTAATTGATTTTCCATCTCTTACTGCACACACAGATGAACCATTTCCTAAGTGACAAACAATAATTTTTGAATCTTTTTTATCTAAAATTTTAACCATTTCATTTGATACATAATAATGACTTGTTCCATGGAAACCATATTTTCTTAAGTGATGTTCTGTATAATCTGCATAAGGAACAGCATATAAGAAGTTTTCTTTTGGCATAGTTTGGTGAAATGCAGTATCAAAAACAGCCACATTTGGAACTTTTGGCATTAATTCTTGACAAATTTTTATTCCCATAATATTTGCTGGATTATGTAATGGTGCAAGTGGAATTAATTGTTCGATTTTTTCAATAACATCATTAGTAATAATAGTTGATTCTTTAAAGAATTCTCCTCCATGTACGATTCTGTGTCCAATTGCTTGGATTTCTTTAATTGAGTTTATTACTTTTGTTTCATCATTTGTTAAAATTCGCAAAACTAATTCAATAGCTTCTTTATGTGTTGGAATTGGTAGTTCAAAAGTTAATTTTTTATTTTCTCCAACTTCATGTTTTAAAATACCATCAATTCCGATTCTTTCTACTAATCCACTAGCTTTTAATTCAGCTGTTTTTGCATTTATTAGTTGATATTTTAGTGAAGATGAACCTGCATTTAATACAAATACTAACATATATGTTTCCTTTAGTTTTATTTAATTTATTTTTACTTTTGGTAAGTTTCTTAATTTTATGAAAATCATTGAAGTCATTAATGCATCGTTGTATGCATCATGTTTTCCAAGGCTTGGAATTTTTAATTCTTTCATAATTGTATTGAATCTTAAATCAATGTTTGCTTGAGGAATTCTTTCTATTTTATAATCATAATAAATAGCAGAAACTTCAAGTGCTTTATTTGGAAGTTTTATTCCTAATTTTGGTTTTAAATATTTATTAATCATTTCGATATCAAACTCTAAAAAATATCCAACTAAAGTTCGATTACCAATAAATTCTAAAAATTCTAGTATAACTTTATCAATATCCTCTGCATCAACTAAATCGCACTCTCTAATATGATGTATTTTAATTGCATCTGCTTGAAGTTTTGTTTTTGGTTTTACAAACTTTACAAATTTTTTACTTGAAATTATTGTATTGTTTTTTATTATAACAGCACCAATTGAAACTATATCATCAACTTTAGGATTAAGACCTGTTGTTTCACAATCAAAACAAACATATTCTTCATTATGAGGCTCATCAAATAAAAATAGATAGTTATTATCTTTTAAATTTTTCTTATTAAAATAATTATTTATACTTCTAAACATAGTTTAACTTAAAGTGAAATTCTAATTTTTTCTTTAATTTACTTACAATTTTGAATGAATCTTTTAATAAATCTTTTTCCATAGTATTTAATTCATTTGGATTAATATAGTTGTCAATTGTCGCTTTTTTATCAAGTTTTTCTAAATTTGATTTTAATTTTAAATTTGTTAAAAAATTAAATGCCATTGTTAATTCTTTTCCAAATTCAGCATCTAATATCTCCATATCTATTAATCTTTGTATTCTTTTTGCAGTACTTGTATTTAAAAGTTTGTTTTCTAAACTAAGACTTCTAATTCCTTGAACTATTATAAAAATACCACCTTTTTTAATATCAATTTCATTTTTATGTTTATCATCTTTGTTGTTAAATACAAAACCATCAAAAAATCCTAGAGGAACATCAAAACTACTTATAACTTTTGCAAAATGTGAATAAAAAGTTTGAGTATTTCCTGCAACTTTAAATAGATATTCTTTTAAGCTAATAATTAAATCTTTATTTCCAGAGACACAAACAGCATCATAGAAAATTGCTATATTCATAAAGTTATCACCACTTGGTTCATTTATCCATTTAAAAATTAAATTTTTAAAATCAGATTCTTTTCTACACCAATAAGGATTTGAAACCATAATATTTCCTTCACATCTAGGAAATCCAAAATCAACTAAAGTTTCTGTAAATTTATTTGTAAACTCTTGTAATTCTTCATCACTTATATTACAATCATCTCTTATAATTAATGCATTATCTTGGTCGGTTTTTAGTATTTGCTCACCTCTACCTTCGCTTCCCATTACAACTAAACAAGATTTCTCATATAGTTCTCTTGGAGCTAATATTTTATATAGTTTATCAAGAAGTTTTTTATTTAATTGATTTATTAATCTTGAAATAAACTCTATTTTCACGCCTTTTGCATTTAGAGATTTAATTATTTTAATAAAAGATAATGAAGCTATTTTTAACTCTTCTACTGTTTCAGCTTTTACAATTTTATTTGAAACAGAAAAAGTATTAGTCGCAAAAAATGATGATAATGAAATTTGATCTAAAATACCAGTAATTTCATCTTTATTGTTTTTTACAACAACTCTTTTTAGTCCATGTTTTGCCATAATAAGTTGAGCATTAAATAAAAAATCATCTTCATTTACATAAACTAAACCTTTAGTTGCAATTTTTATAATTTTATCATCAAAATCCATTCTGTTTAAAATTACTTTTTGTCTAAAATCAGAATCTGTAACAATATACAATTCATTGTTTTCATCTTTTAATAAGATTGTTGGAACTTTTTCTTTTTTAATAATTTGAGCAGCTTCAAAAATCGATTTCTGACTATCTATTATTACAGCTTTATGAATAGTTGCATCTTTTACTTTTGCAACCATTATATTTGCCATCTCTTTATTTTTTTCATGGTGAATATTGTTATTTAATTTTTCTGAAATAGATTGGAAAAAGTATTTTTCTAATATTTGATTTTCATGTAATGTGTTTATAAAGATTTCTCTTGGAAGGATGTAACATATTGTTTCTTCAGCTGTTATAAAAGAATTTTTAGAATAATTTTCAATTAAAGAAACTGAGTCAAATATTTCATTCTTTGAATAAATTGATAAAACTTCACTCTCTTGCTTTTCTTGAACTAATCCTTTTAATATAAAAAAAAGATATTCAGGATTATTCCCTTGTTTTTGTACAGTTTCATTCTCTTTAAAATATACAATATCAATATTTTCTACAAAATAATCAAGTTGATTTGTTGTTAAGCTTTCAAAGGGGTGAATCGAAGATAAAAAGGTTTTTTGTTCTAACATACTCATAGTTACTCTTTATATTAATATATAAAATTGTAGCTAAAAATGAATAAATAAATTATTATTAAAAAAGGATAGATTAAGGTATTTAAATAGTATAAAGATTATTTATCAAAGGAAAATTCCTTTGATAAAATAATTTAGTGAGATACTGCTCCATCTGCACCAATTCCAGTATTTGCTCTAACATTTTGACCTCTAAATAGAACTCTTTCTCTTTGAGCTCTAGGAGAATTATCAAGTTTTGAGAAAAACCAAATTGAAACAAATGCAACAGTTACAGAGAATATTGCAGGGTGTGCATAAGGGAAAATTGCTTTTTCATTTCCTAATATTTGTACCCAAACATTTGGCCCTAAAATTACTAATGTAACAGCTGTAATTAATCCCATGAATCCACCAATAAATGCACCTCTTGTTGTTAATCCACTCCAGTAAATAGAAAGGAATAAAATTGGGAAGTTAGCAGATGCTGCAATACCAAATGCAAGACCAACCATATATGCAATATTTTGTGATTCAAATGCAATTCCTAAAGTAACACCGATGATACCTACTAATACAACAGTGATTTTAGAAATTTTTACAACTTGCTCATCAGTTGCATTTGGATTAATAACATTTGCATAAATATCATGAGATATTGCAGATGCACCTGCTAGTGTTAATCCTGAAACAACCGCTAAAATAGTAGCAAATGCAACAGCTGAAATAAATCCTAAGAATGCATTTCCCCCTAGCATATGTGATAAGTGAACAGAAGCCATATTACTTCCACCAAATAGTGCACCGCCATCCATATAAGCTTTTGCACCATCAAAATATTCAACACCTTCAGCAGAGTTTAAAAATGCAATTGCACCAAATCCAACTATTGTGATAATAACCCAGAAGTATGCAACAAATCCAGTTGCATAAACAACAGATTTTCTAGCTTCTTTTGCATTACCAACTGTAAAGAATCTCATTAAAACGTGAGGAAGACCAGCAGTTCCCAACATTAAAGCCATACCTAAAGATATTGCTGAAATTGGATCTGTAATAAATCCACCTGGACTTAAAATTGATTCTCCTAATTTATGATTTTCAACAGCTTTTGCAGCTAAAGACTCAAATGAGAAATCAAAATGGTATAAAACCATAACAGCCATAAATGAAACACCTGAAAGTAATAAACAAGCTTTAATTATTTGTACCCAAGTAGTTGCTAACATACCACCAAATGTAACATAAATAATCATTAAGGCACCAACCATGAATACAGCATATTCATACTCCATACCAAATAAAACTTGAATTAATTTTCCAGCTCCAACCATTTGAGCAATTAGATATAAAATTACAACTGAAATAGAACCAAACGCAGCTAAAGTTCTAATCTCTTTTTGTCCTAATCTATATGCAGCAATATCTGCAAATGTAAATTTACCTAAGTTTCTTAATTTCTCTGCCATAAAGAATAAAATTACCGGCCATCCAACTAAAAATGAAACCGCATAAATTACACCATCATAACCCTTCATATAAATAAGACCAGAAACTCCAAGAAAAGCAGCAGCTGACATATAATCTCCCGCAATTGCTAAACCATTTTGGAAACCTGTGATTCCTCCACCTGCTGTATAAAAATCACTTGCAGATTTTGTTTTCTTTGCAGCCCAATAAGTAATACCTAAAGTACCTAGAATAAAAATAAAGAACATAACAACCGCAGGTATATTAAGATCTCTTTTTACCGCTTCGAAAGTTGCATCACCTGCTGCGAACAGTGATAATGCAAAAATTGTAAGTAGTGCTAATATTTTTAACATTAGATTAAATCCTTTACATCTTTTTTTATTTCATTAGTTAAATCTTCAAATTCACCATTTGCTCTTTTTACATAAATAAGAGTGGTGATAAAACTAATTACTAAAATAGCTAATGCAATAGGAAATGCAATTGTTGTAACACCAGCACCAATTTTGACAGCTAATAGCTCTTTGTTAAACGCAATAACTAAAATATATGCATAAAACATAACTAATACGAAAACTCCTAGTT
>JAHIWE010000149.1 GCA_018816105.1 bacterium | reverse complement strand
CTGATAAATCTAAGGTATCAGATTTAGAAGAGTGTTCAACGATATTTAAAAATTTTAATGGAAGATTCATATTATTTGAAATTAAAACCGCATAATCACAAGCACTTTGTGAATAATTTTCCCCATCTACGCAACATAATACAAAACTCATTTTAGTGTCCTCCCATTACTTTTTCGATTTCTTCTGGTTTATCATGAATTCCAAATCTATCAATTATAGTTTTAGAAGCTTCACTTTGACCTATAACTTCCACATCAGAACCTTCTCGTCTTAGTTTAATAACCGCTTTATCAAGTGCATAAACAGCTGAAATATCCCAAAAGTGTGCTTTGCTAATATCGATAATAACTTTATCTAAAACCTCTTTAAAATCAATTGTTTCATAGAACTTATCTGCACTATTAAAGAATACTTGTCCAACAAATTGATAAGTTTTTGAGCTTTTATCTTCATTATATGACATATTACAATACATAAAGTGAGAGATTTTATTTGCAAAAAATAGTGAAGCAAATAAAACTCCTGTGATTACTCCAAGGGCAAGATTATGGGTATATACTGTAACTGCTACAGTTGAAAGCATTACAATATTTGTTGAAAGTGGAAGAGTTTTTAATCTTTTAATTGAACCCCAATCAAATGTTCCAATTGAAACCATAATCATAACCGCAACCAATGCAACCATAGGAATAATAGAGATAATATCACTTAAGAATACAACCATAATTAGAAGGAAAAAACCAGCAATAAAAGTAGAAAGACGCCCACGTCCACCTGATTTTATATTAATAATAGATTGCCCAATCATTGCACAACCTGCCATTCCTCCTAAACATCCTGAAGCAATATTTGCGATACCTTGACCTCTAGCTTCTTTTGTTTTGTCACCTTTTGTATCTGTTAATTCATCAACAATTGTTGTGGTCATAAATGATTCTAATAAACCAACAACTGCTAAAGCAATTGAATATGGAAATATTATTTGTAATGTTTCAAAATTAAAAGGAATATTAGGTAATAAAAAAATTGGTAAGGTATCAGGTAAAGCTCCCATATCACCAACATTTCTTACATCAACTCCTGTAAAATATACAAAAATTGTTAAAACAACAATAGTTACCAATGGAGATGGAAGAATTTTTCCAATTTTTGGAACATAAGGAAATAGATATATGATTCCAAGCCCCACAATAGTTAAGGCATAAACATGCCATGTTACGTTTGTAAGTTCTGGTAACTGTGCCATAAAAATTAAAATAGCCAAGGCATTTACAAATCCTACAACAACAGCCCTTGCTACAAAACTCATGAGTCTGGCAACACCAATATATGCAAAAATTATTTGAATAACACCTGTTAAAAGTGTAGCTGCTAATAAATACTCAAGACCATAATCTTTCACAAGTGTAACCATAACTAAAGCCATTGCACCAGTTGCAGCACTTATCATTCCAGGACGACCTCCCACAAATGCAATAACAACAGCTATACAAAAAGATGCATAAAGACCGACTTTAGGGTCAACTCCTGCAATAATTGAAAATGCAATTGCTTCTGGTATTAGAGCAAGAGCAACTACTAAACCTGATAAAATATCTCCACGGATATTTGAAAACCACTCTTTTTTTATGGTTTGATACATAAAATTCCTTATTTTCTTTGATTGTTTTATTTTAAGTTAGATTTATATTATAGCAAAAAAGCCTTATATGCTATTGACATAAGTAAAAATATACTCTATAATTCAAAAAGTTAAGAGCTTAACTCTTTACTTTTAGGAAAAAAGATGAAAACAATAGAAAATAAAAACTATTATAAAATGTCAGAATTGGTAGAATTATCAAATTTGAGTAATCATACTATATCATTTTATGATAAAAAAGAGTTACTTCCAAATACTCTTAGTACTTCAAAAAATATGAAGTATTATCCAGAAATCACAATCACAGTATTAAACTTAATCAAATATTTTAAAGATAATCTAAATTTTTCAATTGATTATATAAAAGAGCTTTTCGATTATTATCAAATAAATTTTGATGATAGGTCAGATTTGATTCTACAATCAATACAAATGATTTCAAGTGAAATTAAAAATCCAGTTTCAAAAGAAGAGTTAAAAGATAAAAATATACAAAAAGCTATTAAGTTAGATTTATTAGATGACAAAGAGATATATTTTAAAACAGAAGTTGAAGTTTTAAATACTTTTAATGAACTTTTAAAATATGAAATCTCAACTCAGTTAATAGGTGAATATGTAAAAACAAGTAAAAAACTTGCAACTTTGGAAAAAGAGCTTACTTCAAAGGTACTTGATAAAACAGGAAAACTTCCTGAAATCTTAGTACTTGATATTTTAAACTCTTTTAAACCATATATCTTCAATAGACATACAATTGAAGAATTTAAAAAGGATATGTAGTGGGAAAGATTAATAGTTTGATGATGATAAAACTTGCGTTTTTATTTGTAGTTTTTTGTAATGCAGTAGTGGATGTGGCACATAAGGTTCTACTTCAAAATATAGCTTTTAAAGTTTTTGATGGAAGTGTTCAGGTTATTTGGATTTCTATTATAAACGCCATGATTATTATTCCTTTTTTACTTTTATTTACTGTAAGTGGTTATCTATCAGATAAATATAATAAGAAAAACATCATAGTATATGGAGCCATTTCCTCATTTTTATTATCAGTTTTGATGATTGTTTCATACTATAGTGAAAACTTCTATTTTGCTATGTTTTCTTTAGTTTTATTAGCTGTTCAAAGTGCTATTTATTCACCTGCAAAGTTTGGATTGATTTTAGATATTTATGGTAAAAAAAATCTTGCACGAGGAAATGCAGCACTTCAAGCTATTTCTATAATTGCTATTTTATTTTCTATTGCAATTGCTTCTTTTATTTTTGAAAGTTTTTATAATGTAAATAATCTTCAAACTCTTACAACAAAAGAGCAGCTTTTAACAGCAATTTTGCCTTTGACTTATTATATTTTACCTGTTGCATTTCTTGAAATGGCAGTATCTTTACTATTTTTAAGAAGAATAAATACTTCATATACAAAAAATGATGTTTTATCTTTGGATAAAAAAGAGTTATTTCAAGGTAAATTATTAGCAAAAAATATAAAAATAATCTCTTCAAATGATGTAATATTTTTAGCAGTAATTGGCTTATCTGTTTTTTGGGGAATTTCACAAGCAACAATGGCTGTTTTCCCATCTTTTGCTAAAATGTATTTAAATATTACAGATGTATTTATCATAAATGGAGTTATAGGAGCATCTGGAATTGGTATTGCTCTTGGAGCTATAATATACTCTAGAATTTCAAAACACTATATTGAAGTGGGAACTATTCCTCTTGCTGCATTTGGTATGGCTTTAACTTTATATATTTCAACAATTGTGCAAAGTCCAATGCTTCTTGGAATTAGTTTTTTACTTTTTGGTTTATTTGGTGGAATGTTTGTTGTGCCTTTAAATGCTTTAATTCAATTTAATGCTAAAAAAAGAGTTTTAGGGACAATTCTCGCTGGAAATAATTGGTTTCATTCCTTATCAATGTTTTTGATGTTAAGTATGACTACAATCGTTTCTTACTATGATTTTGACCCTTTAAATACTATTTATTTAATATTATGTATTACAATTATAGGAACACTATATACAGTTTATAAACTACCTCAATCTTTGATTTTATTATTTCTAAAAACTATTGTTGGATTTAAATATAAACTTGAAGTAAATGGAATAAAAAATATTCCCTCAAGTGGTGGAGTTTTACTTTTAGGAAATCATATTTCATGGATAGATTGGGCTGTAGTTTTAATGGCAGTTCCTCGAGAAGTAAAATTTGTAATGGATAAAACCATTTATAATAAATGGTATTTAAAATGGCTATTAAAAATGTTTAATGCGATTCCCATATCAAATGCTTCAAGTAAATCAACTATTCAAACAATAGCTAAAGAGCTGGATAATGGGCATATGGTTGTAGTATTTCCAGAGGGAAGTATCACAAGGAATGGTCACTTAGGAGAGTTTAAAAGAGGATTTGAAAAGGTTTTAGAGCTAACAACTACAGATGTAAGAGTTATTCCTTTTTATATTAGAGGTTTATGGGAATCAATGTTTAGCCGAGCTAATAAGAAGTTCAAAAAATCAAATAGAAGCTCAAGTGTAAGTGTATCTTTTTCAAGAGCTTTAAAAAAAGATAGGGCAAATATTATTAGTGTAAAACAAGAGGTTATAAATCTATCTTCATCTTCATGGCATGATCATTTAAAAAAACTAAAACCTTTAAATGAAGCAATTTTTGATAGATTAAAAGAAGTTTCAAATGAGATAATATTTGCAGATTCAACAGGCTTAGAGTTAAGTGGATATAAGTTTTTAACCGTTTCTATTTTATTTAAAAATTTATTAAAAAATAGAATAAAAGAGCCAAATGTTGGATTATTATTACCTTCAACAGCAGGTGGAGCATTTATAAACTATACAGTTTTAATGATGGGGAAAATAGCTGTAAATTTAAACTATACAAGTGAAGTTAATGCAATAAAACAATCTATTGATTCTGCACAAATTAAAACAATAATTAGTTCAAAAAAGTTTATTGAAAAACTTGAATTAAAAGGAATTAATATCAAAGAAGTTCTTGATATTGTTGAGGTTCTTTATGTAGAGGATTTAAAAGCAGAAATTTTAAAATCAAAAGCACTGGTAACATTTTTAAGTGTGAAATTCTTGCCTAGTTGTTTATTAAAATTAATTCATTTAACAAAAACAAAAAAAGATGATACAGCATTGATTTTATTTTCATCAGGAAGTGAGGGAATACCAAAAGGAATAGAGTTAAGTGGTGATAATATCTTAGGAAATGCGCAGCAAATTGCAAATATTATAAATGTAACGCAAGAAGATGTTTTTATAGGTTCATTACCACTTTTTCATGCTTTTGGAATAGTAGTTACTACATATTTACCTTTGATTGAAGGAATAAAATGTGTAGCTCACCCAGACCCAACAGATGGCTTAGCAATTGCAAAGTTAGTGTTTGAACATAAAGCTACTATTATGTGTGGAACATCGACTTTTTATAGACTATATACTAAAAATCAAAAAATCCATCCTTTAATGTTTGAATCTTTAAGACTTGTGGTTTCAGGGGCTGAAAAATTAAGAGAAGATGTAAGAATTGATTTTAAAAAAAGATTTGGAAAAGATATTTTAGAAGGGTATGGAACAACAGAAACTTCTCCCGTTGCTACTTGTAATTTACCAGATGTATTAGCACCTGATTATACTATGCAAATAGGTCAAAAAGCAAGAAGTGTTGGAATGGCAATTCCTGGAACTGTGATAAAAATTGTTGATCCTCATACTTTTAAAGACTTACCTATAAATGAAGAGGGAATGATTCTGATCTCAGGAATTCAAGTTATGAAAGGATACTTAAATAACGAAGAAAAAGTAAAAGAAGTACTAAAAACCATAAAAGGGAAGACCTATTATATTACAGGAGATAAAGGTCGAATTGATGAAGATGGTTTTTTAACAATAGTTGATAGATACTCAAGATTTGCAAAACTTGCAGGTGAGATGATAAGTCTTAGTGCTATTGAAGATAAGATTGCAAAAATCATAGATTTACCAGAAGATAATTTAGTTGATTTTATTGCTACAAGTATAGAGGATGATAAAAAAGGAGAAAAAATAATTCTATTGATTTCTCATGTGAATGAAGAGTTTATTTTAACTCTAAAAGAGAAAATTGTGAGAAATTTTGAAAATAAATTAATGATACCAAGTTTAATAAAAATTGTAGAAGAAATACCAAAATTAGGCACAGGTAAGAAGGATTTTTCAAGAGCAAAACAATTAGCATTGGAGTAATATAAATTTAAAATTAAAAAAAGAGTCATTTGTGAGTCATTTGTTAGATACAATTTTTTTAATCTAGTTGGGAAGCTAAAGATTGAAGGTTGGAAAAACAAAATGAAGATATTTGAACTAAAATGCGAAGCATATTTAAAAAGTGATATTGATTTAAAAAATAGTTTTGATGTATTGTCAAAATTTATTAATCATTCAATATATGCAAATGAAATTTATGAACAAAATGATAAAAGTAATAATATAAAAAACTACTGTTTTGGAAATTTTTATCCTACAGAAAGTGATAGGATTTACAAAAAAAATAAAATTTATGAGTTTGTAATAAGAAGTATAAATGAAGATTTTATAGATGCTATGAGTGATTCTTTACAAGAAAATATAAATAGTAATTATATGAAAGTTTTAAAAACAACTAAAAAAAATATAGACCAGTTTTTTATAAAAGAGTTATATAGTGCAACACCTGTAATTGTTACAGATAAGATAGATGAAAGAGGTAGGCAATTATATTGGTCATTGGATTATAATGGTGATATGATAGCTTTACAAAAACAACTGCAAAACAATTTAGAGAGAAAACTAAAACAATTTTATCCTGAGGATATTGAATTTTCAAATAATTTTATTCATGAAATTGAAATTAAAAATCAAAAACCTCAATCAATTTATTTTAAAAAATTTAGAAATAGTAAAGAGCAGTTAATTAGACTAATAGGAAACAAATTTGCAATTGTTCCAAAATCAGATGACTTATCTCAAAAATTAGCTTTTTTATCTTTGGGTGTTGGTTTGGGTGAGAAAAGTAGTTTAGGTGGAGGATTTTGTTTAAGTAAGGGAGCTTAGTAGAGTTATTTCTCTACATTAACTCCACTACACATTAGTTTTATTATTTCATCTTGATTTGAACAGAAATTTCCATTTTTTTCAATTAAGATTAAATCTCTTGCATAACCTTTTAGCGTATGCAGTTTTGCACTTTCTATCTCAACATTAAAATCATCGAAAATTTTAGCAATAAATGCAAATAATCCTTTTTGATCTTTTGCTACTATTCTCATAGAAGCTAAATAAGTAGTATGATTTGGATCAATTTTTATATTCTCTTTTTTTATTACAGGAGTAAGCAGTGTTGTTGTTTTGCTCATATCAAAAGAATCTTTGATTATTTCTTCTATAAAATAGATATCTTCCTTATCAATTTTTTCAGAAAAAGAGATTTCAAAAGCTTTTTTATTATCATATAGTTTGAAAATATTCATAGATGCAATATTTAAGAACTCAAGTTTTCCTAGTAAATATCCTAAATTTAAAGGAGATTTTCTAATAATTCTAATGGTTAATTGAGACTCATTAGTTATTTTATAAATATAGGTTTCAACATCTTTTGCTTTTAATGAAATATCTAAAATATCTTCAGCTTTTAATCGTAGGAAAATTTGATTTGATGCAATATACATAATTTTTTTCTTTAAAATATTTGGTAATAATTTATATCTTTCAAGATTTTTTATAGTATTTTGTTTTGCAATTCTTCTTTTACTTTCATTTAATAGCTCTTCATTTTCAAAAGCAGGCAGTGATTGAATATAAAGCTGCTTTAATAAAGAAGCAGTTGAGCTATTAAAAATATTTTCACCAACAGCTGAGATATCACAATAAGTGATTACATAAAGCATTTTTAAAGTCTCTTTTGTTTTTACTAAACCTGTAAAATTTAATATGGTTTTTTCAGAATATATATCTTCATGGGTTGCCATATAAGACATCATATTATGATATCTAACAAGTCTTGCTCCAATTTTTATACTTTCATCATCAAAGTAAAAAGATTTAAGCATACTTTTGAAAAGTTTCTCTCCTACAATATGGTGATCTTCTGTTCTTCCTTTTCCAATATCATGGAAAAATGCTGCTAATCTTACGATTATTTTTTGTTCATTACTAAGTTCAGCAAAAATTGCTTTAATATCTTCACTTTGAATATTTTGTGCAAATTTCAGAGTTTTAATAGAGTGAATATCAACAGGATGTTTATGGTAACCATCAAATTGTGGTTGATCAATCATCTTTTTTGTGCTTGGAAGTATTGTTTGAAATAATCCTGCGTTGTATATTAATTTTATTAAAGGATATAAATTTGTTTTACATAAAAGAGTTTTTACATTTTTTTTGAATTCTTTAGTCTGAATTTTTGGAAGTTTTGCACGACTTACATAATAGATATATGATCTATCAAATTTCTCAACACTTAAAGGCAATTCTATTAATTCTTTAATAAGATTATTTAATGTTTGAGGTTTTGCATTAAATGAACAATAAAGTTTAT
The DNA here is from genome assembly GCA_018816105.1 of bacterium. Taxonomy (GTDB): domain Bacteria; phylum Campylobacterota; class Campylobacteria; order Campylobacterales; family Arcobacteraceae; genus Aliarcobacter. The sequence continues at coordinate 1,063 of JAHIWE010000149.1, read as the reverse complement.
TTTCAATTATATAAAGGTTCTTTTTATATCGAACTTGTCTTAATTTAGGAATATTTGAAGCTTCAAATAAAACCTGTCTAGTGAATTTTTTCACCATAGTAGCTGTAAAATGGTGAATAATATGAAGAGAAGATAATAGTTTAGACATACATTGTCTATCTTTTGTATATCTAGGTTTATTTTTAAATCCAAGTTTTGAGCTTAAATCAGGCAAAATATCAAAGGTTACCATATCTTGTTTTTTTCTTGCGATATTGTGTAAAGCATTTCTTACTTGAAAAATAAACTCTAAAGCTTGTCTATATTTTTTATACTCATCTTCTGTGAACTGTTTACCTATTAAATCTTTTGTATTTGTAATACCATATAATATATTTGCCATCCAATACATCATATTTGATTCTCTAATACCACCATATCCTTCTTTTATATTTGGTTCCATCTTAAGTGGATATTTTAAAAGTCTTTGTTTATGCTCTTCTAGCTTTTCTAGAATAAACTCTTTTTGATTAGTTTTTCTAATCTTATTTAGAACATTTTCATATCCAAACCATAAGATTTTTGAACCATAAATTAATCTTGATTCTAAAATAGAACTTTTAATAGTTATATCTTCTTTTACCGCTTCATAAATTTCTTTTAATTCATGAACTCTCGAACCTAATTTTAAACCACAATCCCAAGCTAGAATTATGAACTCTTCCATAATATCTTTTAGGTTATATCCTTTGATATTTTCATATAGAATCATAATATCAATATCAGAATAAATACATAACTGTTCTCTTCCATAAGAACCAAGAGCCACTAAAGAAATAGGAATAGAAGTACTCATAGGTTGATGTGAACCAAAGTTTTTTCGTAAAATATATTTATAAAGTAGAACTAAAAATTTGTCAGTGTGTTTTGTGTGTTTTATAAAAAAATCTTTTCCACCTGTTGTTTCAACTGTAGTATCAATAGAGTCTAGATAGTTTTTATAATAATTTTTAAAAACTTTTGAAATTTCAAAATCTGTTGCATTATTTGAAATCAGCTCTTCAACTTGAATATTTAGATTGGT
>JAHIWE010000148.1 GCA_018816105.1 bacterium | reverse complement strand
CCATAAGTTTCCATTTTTAATAAAACAGCCGCCAATATAATAGATCCAATTGTTGGAGCTTGACCATGTGCTAATGGTAACCATGTATGAAATGGGAACATTGGTACTTTTACAGCAAATCCAAAGAAGAATGCAATAAATAACCAAAGCTGAACATCAAAAGGTAAAATAACACTATTCCAATCAAATAAAGAAAAGCTCCAAACACCTGTTGTTTCGTGATATACATATCCAAAATATAACATACCTACAAGCATTACTAATGAACCTGTAAATGTATATAAGAAGAATTTAATGGCAGCATAAAATCTTTTTTCTGCACCCCAAAATCCAATAATATAAAACATAGGAATAAGTGTAAGTTCCCAAAAGATATAAAATAAAATTACATCAAGTGAAACGAAAACTCCAACCATAGTCATTTCTAAATAAAGCATAGTAATGATTAAGTTTTTAACATCTTTTTTCTCTGTAAGACCAATTAAAGCAATCATTGTCATAAAAGTAATCATAATAATTAAAAACAATGAAACACCATCAACACCAACTAGATAATTAATCCCATATTCACTAATAAGAGGCATTGATTGCACAAATTGCATACCAGCAACATTTGTATCAAAATAATACCAAAGTAAAAGTGATAACACAAACTCAACAACAGTAACAACTACACCATACTGTCTCATTGAATCTTTGTCTATCAAAAATCCAACAGTAGCCGCAACTGCTGGGAAAAATATCAGCATTGATAAAATATTTTCCATTTACATAACCCCTTAAAGTACTGATAGAACTAAGGCAAAAACTAATCCTAAGATTAGACCCAATACCATTAGTCTCAGTGATGATGATAAATTACCAGTTTGAATAGGTCTAGCTTTAACACCTAGTTTATTAACTAAGTGTGCTAAGCCATCAATTGATGCATCAATTAATTTAACTTCTATTACATTCCATAACCATACAGACATTGCATAATATGGTTTTGAAATAAAGTTTTCATAAAATTTTGGAATATAATATTGATTACTTAATAGTTTATAAATAAACGTATTTTCCCAAGATTTACTAAATCCACCATTTCTGTATTTAATAACAGCAACAGCAATTCCGCCAATTGCAACTGCACTTGTAACTAAAATTAAGATCCAAGCAGTTGAATGGTTAAGATTTGAAGCTTCCCATGTTGGAAGTGTTTTTGTAACAAACTCAACAAATGCATGTTCAAACCATCCAGCAATTACAGCTAAAATAGCCAATGGAATCATTGCTGCAATTACAAAGTTTTTAGCTTCATGTGGATGATGTTCTTCATTTGAATAGTTTTGTTCTCCAAAGAATATTTTCATTACAAGTCTAAATGAATAAAATGCTGTTAAACCTGCTGTTATCCATAAAACAGCCCATAACATTATTGCATCTGCATTAAATGCAGCTTCTAATATTTTATCTTTTGAAAAGAATCCTGCAAGTGGGAAAATACCAGCAAGTGCAAGTGAAGCCACTGCCATAATAATTGAAGTTGCCTTCATCTTATTATGAAGTCCTCCCATTTTTCTAATATCTAATTCATCATCCATAGCGTGCATTACATTTCCAGCACCTAAGAATAATACTGATTTGAAAAATGCATGAGTTGCAAGGTGAAATAATGCAACCCAATAAGCTCCAAGACCAGCAGCTACAAACATATATCCAAGTTGCGATAGCGTAGAGTAAGCAATAATTCTTTTCATATCATTATTTACTAATGCCATAGAAGCTGCAAATATAGCTACAAATGCTCCAAGAGCAGCAATTGCATATCCAACTTCAGGAACTAAAGTATAAAGTTCATTTGATCTAATTACTAAGTAAACCCCTGCTGTTACCATTGTTGCTGCATGAATTAAAGCTGAAACGGGTGTTGGTCCTTCCATTGCATCTGCAAGCCAAGTATGAAGTGGAAATTGCGCTGATTTTCCCATAGCTCCAAGAAATAATAAAGCTGCAATCCAAACAAGTGTAGAGTTTTCTAAAGTTGAAATTTGAGCAAAAACAATATCATATTGTAAACTTCCAATATGCCAATAAATTAAAAACATTCCAAGAAGTAGACCTAAGTCTCCAACTCTATTCATAATAAAAGCTTCGTTTGCTGCCCAAGTTGCTGATTCTTTGTGATACCAAAAACCAATTAACAACCAAGAACATACTCCAACACCTTCCCATCCTATAAATAAAACAGCAAAGTTATCACTCATTACTAAAACAAGCATTGAAAATACGAATGCTGAAAGGTAAGAGAAATATCTATTAAATCCTTTATCGTGTTCCATATAACCAATAGAGTGAATATGAACCATAGTTGAAACTACGGTTACCACGGTCATCATTACAACACTTACTTGATCAACCACAAAACCAAAAGGAATATTTAAACTTCCAATTACAATCCAATCAAATAAATTTACTTGAATAATTGAATCTGTAGTATAAACAAAATGTAATAGGTTTAGTGATGCATACATTGAAACAGCTAACATAAAAGATGTAAACCATCCTGTAAATGCTGTTTTTGGCTGCGTTGAAAACAATGCTGCAATTAATGAACCAACTAAGGGTGCAAAAAGAGCTATATATACAAATTTTTCCATTATTACCCTTTCATCACAGCAATATCATCTAAGTTAATAGAACCTGTTCTTTTGTACCATAAAATAAGTAATCCAAGACCAATAGCAACTTCACTTGCTGCAACTGCAATAATAAAAAATGCAAAAATTTGACCTGATAAATCACCATGAAATTTAGAAATTGCTGCAAGTCCAACATTTACAGCATTAAGCATAATTTCTGTTGAGAAAAAAAGCATTAAAACATTTTTTCTTCTTAGAACACCTATTAATCCTATACAAAATAGAATTGTAGATAATATTAAATAAGCATTAAGTGTCATTTATCATCCTTTTTAGAAGCATCAAGCTTAATTTTCTCATCAATTTCATCCTCTTTCATTTCTGAATATGATTCATTCATCTTTTTACCTGCTAATACAATTCCACCAATCATTGCAACTAAAAGCATAATAGCTGCCACTTCAAAAGGAACTAGATATTTTGTAAATAAAACTAATCCAACATCAACAGAGTTTCCATATTCAGGATGAACAGGATAATTCGCTTCTACATCTTGACCTATTATTGGAGCTATAAATACAATTACAACTATTAAAGATAACATTCCTGAAAGTAAAAATACTAATCTTGGATTTTTTGTTTTCTCTTTAACTTCTGCTAATGAATCGAAAAACATCATTCCAAATGCATATAAAGACATTACAGCACCTGTATAAACTACTATTTGTACAGCTCCTAAAAAATCTGCATTTAATAAAAAGAAAAATGCAGAGATAAAAATCATTCCAGCAGCAAGGGAACTTAATGCATATAATGCATTATTTGTTAAAACAGTAATACTAAACATACTAATAGTTAAAACAGAAAATATAATAAAAGCTACAATTTCAAACATTCAATCTCCTTAGTATGATAATGGTGTTTTTTTGATTTTTTTGTCAGCATCTGGTGAAACTGAACCATATCCATCAAACTCTAACTGAGCGCCAAGACCATTTGCACTTGTTAAGATATCTTCTTTTAAAGAGAAATGCGCTCTTTGCTCACTTGAGTTTTCATATCTTCCACCGTGAACGATAGCAAGTTCTGGACAAACCTCAGCACAATATCCACAAAAAATACATCTTCCCATATTGATTGTATATTCCATAACTTCTTTTCTAGAATTTTCATCAATTCTAGTTTCCATTCTAATACAGTTTGCAATACAGATTTTTTCACAAAGTCCACAACCAATACATCTCTCTTCACCTGACTCTAAAAGTCTTAAAAGTTTATGTACAGCTCTATATCTTGGGCCAATTGGAAGCTTTTCTTTTGGATATTGAACTGTTGCCATTTCACCTTTGAAAAGTGCTCTATACATTATTCCAAAAGTGATTTTAAGCCCTACAAAAAGCTCACCTTTTACAGATCTGCTAGCAACTTGTTTAAAAGTTTCCCAATTTGTTTTTGGATAGTTGTCTTCTTGAACTGTAATATAGTCTTCACTTATATTTCTATTTTTAAATTGATTTAGTTCCATCATTAACTCCTAAAACATCATCACAAAACCAGTAACTAAAACATTTAGTACTGCAAGTGGCATTAAAATTTTCCAACATAACCACATTAATTGATCCGGTCTAATATGTGGCCAAGAAGCTCTTGTCCATAAAAAGATAAAAATCAAAAACATAACTTTTAATACAATTGCTAATCCACCAGGAATAAACCATAATGGTTCAAATCCACCTAAGAATATAAGTGAAATTAAAAATGAAATTGTAAAAAGGTTCGCGTATTCTCCAATAAAAAACATACCCCATCTCATACCTGAATACTCAGTTGCATAACCAGCAACTAATTCAGCTTCATGCTCTAAAAGGTCAAATGGAGTTCTATTAGTTTCAGCAAATCCAGCAATTGTAAATAGTAAAAATGCTAATGGTTGAGACCAAACAATCCAGTTTGAAACTCCACCTGCTTGATAGTTATTAATATCAATTAAAGATAAAGATCCAACCATCATAAGTGGAGCTAATAATGAAAGACCTGAAACAACTTCATATGATAAAAGTTGAATTGCAGTTCTTGCACCTCCTAGTAATGCCCATTTATTAGCACTACTCATACCACCAAGTAATGGCCCATATAGTCCAACAGCCCCAACAGACATAACAAATAAAACACCCACGTTAATATCTGAAATAATTGGACGAACCGTATATCCAAACATCTCAAACTCTGGAAAAAATGGAACAGCACTCATAGCAATAAATGCAGTAGCAGCAGTAATAAGTGGTGCTATCATAAAAATTGGTTTATTTGCATTTGCAGGAATAAAATCCTCTTTTGTAAATAGCTTAATACCATCAGCTGCTATTTGTAATAACCCATAAGGCCCAACATTTGTAGGGCCTAGTCTTCTTTGCATAAATGCTAGAACTTTTCTTTCAATATATGTTGTAAATCCAGCAAGTGCTGAAAACACTGCTAAAACAACTATAACTTTAACAATAGTTTCTATTATAATACTTGTTTCCATACTATACCTTTGCTACTTTTGCTTTATTAAATCTATAAGTATTGAATAAGCTATTTGATAAAGAGTTTTTCATAAATGTTGAAACATAAGCAATATCTCCTGCTATTTGAATATCAACATAGGCATTTAATTCTAACTCTTGATTATTAGCGTTTACTTTTATCTTATCACCATTTTGTAATTCAAGTTTTTCAAAAGCTGCTTTTGAAAAGAAAATTCCATCTTGAAGTTTTTCAGCAAATTCATGTGCAATTGCGGTGAATTCATTAAATTGATTAATTGGATTTGCTTTATAAATAACAATTTCATCATCACTTAATGTAATTTTTTCAATATTAATCTCTTTTACATCATTTTGAGTAGATATTGTTGTTTCTATTAAATCATAACCTCTATATTCAACTTGATCATTTCCAAATTTATTTGGTAAATCATCAAATGCCATTGCTTTATAACCTTTATTAACAGGAAGTTTTGGTGTATATTCAATTGTATATTCAATATCATCACTTAAAACTTCATTTGCAACTTCATTTAAAGTATAACCTTTAAATCCAACAGCTGCATTTGTAGGAATAACTTTTTTATCAATATTTGTAAAAGTTCCTTCTTGTTGATTAAGAGCTGGAATATCTAGATTTCCATCACCTAAAGCTGATAATTGAAAATCTGCTTTTACGTTATAACCAACACTAAATCCATCTACTTCATTTGATAGTGTACAAATTTGAGATACACCTAAAGTATTTGTTTGAGTAGGAATTATTACAACGTTAAAATCAGTACATCTATCTATTAATCCACAAAGTTTTGCTAAATTTTCACTATTTGGATGAGTAATTAAATCCTCTCCTACCATTAAAGAGAATGTATCTTTTTTAGCAAGCATGTCATTTAATAAATCTAAGAAATTCTCATCTTTTCCAAAATCAGCTAATAAAGAGATATATTCATAAGAAACTTCACTTGAAACATTTTTAGAAACAACTTTTTTAACTTCTTTTTCTTCACCTGTTGCTTCATCAACTACGATTTCAACAACATTTTCTTTTACAACTTCAGTTACTGTTTTTGTTCTTGTTTCTTTTAATGAATCTATATAGCTTTGCGTTTCAGCTGGTAAATCTTTTGCAAATTTATATAAAATAAAGTATAAGATTGATTCTTCAACCATAGCATCATGGTAGATAAATTCAGTTGTTTTACCTTTTTTACCAATCTTTTCCATAACAGGATCTACAATTGGATGAAAATATAAACCAGCACCCTTATTCATAATAACTGAGTTATTAAATGCATATCTAGCATTTGGTAAATCAGATTTTAAATAAGATCCAACAGAAATTACAAAGTTTGAGTTATGAACTTCTGATAATTTTGATGAGTATAAAGATTTACCTGAAGTTTTAGAGTAGTTTTTCAAGAATTCTTGGTATCTTTTTGCATCTTCATTTACAAGTTTAGCACCTGCAAAATCAGCTAATTTTTGTAAAATTAAAGCTTCTTCATTTGTGATAAATGAGTTAAATTTAATATTTTTAGCTTTTTTAAATGCTTCAATAGCTGCTTTAAATGCATTAACATCTTTAGCTTCAACTTTATTTTCAAAATCATAAGCAAATCTTCCTGAACCATTTACAGTTGAGTAATGAGGCTCATTTGTTACCCTATAGATTTTTTTAGTAGCGTGTTTATCAATTGATTCATGCTTAATTTCATAGTACATAAAAGCACAGTCACTTGAGTGAGGATTAGCTGCTGGTATTTTTTTAAGTTCCCAAGCGTTTGAAGTATATTGGAAGTCATGAGAAACTAATGCTCCAACAGGACAAGCACTTATACACTCACCACAGTTTGTACAGGCATCAGCGTCATAACCAATAAGTGATTTATTTAGTTTATTCCACATAGCATATGCATCTTTTGGCATTTCATCTTTAAATGTTTTCTCAATTGCATCAGATGGTCTTTTTACAGTACTAAGTGCATTTGAACCTACCATATCTTGGCATACTGTTACACATCTTTCACATACAATACATAAAGCGGGGTCATAATTCATAACTCCCCAATGTTGTGTAGGTCTGTGAATATCTTTTATAGAGTAGCTTTGAGAATCAACTTTCATATATAAAGAGTAATTTTGTAATTCACATTCACCACTTTGGTCACAAACACCACACTGTAATGGATGGTTTACATCGTAAACTTCCATAATTGCACGTCTTTCTTTCTCGATGTTTTCAGTAACAGTTGAGATTTGCATATCTGGTTTTACTTTTGTATTACAACCATATACTTGTTTTCCATCAGCTTCTACTAAACACAATCTACATGCAAGTGTTGGTGAACATCTTGTCAAATAACAAACAGCAGGAACAAATACATCATTTGCACGTGCCACATTTAATATTGACTCACCCTCTTTTGCTTCAACAGTTTTACCATCAATTGTTAGTGTAATCATATCACTCATTATGCTTCAACCTTTTCAATCTTTACTTGTTTATATCTATACCCATTAAAAATATCATCAGAATTTTTAACTTTTAAAATGGCAATTGTTCCATTTAGTGTTTCATCAACTTTTAAAGTTCTTTTAATTTTCTCATCTTTAGAATTTATATAAATTTCATCACCATTTGCTACTTTTGCAATATTTGCAAATGTTTTACTAGCGATTAATTCATCACTTTGATTTTCATCAATAAGCTTATAAACTAAAGTTCCATTAAAAGATTTTAACTCTTCAATCTCTTCTAAATCAAAATTTGTACATGAATTTATTTTGTTTTCTAAATCTTCATTTAGAACAATTAATTCAAAGTTTGTATGTTTTTTTATTAGAGCTAATAATTTGATAATATTTTCTATTTTTTCATGCTCTACAAAATCATCACCAATTATCAATAGTTTGTTTTTCGCTTCTTTATAGTTTTCATATGCTTCTTCAAACTCTTCTTCACCAGCAGAGCTTTCAGCAGAGATATAACCTAAATCTAAATCACTAATAAATTTTCTTGTTTTCTCATCACACTCTTTAACAAAAGTATCCAATAATAAAGCACAAATACCCTCTTCACTTCCAACTTCATATTTTATAAATTGCGTGTAATAAAGTTTTAAATCTATATTATCAATTGGATGCATATATGTGAATTTTGCATTTGTTTTTGCAATTGATTCAATAATACTATTTCTAATATCTTCTTTATTATCAGCCAACATTGAACCAATAGATATTATAAAATCACATTTTGCAATAAGTTCTCTTTTAGTCATCACTTTTTACCTCAGCTGATTCTTCCACAACCTTTGGTTCTGGTTTTACTTTTTTAACAACTAAAGTCCAATCTACTTCAGTAAATTTTATAGAATTCATAAGTGTATATCCAGCTTCATAAATAACATCAGCAGATTTTTGAATATTATCAAAATCTCCAATCTCAAAAATAATAATTGCTACTTCTTCTGCTGCAATTTGTTTATCGAGGAGTTCTAACATTCTGTCATAGAAGTCGTTCTTTAAATGTCTTAAATCAAATCTTTTCATAATTTCCCATCCTTCATGGCTACACTTCGTTCCAAGCATTTCGCTTTCGAAGCTAAAAAACTAAAGCAGTTTATTTTTTTCACGCTTCTCACCTGTCAATCTCGCCAAATACAATGTTTAAGTTACCAATAACTGTAACAACATCGGCTAATTGTAATCCAACTAATAACTCTTCTAAAATTGCAGTATGTTGGAAACTAGGAGTTCTAAGTTTCATTCTATAAGCATAAGGGCTTCCATCACTTACAACAAAATATCCCAACTCACCTTTTGGTGATTCAGTTGCCACATAAACTTCTCCAACAGGCGGTCTCATTCCTTGAGTTACAAGAACAAAGTGTTGCATTAAAGAGTAGTTTTGAGTCATAATTTGCTCTTTTGGAGCTGATATATAGTTTGGTGAATGTGCTATTAATTGTGAATCAGACTCCTTATACATAGGAACTAATTGTTTTAATATTTTTGAAGATTCTTTCATCTCTTGGATACAGATTTTATATCTTCCATAAGAGTCATTTGTATATGAAATTGGAACATCAAAATCAAGTTCAGAATAAAGACCATAAGGCATCTCTTTTCTTAAATCCCATTTAATTCCAGATCCTCTTAATACAATTCCAGAGCATCCCCAGCTTTTTGCCATTTCTGGAGTTATAACTCCAATATTTTCAAGTCTCATTTTCCAGATTCTATTTTCTGTTAAAAGCCCTTCGTATGTTTTAAGTTCTTGCTCTAATACATCTAAGAAACTCATACAATCATCAATCCAATTTGATGGTAAATCTAAAGGAACTCCACCAATTCTTACAGCACTGTGAGTAAGTCTAGCTCCACAATAGTCTTCTATTAAGTCCATTGCATATTCTCTTTCTCTAAAGCAATAAAGAAACATAGACATAGCTCCAACATCAAGTGCATGAGTTGCTAACCAAAATAAGTGAGATGTGATTCTATTTAACTCTAAAAGCATTGTTCTTATAACTTCAGCTCGCCTTGGAGCTTCTATTCCTAGAAGTTTTTCAATTGCTAGGGCATAACCATAGTTATTTGATGTAGCAGCAATATAATCCATTCTATCTGTTGTTGGTAAGAATTCATTATAAATCATATTCTCAGCCATTTTTTCCATACCTCTGTGAAGGTATCCAATCATTGGTCTTGATTTTACAACTTCTTCACCTTGAAGTTCTAAGATAAGTCTTAACTGACCGTGAGCAGATGGATGTTGTGGTCCAAAGTTCACCATCATCGTATTATCATCACGCTCAAAGTGAATATTCTCAAAAAAAGGTTTTAATCTATTTGGTTGTTGCATATTTTCTACCTTCTTCTTTTTAAAACAACTGATTCTTCAGGTTTTAATTTTTTCATTATTTTTGAAGTATCTTCTTCTTGATAAGAAATGCTAGTTTCTGGTTCAAATTGAGAAATATCCATTCCGTGAGGAACTTCATGTCCAAGTCTTGCAAATCTTGTTGTATCATATCTATCAATTGCTGCTGGATCTCTTTGTTCAGGGCCTATTATATCACGAGCTTCTTTTCCAAAGATTTTGTCAACTTCATACCATGAAGCTGCCTCATCCCCTTGAAGAGGATATGTTTTTCTTAATGGATGATCATACCAATCATCAGGCATAATAAGTCTTTTTAGATTAAAGTGATTTGTTACTTTTACACCTAACATATCATACATTTCTCTCTCAGACCAATTTGCTGACTTGAATAAAGAAGTTAAAGAAGGAATACTTTCATCTTTTTGTAAAAAGCATTTTAGTCTTAGTCTTTTATGTTTAGATAATGATAAAAATTCATAGAAAATTTCATAACCATCTCGTGCTGATAAATAATCAATTGCCGATAATTCCATTAACATGTCATACTCTAATTTTTCTTTTAAAAGTTTTACACATGAAAGTAAAAAGCTTTTATCAATAACAATTACTAAATGAGTATGTTCTATATAAGCTTCTTGAACGTTAATACTATAATTAATTTCTTCAAAATCTTTAGAAAAGATTTCATCTGAATCTATAGGAAATCTAGGAACTGGCGGTGATACAAAAAATCTATCAGAAAAGTATGCTTGTCTTTGAACATTATCTTTTGGAGTATATTTTCTCATTATACTAACCTCTTTTTCTTAATAGCTCTAAAGATTGATTCTTTTCTGATTTTTTGTTGAAGTGTCATAAGTGCGTATTGAAGTGTTTCAGGTCTTGGTGCACATCCTGGAAGATAAATATCAACTGGAATAATTCTATCTGCACCTTGAACAGTTGCATAAGTGTTAAACATTCCACCTGTATTTGCACATGATCCCATTGAAATTACCCATTTTGGATCTGGCATTTGATCATATAATCTTCTCATAAACTCCGCATGTTTTTTTGTTAAAGTTCCTGCAATTATTAAAACATCTGATTGTCTAGGACTTGCTCTAAAGATTGTTCCGAATCTATCAAAGTCATATCTTGAAGCTCCTGTTGCCATCATTTCAATAGCACAACATGCTAATCCATAAGTCATTGGCCATAAAGAGTTAGATCTTCCAAAATTAACTAACTTATCAATCGTAGTTAATTTAATGGCTGCACCATTATCTTGTAAATAGTTTATTTTATGCTGTGCCACTCAAGTGCTCCTTTTTTCCATGCGTATAAAAAGCCAATTGCTAAAAGTGTAAAGAATAGAATCATCTCAACAAAACCAAACCATCCAAGTAGTTTAAAGTTGATTGCCCAAGGAAACATAAATATAATCTCTACATCAAATAAGATAAACAATAAGGCTGTTAAATAAAACTGTGTTGATATTCTGTTTGGTTGTTTTGTAACTTCTGGCCCACACTCATAAAGAGTTGTTTTTAATTTTTCAGTATCAAGTCTTGCAATTTTTCTACTTATATACCGTGCTAACCATACAGTTGCACCAAAAGCGCCAAATGTTACTATAAACATAACAAATGCACCAAAATAGGGATGTGCAAATTCCATGTGTGTCATTAAGTCTGTCCTTCTTAAAGCTAAAAGTTTTAATCTACAAATACAATACTAAATTTGTGATAAATAGCCACTTATATAATAATTAAGAATAATATTGTAACCTAATAAAAATTAGCTTATAATTTAATGTTTTTCTAAGGATAAAAGATAAATTGGTACAAAAAGAAACATAAAATCTTTAGTAAAAGTTTTTTAAATTAAAAGCAATATTTATTAATTTCTTAAAAAATTATTAATTTTTATAACTAATTATACTTTTTAAAGATGAGATATTTGTGATATTTTTATGAAGTTGGAGTTCATAAAGTGGGTTTAGAAAAACCCTACTTTATTTTCGCTGTCAAATTGACCTTTTTGTTCTTTTGTAATTTGCTCTTTAAAGTTCTCAACTTTAAAAATTGGCTCATCACTAACAGCTATTTTATATGCTGTATTTTTAATCACAAGCTCTATTTGCCCACCTGTTAATTCATATTTTGCCAACTCTTCAATATCAAAATCTTTATCAAGAGGAAGAGTTGAAGGAAGAAGTTTTTTCCAAAGATCTAATCTTTGAGCTTTGTTTGGTTTTACAAATTCAATTTTATAATTAAATCTTCTAGAAAAGGCTTTATCAAGATTTTCAAGTAAATTTGTAGTTGCTATTAAAATTCCATCGAATCTTTCAATTTGTTCTAAAAAGATATTTTGCATTTGATTATGCATTTTATCACTACTACTAACTCCTCCAGAAGCTCGTGCACTTAAAAATTGATCTGCTTCATTTAGTAACAATACAGGCTCAGATTTTGTTTGAGTTCGTAATTCATAGTATTTATCAAAGATACTTCTTACGTTTTTTTCACTTTCACCTATATACATAGATAAAATTTTTGAACAATCAAAACTTAGAACCTCTTTTTTAAGAGATCTAGCAAGTGCAAGTGCAGTTAAAGTTTTACCAGTTCCAGCAACTCCATAAAAAATTATCTTAGCTTCTATTCCTCTTTTTTTATCTTTAATCCCCCATTGTTTAAGTCTATTAATTACATTTTTATCAACTTGCTTTAATAGGGCATCTAAGGTCTCTTTTGTTTTATCATTTAAAACAACATCATCTAAGCTTTTTGTTGTTGAAATTAATTCAAACATTTCTTGCTCTTTGATAATTGTATCAAGTTTAATTTTTCCAACATTTGTAGATTTTTTTGTTGGATGTGAAATCTTATATAAAACTTCATCTGGAATATAGAAATTTCTATTAATTCCTCCAAATGGAGTTAAAACCTCATCATAATCAATTAATGATTTTGATACAAGAGTTGAGCTTTCTTCTAATAAACTTCTATATTTGATTTTTTCATAATCATCACTTGAGATTAGTTCAATTAAAGAATTCATATCTCTTAAACTACCATCACCACCTGAATACTCCTCTTTTAAAAGAGCTAAGAAAAGTGTTTGTTCTTGTTCATTTAGATCATTGTCTTTGAAAAAATCTTCAAGCATAATAGAATTACTTGTAACTTTTATTCTTTCTTTAATTCTATTTTCCAATAAAATTAGTTTTGATTTTAATCTATTTGAACTAGGACTATTTACATCAAAGTTTTTTCTTACTACATTTAATTGCTGTGCTAGATCTATTCTAAAAAATTGATCTTGAAGATATTCTAAGTGGTCAGAATAATTTTTGATTTCAGGTAAAACAAAATCATTGCTACCATTTTCAAGCATTTTTAAATAAGCACTTGAAAGTGAAACACTTGAATTTATAAGCTCAAGTTTTGATACTTCACTAAGTTTTACCTGGTCAAATGATACTTGAACAAGCCATCCAAACTCTAAAAGTGATTTGATTAAATCGAGTTTTTCTAAATGCTTATAGTTTTTTAAATCGTAGAACGCACCTAAAACGTCAATTACTCCTAGAGTATCTCTACCATTTACATACTCTTTTGAAAGATATTGTAAGATTTTTGCTTCTTCTGCTGAACATTTTAACTGTGCAAAAAAATTCGTTGATTCTACATTTTGTGCTTTTATAAAATTAATAACTTCTTTCATTCTTCTTTTATAATCCTATTTACTTAATTTTTTTTCTAAATTATTAAAAAATAAATCTAAATTCTTTTCGGTTTTAAATTTGATTTTATAATTACCATTAACAAGAATATCTAACTTATTCACTTCTAAATTTTTGATATCTGTATAATTTATAAGCTTTGAGTTTTTATCAATATCAACAGTAAAACTATTTTCTACAACTATAAAATAATCTTCACATAAGGCTTTATAGGAACCTTTTGAATATATTATATTTTGGCAATTGTTTTTTTGAAGATACTCTTCAATCTTACTCAAATTAGATTGATTATAAAGATTTAATGCAATTACAATAAATGCAATAAATAAAAATAGTCCTATAAAAATCATCTTAACTCCCATTAAAAATAATATAATACTTGAATAAGTCTTAACTACTTATGAATAAAAAACTTGCTAGAATAAGTAAATTTTAAAGTAAATTAAAAAGGATTCCAATGTTTAAACTTGTTACTTCTTCTTTTATAACTGCAACTCTTAGTATATTTTTATTAAGTGCTTGTGCAGATCACAGTGAAGCATTAAAAGTTTTACCAAATGAATTAGCAATAGCAGATGGGTGTAAAAATCCAAATAAAAAGTTTGAAATGGACTGTTATGATTTAATATCATATAAAAATACTTTTGCTCAATTAAGACTTGGATTAAATGCTCAATTAAATGGAAATTATGAAGAGGCTTTCCAAAGATATTTAGTAGCTAAACAACGAGGAAATTTCTATGTTAATTCTTTGTTAGCCGAATTATATAATAATGGCTTAGGTGTACAAAGAAGTGAAGAAACTGTTATTAAACTACTTGATGAAGTAAAAGATGTGGACCCAATTGCAGCTTATAAACTATCTTTTCACTACTTAGCAAAAGAAGATAATAAAAAAGCCTTAAAACTTCTTAATTATGCAGCTGAGAATAACGTAAAAGAAGCACAATATGAATTATCTAGAATGTATAGTAACGCTGATATAACAGACACTGATTTAGAAAAAAGTGTTTATTGGAATGAATTATATGAAGATAAATCAAGTAACTTTATAAAAAAAATATATGGAAATTAAATGTTAAAAAAAACAATCCCTTTAGTTCTGGCAACTTTTATTTTTGCTGGATGTTCTTTAAAAATGCCATCATTTTCGATGCCATCATTTCTTCAGTTTGAAGATAAAAATTTAGCAAGTCTTGAAGAAGCTAATCTTTGTCAAAAAATAGAGAGTTTAGATTCAAAACTAACTTGTTACAAAAAACTATTAAAAACTAACAACTCTTATGCACAACTTAGAATGGGTACATACCATGCTGATAGAAAAGAGTACAAAGATGCTATAAAATATCTTAATCTTTCAAAAGAAAATGATAATCTTTATTCAAATTTAGCATTAGCATTTTTATATTATAAAGGTGATGGAGTTGAGAAAAACATAGATAAATCATTTGAATTACTTGAAGAATCAAGCCATGTTGATCCAAATGCAGCATATCAACTTGCAAGATTTTATCTACAAGGTATAAATACAAAAGTTGATCATCAAAAAGGTGTAGAACTAGTTGAATTTGCAGCACAAAAAGGTGTCATTACTGCTCAAAAAATGCTAGTTAATATAAATAAACAAGGACTATTCTCACAACCTAAAGATCAAAAGAAAGTTGATTATTGGGAAGCTAAAATTAAAGAGAATAAAGAAGATTTAACTTTTAAAGTTTATAAAATTTAATTCACCCTAATTTAAAAACTTAGAACTTTTTTTCTAATCCATAGAGAAAAAGTTCTATTGTATCACTTACTATATTTTTCGTATCATATTTTTCTATTAAATAACTCTCTATAAATCCATCTGATAATTTTTTAAATAGTGTTGATATATGTTTATAATTCAAATCTTTATTTGGATACAAAAGCTTAAACTGCCTTATTAAATATTCATATATTTCATCTACAATTGGATGATTTGAAATATCTAACTTATGAAAAAAATATGGATCATTTGTAATAGTATCATCTGTGTTATTATCAATTTGTATAAATATCTCATATTTACGTGAAAGGTATAATTCTAGATTTTCTTTTGGATTTTGGGTTTCTTTTTGTTTTAAAGTATCCAAAAAGTTTTGAAGTTTTAAAATAAGATACTCTAAATATAGGTTTTCTTTAGAGACAAAAAGATTATAAATAGTTCCAACAGATGTTTCTAACTCAATTGCTAATTGGGAAATTTTAAAATTTTTGAAACCACTTTTATCAAAATATTGCGCTGCTGCTTTTAAATATAAATCTTTTTTTACTTTATTTAACTCATCATTTATTTTATTTTTCATTGGAATCCAAATTTTTATGAGATTATATTTTAATTTACATTAAAAGTAAAAATGAATTCTAAATAATAAATTGAACTTAATTCAATATTAAGTATATTTGATTTAGAATACATCTCATATTGAAACCTAGGATTCACATGAATTTAAATCCACAAATAAAAATAAAACTCCTACGAGATGTTAAAACTGACGCTTTACTTATTTATATCAAAACTGTAATTCAAGAACTTTTAGAAAATGTAAAAAATGAAACCTATAAAATTGATTTAGGATATGAACAATATAATAAAGAAATCGAAGAGAATATTTACAAACTAAACTCTGCACTTACAAACAAAACAATAAATGCTTATGAACTAAAAGCTTTTGTATCTTATGAACAAATAAAACATAAAAATAATAAAATTTTTCCAAATAATCAAGCTTTAGTTTTTTATTACAATACAATTGTAAAACAAATCGAAACTAAATTAGTAGAAGGTGATGTTTGGATTCCTGAACAAATAGTTTTATCACTACTTAGTGAATGGATTTTAGAAGAAAATAAATCAACTACTTACTACACTTTTTTAAAAGATTTTGATTATTTAAAACTATTGTCTTATTATGAGTCTGCAAGAAACAATGAGAGAAATACTCTTTTAAAAGAAAATATTATTACTATGTATAAAATCTCATCATCAATGATCAAACAACTCAAAAACTCAAAATATAAAGTTAATACCACAAGAAAATCCAAAATGAGAAAAAAATGAAAAATAATATTCTAGCTGGTCTAACAGTAGGTATTGTAGCTCTTCCTTTATCAATGGCTCTTGCAATTGCAACAGGAGTTCCACCACAACTGGGACTTTACACTGCAATAATTGCAGGAATAATAGCAGCACTATTTGGAAGTAGTAAAATAAATATTTCAGGTCCAACTGCTGCTTTTGTTGTGATTTTAATCCCAATTGTTCAGGAATTTGGAGTTTCTGGATTGTTGATTTGTGGTTTATTATCAGGAATCATTTTAATACTAATTGGTGTTTTAAAACTAGGAACGTTAATAGAATTGATTCCATATCCAGTAACCGTTGGATTTACCTCTGGAATTGCCGTTGTGATTGCTACTTTTCAAATAAAAGATTTCTTTGGTTTAACAATTGAAAATTTCAATGGTCACTATTTAGAAAAGATTTATTTGATTTTTAGCTCTTTTCATACTTTTAAAAC
Organism: bacterium; assembly: GCA_018816105.1. GTDB lineage: Bacteria > Campylobacterota > Campylobacteria > Campylobacterales > Arcobacteraceae > Aliarcobacter. Next base: position 2,361 of record JAHIWE010000148.1, on the reverse strand, counting down.
TCAAGAATTTGCAGTTGGTTTATTTACTTTATTTTTACTAATCTTATGGCAAAAAACAAAAAGTAAAATTCCAGCTGCATTAATAGCTCTTAGTTTTAGCACAATAATTGTAGCGTTTATAAATATCTATATTCCACATGTAGAAATAGCAACAATTGCTTCAACTTTTCAATATCAAATAGGTGAATTACAAGGAAACGGAATTCCTCCAATTCCTTTACAATTTGAGTTACCATGGAAATATCTTAATACCCAAGAGATTAACTTAGATTTATTGTATAAACTTCTTCCCCATAGTATTGCAATTGCAATTCTGGGAGCATTAGAATCACTTTTATGTGCAGTTATTAGTGATGGGATGACGGGAAATAAAACAGATCCAAATAAAGAGTTAATAGGACAAGGAATTACAAATATTATTGTTCCATTTTTTGGAGGAATTCCTGCAACTGCTGCGATTGCTAGAACTGTTGTAAATATAAAATCAGGTGCCACATCAATAGTTTCTTCAATTATTCACTCTTTATTTATTTTAGTATCAATAATGTTTTTAGCACCCTATTTATCATATTTACCAATGGCTTCACTTTCTGCTTTACTTTTTATTGTTGCTTGGAATATGTCTGAAGTTAAACACTTTATAAATATACTAAAAATCGCTCCTAAAAACGATATATATGTACTTTTAACTTGTTTTATTTTAACTGTATTATTAGATATGCAAATTGCTGTGGCTGTTGGAATTGGACTAGCTTCAATCTTATTTATTAAAAGAACTATTGATTTATACTCAATTGAACTTGTAAATACAAAACTTTCAATTCATCCAGATATTCCTGAGGATATTTCTATTTACGATATTAATGGCCCAATGTTTTTTGGAGCTGCCCAAAATGCATTAAAAACCCTTTTAAATACTAAAGAGAATACAAGTGTAGTGATTTTAAATATGCAAAATGTAAGTATGATAGATATGACGGCAATGGTAGCACTTAAATCAATAGTTAATACTTTTGAAAGCAAAAATAAAAAACTGATTTTTTCTGGATTAAATAAGAGAATTATAAAAAAACTAATAAAAGCAAATTTTGAGTTTGATGATAATAATTTAAAAAAATTTGATAATTTAGAAGATTCCATTAATTACTCAAAATCTATAATATAAAAGTAAAGTTTACTTTTATATTACAGTATCAAAAGCTAAAAAGAAGATAATTATTTTTCAACTAAATCATAAAGTGCTTGAATCTCTTGCGCCCAAATCTCTTCATTTATAGTTTCTAATACAAGTGGAATATCATCCATTCTATCATCATTCATTATAAATTTAAAAGCATCCCAACCAATTTTTCCAACTCCCAAAGAATCGTGTCTATCAACCCTGCTTCCTAGCTCTGGCTTCGAGTCATTTATATGCATTCCCATAAGATATTGACGACCTACAATTTGGTCAAACTCATTCCACGTATTATCATAAGCTTCACGTGTTCGTATATCATAACCAGCTGTGAACATATGACAAGTATCAATACAAACACCAACTCTGCTTTTATCTTCAATTTTATCAATAATATAAGCTAAATGTTCAAATTTATATCCAAGATTACTTCCTTGACCAGCTGTATTTTCAATAACTAGCTTTACACCACTTGTAAGATCAAGTGCTTTATTCATAGAAACTGCAATATTATCTAAACACTCATCTTCACTTATTTTTCTAAGGTGGCTACCTGGATGAAAATTTAATCTATCAAGTTTAAGTATTTCACATCTTTGAATTTCGTGAATAAATCCATTAAGAGATTTTTCTCTAGCTTCAAGTTCCGGATGTCCTAAATTTATCAAATAAGAATCGTGAGGTAAGATATGTTTTGTTTGAATTCCTGATTTTTCTAATTCTTTAAACCATTTGTCTATTGTTTTAACATCTAAATCTTTTGCTGTCCATTGTCTTTGATTTTTTACAAATAAAGCAAAAGCCTTTGCACCAATAGCCATTGCATTTATTGGCGCATTATAAACTCCACCACTTGCACTTACATGAGCTCCAACATATTTCATTATATATTCCTATTATTTTAATTATTACCATTCTACAAAAATAGTCTGTTTTTAATTTTAAAAGTGACAATAAAGTGTCATTTATATACATTTTTAATATTAAGGCTTTAACATCATAAGCTTTTTATTTTAATATCAAAATCATACTATACAATAATGTGTGAGTTTTAAATTTGCTACATTTGGGCTATAAATTTTTAGTATTATTTTAATTAAATTTAGTTTAACGATTTTTTTCTTCAAATAATTAAATTAAGAATTCACTTTATAAAAATAAATTAAATAAAAAAATTGTTCATT
>JAHIWE010000014.1 GCA_018816105.1 bacterium | reverse complement strand
CATTACCAATTATATCCCAATGCGAATCCAGCATCTTTTTGACTATCTGTTGCTCTTGTTTTTCAGCTTTGGTTTTATTGTCAGGCTCAATAGGTTCGTTCTTATCTTTTGGTATGGAATTTTACATGCTTTTGGAGCTGACCATTTAACAGCAATTGCAGATTTTTCAATAGGAAAAAACAAAAGAAAAACTATGCTAATTACAACTATGTTTGCAATAGGTCATGGAATATCACTTTTTATCTTTGCAAAAATACTTGAAACTTATAAAATATCAGATGAGATTTTGGCTTATGGAGATGTTATTTCAGCATCAGTGATTTTAGGAATGGGGATATATCTACTATTTTTGGTTTTTACAAATAGAATAAATCTATCAAAACACATTCATGATGGAAAAGAGCATATACATATTTATTTTGGGAAAGCCCATACTCATACAAATAAAGATGTAAGTTCAGCATTTGCAATAGGAACACTTATGGGGATAGGTGGAGTAAGAGGAATGTTGGTTACGCTAGGACTTGTAGAAAGTGCTAGTGTTGATTTTACTATGGTTTTAGCATTTACTTTGGGAGTTATGATTATTTTTCTAGCATTTGGTGCATTTATTTTATATATCAATAAAAACTTACTAAACTCACAAGAAAATATAAAAAGAGTATTTACAGTAGCAGGTGTAATATCTGTGATTGTGGGGACTAATTTTTTATTGGCTTAAGCCTAAACTCTCTTAACTTTTAGATAAATTATCATCTTATAATTTATTTAAAAGTAGGTATCTTTTAGATAAAATAATTATTTAATATAACTTATATACTTTAGGATACAACTCTATGACAACTACTGCAAACGTAGGATTCGAAAAAGAACTTTTTAAAATGGCTGATAAGCTAAGAAACAATATGGATGCAGGAGAGTACAAACATGTTGTTTTAGGTCTTATTTTTCTAAAATACATCTCAGATAAATTTAACACACGATATGAAGAACTTCTAAAAGAGGGTGATGGTTTTGAAGAAGACAAAGACGAATACACTATGCAAAATATCTTTTGGGTTCCAAAAGATTCAAGATGGCAAATACTAAGGGACAATGCAAGAAATCCAGAAATTGGAAAAATAGTAGATACTGCACTTCTTCACATAGAAAAAGAGAATGACTCACTAAAAGGTGTACTTGATAAAAGATACGCAAAACCTGATTTAGATAAAACAAAACTTGGTGAATTAATAGACTTAATATCTGATTTATCAGCAAAATACCACCATGAAAAAGACCTTATGGGAAGAGTATATGAATACTTTTTAAATGAATTTGCAGATATAACAGGTGGAGAATTTTATACACCAACATCTGTAGTAAAAACAATAGTTGAAATGATAGAGCCATACAGTGGAAGAGTTTATGACCCAGCTTGTGGAAGTGGTGGGATGTTTATTCAATCTGGAAAATTTATAGAAGAACACGCTCAAAGTTTACTTGATATTTCTATTTATGGACAAGAAAGCAATCCAACAACTTGGCGACTTTGTAAGATGAACTTAGCTATTCGTGGACTTGATGGAAACTTAGGTTCTCACCATGCAGATACTTTTCACTCAGACCAACACAAAAATCTAAAAGCAGATTTTGCTATGGCAAATCCACCTTTTAATATCTCTGATTGGGGAGGTGAGCGACTAAAAGAAGATAGCAGATGGCAATGGGGAATCCCACCAGTTGGAAATGCAAACTACGCTTGGTTATCTCATATCTTAACTCACTTAGGCTCACGTGCAGGTTTTGGTGGTGTTGTTTTAGCAAATGGAAGTCTAAGCTCAAACACTTCAAACGAGGGAAATATTAGAAAAGCCATGATTGAAGATGACAAGATAGATGCAATCGTGGCACTTCCTGATAAGCTGTTTTATTCTACTGGTATTCCCGTTTGTCTTTGGATTTTAGCTCAAAATAAATCTCACGAAAAATATAGAGATAGAAAGAATGAAACACTTTTTATTGATGCTAGAAATCTTGGAACTATGGTAACTAGAAAACACAGAGAACTAAGTGTAGATGAGATAAAAAGCATAGCAGATACATATCACGCATATAGAAATATAGATGGAAAATATGAAGATATAAAAGGCTTTTGTAAAAAAGCAAATCTTCAAGAGATAAAATCACACGATTTTGTGCTAACTCCTGGTCGATATGTGGGAATCGAAACTGAGATAGATGACGGAGTTTCATTTGAAGAAAAAATGACAACATTATCACAACAGTTAAAAGAGCAGTTTGAAAAATCAAATATATTAGAGCAACAAATCAAAGAAAATTTAAAAGGTTTAGGTTATGAACTTAAATGATTTAATTTTAAAAGGTGAGAGTAAAACTTTGGAGTTTAAACTAAACTTACCTACAAATAAAAATATAGCAAGAAGTATCATCGCTTTTTCTAATACAAGTGGTGGAAAACTTATCATTGGAATTGATGATGATAAAAATATTGTAGGAATCGATGAAGAAAATATCTTTGAGCTTCAAGATAAAGTTTCTTCTATCATTTATGATAGTTGTTCGCCAAATATCATACCTGAAATCTACACTTTAAATAGTGATAATAAACTTCTTTTAGTAATAGAAGTATTTAGAGGAAATCTTCTTCCGTATTATTTAAAAAGTGAAGGTAAAAATGAAGGTACTTACATCCGAATAGGTGCTACAAATAGAAAAGCTGGTTTTGAAAATATCATAGAACTAGAAAGACAAAAAAGAAATATTAGTTTTGATGAAGAGATAAATCACGATTTTGATTATGAAGATTTAGACCTAAAAACTCTTTATGAAAGATTTGAAAGTGTAGGTAAAAAACTAGATGAAAAAAAACTAGAAAACCTAAAACTAATAAAAAAAGAAGCATCAAAAACATATCCAACAAATGCCTTGTTGATAATACTTGGAAAACTTCCACATACAATTGTAAAATGTGCAAGATTTAAAGGTGTTACTATGGATTTATTTATAGATAAAAAAGAGTATCAAAGTGATATATTTACTACCCTTGAAAATACTCAAAATTTTATACTAAACCATATCAATTTAAGAGGTGAGATAAAAGGACTATATAGAACAGATACTTACGAAATACCTCTAGTTGCACTAAGAGAAGCTTTGATAAATGCACTCATTCATAGGGATTATGTAAATAGTGGAAGAGATATAAAAGTAGGTATTTACGATGATATAGTAAATATAGTAAGCCCTGGAAGTTTTCCAAATACCATCACAAAAGAAGATATACAAAACGGTCGAAGTGAAACAAGAAATAAAGTAATAGCAAATATTTTTAAAGAACTAGGTCTAATCGAACAGTGGGGAAGTGGAATCAAAAGAATAAAAAACATCTGCTTAGAATACGAACTAAAAGAGCCAATCATAGATGAAAAAAATGACTTTGTAGATGTAGAGTTTTTCCGACCGATTATTGAACAAATGGACGAAAATATATTAGGTGCCACCGGAATAGCGCCGGAAAACGACCGAAAACGACCGATTACGACCGATTACGACCGAATAATTTTAGAATATATCAATCAAAATGGAAAAATCACAAAAAAACAAGCTTTAGAAATATTAGATATAAAAGAGACAAAAATTAAAGAGATATTTAATCAAATGATTGAAACTAAACAAATTGTAAGATGTGGAAATGGAAGAAGTACATACTATGAGGTGGCGAAGTGAGTAATGTTTTACCTCAAGGGTGGGAAGAAAAAGAGTTAGATTTATTAGCTTTTTTTAATAAAGAAACATTAAAAAATAATTCTCAATTAAATTTGATTGAATATTTAGATACATCATCTGTAACAAATAATATTTTTGAAGAACCTGTACTTTATAAAATTTCAGAAGCTCCAAGTAGAGCTAAAAGGATTGTTGAAGAAGATGATATTGTAATCTCAACAGTAAGACCAAATTTAGAACATTTTGGGTATTTAAAAAATGTAAAAAAAAATTTAATAGTTTCAACAGGTTTTGTAACAATAACAACTATAAAAAACTTGTTAAATTCAAAGTTTTGTTATTATTTTTTATCACAGAATAAAATTACAAATTATTTAATGGCTGTTGCACAAACAAGTACATCAACATATCCATCTTTTAAACCAGAAATATTAAAAAAACATTTAATTCAATATCCATCAGATATAAACGAACAAAAAAGAATAGCTGATATTTTATCTGCCTTTGATGATAAGATAGAACTAAACAATCAAATGAACCAAACCCTAGAAGATATGGCAACAACACTTTTCAAAGAGTGGTTTGAAAACTTCAATTTCCCAAATGAACAAGGCAAACCATACAAAGATAATGATGGAGAAATGAAATCAAGTGTATTAGGAGAAATTCCTATTGATTGGGAAGTAATGAAAATTTCTGAAATTTCTGAAAATATATCACGAAGATTTAAATTAAAAGAACATAAAGAGGTTGTTTTTGTAAATACTGGTGATGTTTTAAATGGAGAATTTTTACATAAAGATTACAAAAATCCTGATAATTTACCGGGGCAAGCAAAAAAAGCAATAAAGAAAGGTGATATTTTATATAGTGAGATTAGACCTAAAAATAGAAGATTTGCAAGAGTTGATATCGATGTAGACGATTATGTAGTTTCAACTAAATTTATGGTTATAAAAAGAAATGAAAAAATAGGATATAACTGTCTATATATTTATTTAACATTAGATTCAACGATTGAACAGTTTAATACAATTGCAGAAAGTAGGTCTGGTACATTCCCTCAAATTACATTTGATTCTGTTTCAAATGTAAAAATGACATTACCTAATAATGGTATTATCATGGAAAAGTTTGAAAAAACAGTAGAGCCTATTTTTGAGCAAATAAAATTAAATAAAGAACAAAACCAAACCCTAAAACAACAAAGAGATACACTTTTACCAAAACTTATGAGTGGGGAGATTAGAGTTTAGTATGATAAATATTTACCTTTATTTAACTAATGTTAAAGAAAATCTTAGTTATACTTTCGCTAACACACCCCCTCCACCTCTTAACAATGTGCCAAAGAGAGGGTTTTCTTTATGATAGACTTCAAAGACCAACTACAAAACATCAAAAATCAAGAAAATGCATATCAAAAAAAACATAAAACTTTTGAAGAACAATTAGGTATTTTAAAACAACGAAAACTTATTATCTCAAATGATTCTTTTGTATTATCAAAACTAAAACATATAAATTACTATAGACTTAGTGCTTATTTTTTACCTTTTCAGTATCCAAAAAATAGTGAAAATGAAAATATATTTTTACCTAATACTTCTTTTGAAAATATTTTATCTAGTTACTATTTTGATGCAGAGTTAAGAAAAATAATATTTGAAGCTGTTGAGAGTATAGAGATATATTTTAGAACTCAAATTGCTTATTTTCACTCTTTAAAATATGATGCTTTTGGCTACTTAAAACTTGAAAATTTTAGAGAAAATAAAACAGATAAATTCCAAGAACTCCAAGATGATATACTAAAAGAAAAAACTCGTTCAAAAGAGTTTTTTATAAAACACTTCAAGAAAAAATACAATTCAGTGGATTTACCTATTTGGAGTGTTGTTGAGATTATCTCTTTTGGGAGTTTATCAAAATTTTTTATGATACTAAAAGAGGAAGAACAAAACCAAGTAATACAAAATATACATGGTATAAATAAAGTAGTTTTTTATAAATGGTTTCATGCCCTATCAGGTGTTAGAAATATTTGTGCTCATCATAGCAGACTTTGGAATAGAACTTTAGGAGTTAGTTTTGAAGTACCAAGAGGTTTAGAATCTTTTGAGAATATAAAAGAGAGTAAAAATAAAGTATTTTTTGCATTAAGTGTAATAGAGTATTTATTGACTTGTATCGGTGAAGATGAAGTTGATTTTAAAACAAAAATCAAAAACTTGATAAAAAAATACCCAAAAGTAAAACTAGAAAGTATGGGTTTTATAGAAAACTGGCAACAAAATCCTATTTGGAGTGAAAATGAATAACTTTTATGAAGATAACTTAGAAAAAGCGGTTATAGAGATATTTCAACATGAACTAGAGTATGAGTATCAAAATGGCGTAGATATTTCTTGTGAGGGAATAAATGCTGAAAGAAGTGATTATAGTTCTGTTATTTTAGAAAATAGATTTTTTCAAAGCCTAAAAAAAATAAACCCACATATCCCAAGTGATACCTTAGAAGATATTTTAAGACAAATACTAAATCTAAACTCTCCACTTCTAATAGAAAACAATAAAACCTTCCATCACTATTTAACAGATGGAATAGATGTAGTTTATAAAGATAATGAGGGAATAGATAAGGGCGATAAGGTTTATTTATTTGATTTCAAAAACTCTTCAAACAATGACTTTCTAATCTCAAACCAATTTACAATAAAAGAACACGATGAGAGAAGACCTGATTTAATCATCTTTATAAATGGTTTACCATTGGTAGTTTTTGAACTAAAAAGCCTAAGCAATGAAAAAATAGGATTAACCCAAGCCTACAACCAACTCCAAACCTATAAAAATAAAATACCAACACTTTTTAATACCAATGCTTTTATGGTAATAAGTGATGGAATAAATGCAAAAGTAGGAACTCTAAGTTCCAACTTGGAAAGATTTTCAGCATGGAAAAGTATAGATGGAAAAAAACTTGATTCTCATATACAAATAGAAACAATGATTTTAGGAATGTTTGAAAAAAACAGACTTTTGGATATTGTGCGAAATTTTATACTTTTTATTG
>JAHIWE010000147.1 GCA_018816105.1 bacterium | reverse complement strand
TATTCTCTACTGGAAAATATTTTGTTAAGATTGCCCCTTGTGCTTTTAATACAAATATCATTATTGTTAGGAATGCAAATACTACACCCATCCCTAAGAACATGAACTTTACTGATTCTGCGATTAAGTTTATTTCCATACGGAATCCTTTAGTACGATTTAAACGTGCGTAATTTTAGGGAAATTTAATAAATAGTTCTTCTTATTTGGTGCTAAGAAAATTGTTTTATAGTGCTTATTTTATAGGTTGTTAATGCTATAATTTATTTATGAAAAAAGAAACATTACAAAAAAGAACAAAAATTGCAAATGACATAATGTACTATATTTATACTCATATAGAAACAAATATTGACATAGAAGAGCTTAGTATTGACTTGGGAATTAGTAAATTTCATATGCATAGAATTTTTAAAGAAGCATTTGGAAAAAATATTTATGAAAGTATCAAATCAATTAGGTTACAAAAAGCTTCAAATTTGCTTTTAACAAACAAGTATTCAACTATTTCAAATATAGTAAATCTTTGTGGATATTCATCTCAATCATCATTTATTAAAATATTCAAAGATAGATTTGAAATGACACCAAAAGAGTGGAAAAATGGTGGATATAAAGAATATTCAAAAAAAATATTACAGCAATCACAAAGAGCCAGCCAATCAAAAGCAAATTTTAAAGATATGGTTCCCTCTATTGTAAAAATGCCTGCAATTGAGAGTTTTTATATCAGAAATAAAGGATATAACGTAAATATAAAAGAGACTTGGCAAAAGCTACAAACTTGGATATTAACAAATAACATAACTTCATATAAAAGAATTGCACTTTTTCATGATAATCCTACAATTACTCCTTTAAATGAGTGCCAATATATTGGATGTGTTATGGTTGAGGATAAACAAAGTGTAAAAAGTGATAGGTTGCCAAACTTTAAAATTGCTGATGGTGTTTATGCGAAGTTTGATTTAAAGGGAAAAACAGGGGATGTTCTACCTTTTATTCATTGGGTTTATCACGAATGGCTACCAAAAAGTGAGTATGAAACAACAACAAAACCTTCATATGCAATTTATAATAAAATTGATTTTTTAGATGAGAGTAATGAGTTTGATTTAAGTTTTTATGTTTCTATAAACTTTTGATTAATTAAAGTTGACTATAATGGCGAAAAAATTTAATATAAACAAAAAAGGTAAAAAATGATTTTATATTTACTAGCAATTATTGCAGGATTTGTGATACTTGTTTGGAGTGCTGATAAGTTTGTAGAAGGTGCTGCATCAACTGCTAAACATTTAGGAATGCCTAGTTTATTAATTGGTATTTTGATTGTTGGATTTGGTACAAGTGCACCTGAAATGGTTGTTTCTGCAATTGCAGCAATGGAAGGAAATCCAGCGCTTGCTCTTGGAAATGCTTTGGGTTCAAATATTGTTAATATTGCATTAATTTTAGGGATTACTGCAATTGTTGCACCAATTACTGTAAATTCAAAAATTGTAAAAAAAGAGATTCCTTTATTACTTTTAATTGTTTTAGCATCAGGTTATTTATTATTTGATAATACATTAACATTTAACGAAGGTCTAATTCTTTTATTTGGTTTCTTTTCACTTATCGGTTGGTCAATATTTGCTGCAATTAAAGGGAAAGGTGATACTTTAGAATCAGAAATGGATGATGAACTAATAGAACATGCAATGAGTTTAAAAGCTGGAATTATATGGCTTATTATTGGACTTGTTTTATTGATTGCTAGTTCTAGACTTCTAGTTTGGGGGGCTGTTGGAATTGCTACTGAATTTGGTGTTAGTGATTTAATCATTGGACTTACAATCGTTGCTCTTGGAACTTCTTTACCGGAACTTGCTGCTTCTGTAATTGCAGCTCGAAAAGGTGAACATGATATTGCAATTGGAAATGTTGTTGGATCTAATATGTTTAATATTTTAGCAGTAATTGGAATTGCAACAGTTATTGCTCCTATGAATAATATTCCTTTTGAAGTATTGCAAAGAGATTGGCTTGTAATGTTATCATTAACAATAGCATTATTAGTTATGGCGTATGGTTTTAAATGTAAAGATGGGAAAATTACTAGAATAGAAGGTACCATTTTAATAGTTTGTTATGTTGCTTATAATACTTATCTTGGAATGAATTTGACAGGAACTCTATAATTGAAAAAGACTGATTACCTTTTTTGGGCTGTGTTATTATTGATTGCTCTTTTTTATATTTTTAAAGGTAATGATATGCATGATAAAAAATATGAACAATTAAAACAAAAAATTGAAATAAAACAATAGTTTAAATTTGGATTTGCTTTAACCATCTTTTTAGAAACTCTTCTCTAGAGAAGGTTTTAGCACCCAAATCAAACTTGTATTTCATGTATGGATGTCCTAAATTCCAAAAAGCAAAACCATTTTCTTCTAGATATTTTGATAAAAGAACCAACTGAAGTTTTCCCCAATTATTATATTTTTTATCTCTTGATGAAAAGCCTGTAAGTGATGTATAAGTTGAGCCAATCTTATAGCCAATTTCTGCAGCTATTAGTTCATTTGTATTTTTATCATTTAATTCTATACTCATAATTTGGAAGTCTATATTTGGATGTTTATAATCTCTTAGTGATAAAAGTAAATCTTTATACTTATCTTCTAGCCAGTTTGTTTTGTGATAGTTTTCTAATAAAGAGATAACTTCTTCAAATTTTGTATTTATTGTAAATTTGAAATTGTCTTCTTTTAAAAGTTTTTTTACTTTTTTACTTATATGTAAATCTTGGAAATCTAAAATTGCATATTCAAATTGTATTTCAGCTAATAAATAAAATTTGTTTTGAAGTGTTGCAGATGTGCAAATAAAACCATAATAAGCTAAGTGAATATAAAAATCTTTTGAAAAATCTTCACTTACATAATAGTTTGAATCTTTGTTTGCATAGACGTAGTTAAAAAGAATATCTTCATTTTTTAAATCATCAAAACTAAGATAATAAACTAAATTTTGTTTTCCCAAATTTATTTCCTAAAAATAAAATACCTAAATGAATAGGTATTTTACACTTTTTATCTATTATGTTTATTATTATCTTGATGATTTCTGTAATTTTTTTCTTCATATCTATCATTGTTGTTTCTTGATTTGTTATCATGATTATTAGAATTGTTTTTATAATTCCTATCGTTTTTATAATTCTTATCATTGTATTGTTTTTCTACAACTTTTCGTTTATCATTATTTCGCTCATAATATGGTCCATAAATTGGTTTTTTTTGTTCTCTGTAGTTATGAGATCTATTCCAATCATTGTGTTTATGATATTCATACGTTCTATAATGAACTTTATTAGGTCTGAAATAACCTCCGTGGTGTAGCCTGTCGTAATATGTATATCTATTATCATATGTAAAAAAGATGTTATTGTAAAAATAACCTATTTTGTCAAAATATCCAAAGAAGTATCCAAAATCATCATAATATCCATTTCTATTATAATCAAAATTTCTATATCTATTATCATATCTATGATCATCAGATTTAAATCCAATATCAAGCATTCCACCATTCCCTAGAGGTGTTTGAATTCTTACACCAAGATCTGCTGCAAAAAGTGATGAGCCAAGTGTTAGTAACGAGATTAATATTAGTTTTTTCATTGTATTCTCCTTTGTTGAGTTGAAAAAGTATAGGGCCTTAGTGTGTATAAATTGTGATTTATAAAAGATTACGGTTCATTTAATTATAATGAACTTTTTAATTAAGGGATATTTTGAATAGTTTAATCATCAACAATCAAACCACTAACTTTTACAATCATATCACAAAAGAACTAGAAGAGTGTAAATCATTTATTTTTAATGTAGCTTTTATAAACTATTCAGGAGTTCAACTTTTACTTGATTGTTTTAAAACTTTAGAACAAAAAGAAGTAAAAGGAAAAATTCTAACTTCAACATATTTAAACTTTACTCAAATAAAAGCATTAGAAAAAATCAAAGAGTTTAAAAATATAGAACTAAAAATCTATGATAGTAATGAATCAAATATAGGTTTTCATTCAAAATCTTATATTTTTGAATTCAAAGATGATGATAAAGTGATAATTGGTTCATCAAATATAACAGCCAGTGCTTTTAAATCAAATATTGAATGGAATGTAAAAACTCTTTCAAAAAAAGATGATGTTTTTTTACAAAATGTTTTAAGTGAGTTTGATGAACTATGGAAAAGTTCATACGAAGCAAATGATGAATTTTTACAAGAGTATGCAGAGTTTTTAACAAAACAAAAAAAAGAGTTTACTCCTAGTTTTTCTTTTAAAAAAAGTATTAAAACAAATTTTATGCAAGACAAAGCACTTTTAAGATTAGAACAACTAAGACTCAGTGGTGAAAACAAAGCTTTGATAATAGCAGCAACTGGAAGTGGAAAAACTTATCTTAGTGCTTTTGATGTGAAAAAGTTTGAAGCAAAAACTATGCTTTTTTTAGTTCATAGGGAAAATATACTTTTAAGTGCAAAAGAGAGTTTTGAAAATATTTTAGGCGATGAGTTTTCTTATGGACTTTATACTGGAAATAAAAAAGAAAAAGATTGCAATTATATTTTTTCAACTATTCAAACTATGAGTTTAAATTATGAAGAGTTTTCAAAAAATCATTTTGATTATATAGTTATTGATGAAGCCCACCATATTACAAGCCCTTCTTATAAAAAAGTTGTAGATTATTTTTCACCAAAGTTTTTATTAGGACTAACAGCTACATCAAACAGAATGGATGGAAATAGTATTTATGAAGTTTTTGATGAAAATATCGCTTGTGATATTAAATTAAATGATGCTTTAGAACACAATCTTGTGGTTCCTTTTCACTATTTTGGAATAAGTGATATAGAAAGTATCGATTATGAAAATGTTGATTTATCAAAAATAGATGAGTTAGCAAAACTTCTAAATGTAAATAAAAGAGTTGATTTTATAATTGAACAAATGAATTTTTACTCTTTTAATGGTGAAAAAAGAAAAGTAATAGGTTTTTGTGTTTCAAAAGAGCATTGTTCTTTTATGAGTAAAAGTTTTAATGACAAAGGTATAAATGCAACTTATTTAACAAGTGATGATTCAGTTTTAAAAAGAGTTGAAGCAATAAAAAATCTTGAAGATGAAAACCATCCTTTAGAGGTGATTTTTACAGTTGATATTTTTAATGAAGGAGTTGATATTCCATCTATTAATACCATTTTATTTTTACGACCCACAAACTCTCCAATAGTATTTATTCAACAGCTAGGAAGGGGTTTGAGAAAATATAAAAACAAAGAGTTTTTAACAGTTCTTGATTTTATAGGAAATCATAAAAAAGCCTATTTGATAGCTTTGGCACTTGTTGGAAATAAAGTAATTGATAAAGAGAGTATAAAACTAAGAATCCAAAATAACTTTGCAGATTTTAAAAATGCTTTTATATGTATGGATGAAATTTCAAAAAAACAAATATTACAGCAAATAGATAGTGAAAATTTCAATCATATAAAATATCTAAAAGAGCAATACTTTGCTTTTAAAGAGCTAATACAAAATAAAGTACCAAAACTTGTGGATTATCTAGTTTTTGATGATGTGATAAGTCCAATGAAGTTTATAGACGAGAGTAAGTCATATATAGAATTTTTAGCAAAAGTTGAAACAGGAAAGCAAAAAGATGAGTTAAAAACTCTTTGTGAAAATGAAGATTTTATAAAAGCTATAAGATTTATTCAAAATCAACTTCCTCTAAAAAGAGTATATGAATTTGTAGTATTAAAATATTTATTATCAAATGATTATTGTGATGAGAAAATAGCTTTTAAAATCTTAGGAAAATATCTAAATAAAGTTTGTAAAAATACTATTATTCATAGTTTTGTTTATCTAAATCAAGAGTATTTTGATTCAGGACAAATTAGCAGATATTTAAAACTTATAGATTTTGATGGAAAAAAAGTAGTAAAAACAAAAGAGTTTGAACTTCTTTTACAAAATCCAAAATATAAAGAAATTTTTGAAGATAGTATAAATTATGGAATTTACACTTATGAAGAGGAGTTTGGAGCAGCTGATTTTGGAATGCCATTTTTAAAATTATATGCAAAATATAATATGTTAAATATTGCTCAACTTTGTAATTTTCCAAAAATTCATAGTTCATTCAGAGGAAGTGGATTTTTAAAGTATGAAAATGATTTCTTTTTGTTTATAAACTTAGAAAAAGAGAAATTTTCAAAATCAGCAAATTATCATAATGCCTTTTTATCAAAAGATACTTTTACCTATCAAAGTAAACCAAGTCAAAGCCAAGAAAAAGGTGATGGAGAAAGATTAATAGAAAATCAAAAGCATAAAGTAAAACTTCATATTTTTGTGCGAAAGTTTGTACAAATTGATAAAAAAACTCAAAACTTTATATATTTAGGTCTTGCAAATAGTATGAAGTATAGTGGAAACAGACCAATCTCTTTGGAGTTAAAACTTGAAATTCCACTTGATGATAAGCTTTTTGAAGAGTTTACGAAAATCATTTAAAAAATATCGCTTTTTCTATGCTTGTTTATGTACTTTTGTGATACTATTCCCGAAAAATTCAGATATGCATAATAAAGGATGCCTAAGTGAAAGAAGTAGAGAAAAAAAGTTTAGTTGAAAAAGCTTTTTTGAAAGTAAATAGTATTGACAAAGTTTTAGAAAATAGAGTTGATGTAATTTTATTAAAAGTTATAAATATGCTTAAATATATATTTATTTTAATAATGATACTTTATCTTGCAATTTGTCTTATGAGTTTATCTCATAAAATAATATCTTTTACAATTTCACAAGGTGCTTTAGATTTTGCATCAATTAAAACAATACTTACAGATGGATTATTTACATTGATTGTAATAGCTATTGTAAAAACGCTTTTTATTAAAAATGGATTTGATTATGCATTAACATTTTTAGAAATAGCTTTTGTTGTAATAATAAGAAAATTAATTCTTTTAGAAAGTACACCAAGTGAAACAGATTTATTAATTGCTTTGGGAATAACTTCTTCTATTTTTTTTATATTAATAATTTATATTCATAATTTAAAAAGAAAATGGCAAAAAGAAGATTTTCTTAAGTAGTTTGATTATTTATAGGTAGCTCTATAGTGAATTGAGCCCCTGTGCATTTTATATCTTTATAGGTAAATTTTTCATTATTTACTGTTAAATTTCCATTCATATGTTTTTTTATAATTTCAAGTGACATATAAAGTCCAATACCTGTTCCTTGGCTTTTATGTTTTGTTGTGAAGTATGGTTCAAAAACTCTATCAATGATATTTCTTTCTATTCCACCTGCGTTATCTTTTATTTTTATAATGATACTTTTATTCTCTTTATAAGCATCAATGAAAATAAATTTACTATTATTATTTTTATTTTCAAAAGCATCCATAGCATTATTTATAATATTTAAAATAACTTGAATAAATTCATTTTCAAGTCCTGTTACAAAAGTTTCTTTACAATTTTTAACAACAGTTATATTTCTATTTTTTAGTTTTGTACTAATTAAATATAAAACTTTTTCTATTGGAATATCTATATCAAATAAAGCAACTTCTTTATCATTGCTAAAAAAATTTCTAAAATCATCAATGGTATTAGATAAGTGTTGAGATGAATTATTTATAATATTCATAGTTTCATAAAAATCATCATCATTTAATAATCCTAACTCTTTTTTTAATTTAGCTCCTGTGGCAACAGTTGATATTACTGATAAGGGTTGTCTCCATTGATGGGCTATGTTTTCAATCATTTCTCCCATTGCTGCCATTTTTGATTGATGGTTTAGGATATTTTCTTTTTGAAGTAGTTCTTGACTTTTTTTTTCTACCAGGGATTCTAAATTTTTATTTATTTCATTTAGTTTTTGAGTTTTTTCTTCAACTGTAATTTTTAGTTTGCTATTTAACTTTTTAAGTGTTCTAGTTCGATGAATGAAAGCTAATAATATTAATAAAATCACAATAGCACTTTTCCAGAATAAGTCATAGTTAAAATTAGTTTGAAATTGAATATTATTCCACTTAGTTATTATTGTATTTAATTCATTTAAAGAAATAGATGAAATTGCCTTATTTAAGATGGATTCTAAAATAGGATAATCATCTCTTATCATAAATCTTAAACTAAAATCTACTCCTGTATTTCCTGATATTTTAAGATTTGTATATTCATATTTTGCAATATTATAAAAAAGTACAGGTTTTATATCAATATAGGCATAAGCTTTATTTTTTGAGACTAGATCTAATCCTTTTTTAACACTATCAACTAAAATAAATTCCAAATTTGGATAGATATTTTTTAGAATATTATGGGCAGTAAAATTATTTCCTATTGCTATTTTTTTACCAATTATCGAAGAAAAATTTTCTATAAAATTTTCATCTTTTTTTGTTACAATTGATATTGGAAAGCGAATATATTCTTTTGAGAATAAGGCATACTCTTTTCTTTGAGGGGTTTCTCCTACACTAAATATTAAATCGTTTTGTTTATTTTTAATTCCTTCTAATTGATCAGAAAAAGTATTAAAAAAGGTATTTTTATTTTTTGCATTAATTTTTTTTAAAATTAATTCCCAATATTCAGAAGATATACCTTGAGCTTCTTCATTATTTGATTTAAATGCAAAAGGTGCCCATGAATTTGAAACAGAGGTATTAATTGTATGATTTTTTAGAAATGTAATTTCTTCATTTGTTAGATTTAATTGTTGTTTAAAATTTAAGTAATAGTATTCATTATTATTGATTATCCATTTTTTTTCTAATTCTAATAACTCATTAATAGGAATATTTATAAATCCATCATTAAATATTTTTGTATTTTTTTCATCATATGCAATTGCATGAATAGAATTCTTTAAGATAAAATTACTTAATGGTTTTATTAAATGAAAAAAATTATGTTGTACTGTATAAAAATCAATTGGAATTTTATCGTCATAAATTAAATCAATTTGATTATTTCTTAATGCATCGATTGAATAAATATAATCTTCATAAATTTTTATATTAGCATTAGGAAATTTTTCTAATAAGATCTTTTCATAGACATTTCCAATTATTCCAATAGTTAATTCTTTTTTTGTTTCAATAGATATGTCATTTTGTAATAATTTGAAAAATGAACTCTTTATTTCATAAAATGAATTAGATTCAAACATCCATGGTTCATATTTTTTTGAACCTAAAAAAAAGTTTACTTCTTTCTTTTTTACTAAATTTACAGCATCATCCCATAATACACCATCTACAAACTCAATAGTATAATTATTGTATTTTGCCCATAATTTCCAAATATCAATAAATAAACCAGCTGGTTTTTCTTCTTGATTATAGGAAAATGGAGCATAATTTGGATCATATGAAATTTTAAAGTTTGTTTGATTTGCATAAAGTGATGATAATAAAAATGTAATAATAAAAATATATTTCATTAAGTTCCTAAAAATAGAGTGTTTACTTTAATTTATTATAACAAATAATTTGTCATATTAAACTAGATATTAAAAAAACGATTTAATTTTCAAGTTTATATCCCACTCCTGAAATGTTAATAATTGATTCTTTACCAATTTTTTTTCTTAGTTTATTTAATAAATTTTTTAATGCAGAATCAGTAGCTTCTAGATAATCATCCCAAATTGCAGATTTAAGTTCATCTGCTGAGCAAATACGATTATTATTTTTAATTAGAAAATTTAATAAATCAAGTTCTTTATTTGTTAGATGAATTTCTTCTTTTTTATTATTATCTATTAGGCAATTATGAGAAACATTATATTGGATATTATTTTTAAATGTGATCATATATCTTGAATTATCTAATATTTCTTCAACGCATTTTTGTAATGCATTATTAAGATTTTTAAAATCAATAGGTTTTGTTAAATAATCAACAAGTTTTAATTTTGTAGCTTCTAATAAATATTCTCTGTCTGTATAAGCACTCAATAAAATTACAGGAATAGTTTTATCTGTTTTCCTCAATTCTTTTATAAATTCAATACCACTTGTATCTGGTAAATTAATATCACTAATAATTATATCAATTCTATTTTTACTTAAAATATCTTTTGCTTTTGATATATTTTCTACATCAAATACCTTTTCACTAAATAATTCAAGAGTTTTTTTGATATTAATTCTAATATTTTCTTCATCTTCTATATATAAGATATTTAGATTTTTTAATATTTTATTAAAATTATTGATATTTGACATTTATTGCTCTTTTATTTGATAATTCAATATGTTATAATAATGATACTTAGAGTTAATTAATAATTTATGAACTATTTTTCATAATTTTTGCAAATTTTAATAATTAATTAAGTAGAATAGCATTAGAGTAACAGAAAAAATTATTTGATTGATTGAAAAATATTTAGGTTGGAGATAATATGAACAGAAGTAGCGTACTAAAATTTGCTTGTATCTCAATACTTGCAAGTGCCTCTTTAAATGCTGTGAGTTTAAAAGAGAGTGTTGAAAAAGTTCTGGCAACTAATCCTGAAATAGTTGCAGAAAAAAATAATCAAGAAGCTTTTAGAAAGTATATTGATGAAAGAGAAGCTAACTACTATCCTCGAATTGATATAGATGGTAGATTAGAAAAAAGTAACTCTGACAAAAGATATGATCAACCTAATAGCAATGGTTATTTAAATGGTTCAGAACAAGAAGATGGTTATAATTTTGGAATAGCATTAAATCAAATGCTTTATGATGGAGATTTAACACCAAGCCAAGTAAGAGAAGCTAAGTACAATAATTTAGCAAATAAATATAGAACAGAAATGAATATTGATAATGTTGTATTAGAAACAATTACAGCATATACTGGTTTAGTTCAGTATTCTGAGATGTTAGAACTAACAAAAGATATGATTAGTACAAATGAAGAAAATCTTCAAATAGCAAAAGAAAAAGAGTCTATTAGTGGAGAAGTTCTCGAAACATATCAAGTTGATTCAAAACTTAATTTTGTAAAAGAAAAATATTTAGAAGAAAAAGATTTAAAAAGCTCTAGAGTTAGCACATTTAAAAGATATGTAGGAATAGAACCTACTGGAAATGAATGTCGACCTAAAATGGATTTATCAAAAATTCCAAGTAATTTACAACAAATTGTTGAAATGGCTGTATTAAAAAATTATGAAATTCAAGAACAAATTGAAAGAATAAAAGCGCAAAGAGAAAAAATTGCACAAGCTGATGCTAAATTTTTACCAAATTTAAGTTTAGAATTAAAAGCATTAACTGATAGTGATTTATCTTTAAATGAAGAAGGTATTGAAAATCAAGCATATGGAAGAATCAATCTTGCTTGGAATATATACAATGGTGGTGGAGATCATGTAGTTTCAAAACAAGAAGAGTTATTTTTAGCTGAGCAAAAAGAAAGATTAGATGCAATTACAAATAAAGTTGTAGAATCTGTAAAAGTAACTTACCAAAGATTCTTAAAAAATAAACAAAGAATAGATGTACTTAAAAACTATGTTACAGCAAATGAAAATATTGTTGAGGTTTATAAAAGTGAGTTTGAATCAGGGACAAGAACATTTGTTGATATTTTAGATGCTCAAACGGTACTTTATGAAGCTAAAAAAAGTTTATTAAATAGAGAATATGAATTATATTCTAATTATTATACGATTTTAAATACATTAGCTGTACTAACACCAAGCGTATTGTCTTCACAAAATGATGTTTGTTCTGATGTTAAGGCATTAAATGATGTTTCTTCTGAGAAAAAACAAAATAATACAGCAGCAAATACTACAAGTAATGAGTTGAGAACACTTTTAGGAGAAGAACCTACTGTTATGAAAGCTGAAAAAACAAAAGAAGAAATAGTTCCAATTGTTCAAAAAACAACTTCAGCTGTAAATACTTCTTCATTTTTAAATGCACCTGAAGGGTCATATACTATAAATGTAACAACAACCAATGGTTTAGAAGCGGCAAATAGATATGTAAGCGAAAATAATTTAGAAGGGGCTAATACTTATTCTTTTGGACCTGAAATGAAAAGTGCTAAGGTAATTTATGGTATATTTGATTCAGTTGATGCAGCAAAAGAAGCGATGAGTAAATTACCTTCTTCTGTAATAGCTAACAAACCATATATTGATAATATTGCAAAACATCAAAAGTTGTATGCAAAATATAATAAATAGGTTTTCTACTAAAAAGGTAAATATTGGAAAATAATGATTCTAATTTAATAGAAAATGAAACATTGGGCAATTTAAAAGATAGAAGAAAAGTAGATGACCTCTTGGGTTGTCTACTTTTTTTGTCTAAGTATCATAATAGAGAAACATCTGCTGAATCTCTAACTTTTGGTTTACCTATTCACAAAACTTCAATGAATATTTCAATGTTCCATCAAGCTTCTTCTCGTATAGGTTTAATTACTAAAACAGTAAAAAGAGAAAAAGTTAAAGATATAACAAAATTAGCACTTCCTTCTGTATTGATTTTAAATAAAAATAGAGCTTGTGTTTTAATTAATTATGATTTAAAAGAAGGCACTGCTGATGTTATAATACCAGGTTTAATATCTGGTGAAACGCAAATGACTATAGATAAACTAGAAAGTGAATATACAGGTGAAGTAATAATTATAAAGCCTGAGTATAATTTTAACAATAGAATAGAAAAAGAAGTAGTTGTTGCAAATCCAAAAGAATGGTTTTGGGGAACATTAATACGTAATAAAGGAATCTATCAACAAGTTGTTGCTGTTTCATTATTTATAAACTTATTTATTTTAGCAACTCCTTTATTTACAATGAATGTATATGATAGAGTTCTTCCTAATAACGCTATTGAAACTTTATGGGCTTTATTTATTGGTATTTCTCTTGTAATGCTTTTTGATTTATTGTTGAAAATCTTAAGATCACATTTTTTAGGAATTGCTAGTAAAAGAGCAGATACAATTATGTCAAATAAAATATTTAGTCATTTACTAAATATTAAACTTGATGCAAAACCTGCATCAACAGGACAGTTTGTAAGTAGACTTCAATCTTTTGAAAGTGTACGTGAATTTTTTACAAGTGCTACGATTGCAGCAATTGTTGATTTACCTTTTGTTATCATCTTTATATTAGTTATATTTTTTATAGCAGGTCCCCTTGCGTATATTACAATTACTACTGTAATTATCTCATTGCTTATATCATGGTATTTACAAAGACCCTTAAAAACTCTTATAGAAAAATCTGTAAAAGAAGAACAGATAAAACAAACTACTTTAATTGAAACAGTTTCTGGATTAGAAATTATTAAAAGTGTCAAAGCACAAAATAGAATGAAAACTCACTGGGATAATTCAATTAGTAAAACAGTTCATTATGCAGATAAAGGGCATTTTTTATCTCAAACAATTACTTATTTAAC
>JAHIWE010000146.1 GCA_018816105.1 bacterium | reverse complement strand
CAACTTACACTTTTATTTATACAGACAATTGGGAGAGCGGTTTAATCCACTATCTTGGAAGGATAGCGTAGAGAAATCTACTATCGGTTCAAATCCGACATTGTCTGCCATTTTATTTTCATTAGAGATATAGACCTATTCAAATAATAAATACAAATTTTCAGTACTATTTTTATAGGCTAAGTAGTATAATAATATAAAAATATAGAATTTAGGAACAAAAAACAAATGGATATATTAAAAAATTCAACCCATGTCAAAATCGCATCAGGACTTGAAAACTTTCCAGCAGAGTTATATATTTTAGTTGATACTCTTGAAGTTTTGGATTTAACTAATAACAATTTATCTTCTTTGCCTGATGATTTTGATAGATTTAAAAAACTAAAAAGAATTTTTTTATCTAATAATCAATTTGACCATGTTCCAAAAGTATTAGCCAAACTTCCTATTTTATCAATGATAGCTATGCGTAATAATAAAATTAAAATATTTGAAGAAAATGCATTACCTTTGAGTACTAGATGGCTAATTCTTACAGATAATGAATTAATATCTTTACCTCAATCTCTTGGAGATTTAAAATTACTACAAAAATGTATGCTTTCAGGAAATAAACTAAGTTTTTTACCTGAGTCTATTAATAAATGTGAGAATTTAGAACTTTTACGAATTGCTGCAAATAATCTTACATTATTTCCAAAATCTCTTTTATTTTTACCAAAACTTTCATGGCTTGCTTATGGTGGAAATCCTTTTTGCAAAAAACATCCAGATTCTAAAATCAAATTACAAACAGTAAATTGGAATGAACTTATAATCAAAGAACTTTTAGGTGAGGGTGCATCTGGAAACATTTATAAAGCAATATACAATAGTAGTGAAGTTGCTGTAAAAGTATTTAAAGGTGAAATGACATCAGATGGTTTACCCCAAGAAGAAATGGATATTAATATTTCTATGGGAGTGCATAAAAGTTTAGTTGATGTTTTAGCACAAGTATCAAATCATCCAGAAGGAAAAGATGTTTTAATGTTGGAACTAATCCCAAAAGAATTTTTTAATTTAGGAATGCCCCCTAGCTTGGATAGCTGTACTAGAGATGTTTATCCAAGTGATTTTAAACTTTCAACGCAAGGCGCTTTAAAAATATTAAGTGCAATGGCAAATGCCTGTGTCCATATGCATGAAAGAAGTATTATGCATGGTGATTTTTATGCACATAATATTATGATAGATAAAAATTATAATAGTATTTTAGGTGATTTTGGTGGTGCATCGTATTATGAAACTGATGATTTAGAAATATATAATACTTTAGAACAATTTGAAGTAAGGGCATTTGGATATTTGATTGAAGATTTATTATCACTTTGCTCTTATGATAATCAAAATATGAATATAAGAGATTCTTTACTTCAATTACAACTATTATGTTTAAATAGAATACCTCAAAAAAGACCTTTATTTAAACAAATTGCAAAAAATATAGCCGAGTTAACTCTTTATTAACTTTTGATTATAGTTTAGTTAATGGTGAGCTATTATAATGTTTACATAACTTAAGAGGAAATGCGAATCTTCTTAAAGAGTTTAAAAACCGCGAACTTTTAAACTTAGACTTATAAATTTTGTTCTCCTATACGAAAAAAGCTCCTTTTATTAGGAGCTTTTTTTTTGCCTAATCTGGCTTATTTAAAATATAATCAGGGTATAAAAATTTAAAAAAAATAAATTTAAAAAAATGAAGACACAATTAATACACAATGCTTTTGATATTATTCCACAATTGTTTGAATAAAACAAATTATCAAAAGGACGCAATCCATGAAAAGAATTATATTAGGAACAGCAGTATTATTAGCATTATTAACAGGTTGTACTGAAGAAAAAAAAGCACCAGTTCAAGCTGAAGCAACTCAAGAAGTAAAAAAAGATGAAGCTATGCCTGTTCAAGTTACTGAAGAAGTAAATAAAGATGAAGTAGTAGAACAAGATGACAAAATTACTGATGAAGTAAAAGATGAAGCAGCAGCAGTAGAAGAAGAGACAATTAAAGAAGGAACTATTAAAGAAGAATCAAAATAATTACTAAAGTATTCCATGTTGATTTTAAATTAACATGGAATCTTCCTACAAAAAAACTCCATTTATCAAATAATACCTAATCACATAAAAAGTACAAATAACTACAAAAATAGTATTAAATAATAAAGAGTATTTGTATGTGTAAGACAAATCTTTAGAAATAAAAACTTTTAAAACATAAGAAGCAACTCCAAAAAAAGTTCCTAAAAATAGTGTTGACCAAATAAAATATCCTATAAAATTATACTCTTTTTGTAACATACAAAATGGGCATTGATGAGTTGGTAATTGATACACATAGGTTGAAAAGAAATAAGTAACAGCATAATATGCAATATATAAAAATAAGAAATTTATTACAAGATTTAATAAAGCTTGTTTTTGAATATTTATAAAAACAATAAGAAGATATAAAAGATAAAATATAATTAAAAGCAAAGAAATACTTAAATCAAATGGAATCTTACTTCCCACACTATTAACTCCAAATATAGTAGAGCAACACATAACAGGCTCTTTTGTCGGAATGCCATTTAGAAATAAAAAATCTAAACTAGTTTCTATTATACATAAAGCAAAAATAAAACTATAAAATAGATATTTCTTTTTTGTATAAGGATATGTTTTTGCTTTTAAATCAAGTGAATTAATAATAAGCCAAATTCCAATAAAAAATAAAATCAATATTTTTAGACTTAGATTTATTTGACCAAATTCATTTGCTCCCACAATTCCAGCAGCACACATGGCTCCTGGGACTATGTTTGATAGATTATCTAAGCTATATGCAAAATAGGGGAAAAGAAATATTTTTACTATTAATGTGAAGCTAATTATTAAAATCACCAAATAAGATGTTTTTTCTAATTTATATTGTTTTGTACTTGTTTTTTCATAATCCCAATTTTTTATAATAGAAACAGAAAAATAAAAAGCTACAAGAAGAAGAATAAGAAGAATAATTTGCACAAACAAATATATAACTATCTCATTTGACAGAAGTATGTTATTCACAAATTATTCCATTTTTAATATTTATGATTTCATCCACAAAATCAAGTTTTTCAAAAATAGGGTCATGAGTAGCAACTATAATAGTTTTATTTAGTTTTTTTAATTCTCTTAGACTTTCTATAAAATTTATAGAGTTATCATGGTCTAAATTAGCCGTAGGCTCATCACAAAGGATTATATCAGGATTATTAACCAAAGCTCTTGCAATTGCACATCGTTGCTTCTCTCCACCTGAGAGATTATATACAAGCTCATCTTTTTTATGTTCTATATTTGCAAGATTCATGGCTTTTAATACCATTTCATTTATTTGCTTTTGTGTAAATCCTAAGGGAATCAAAGTAATTGCAATATTATCTTTTACACTTAGTTCATTAAATAAATTATACGATTGGAAAATAAAGCCAAGTCTTTTTGCTCTAAAGTTTGAGGCATGTAAATCAGGAAGTTTTGCAATACTATCCTCATCTATTTTTATTTCCCCACTTGTTGGTTTTAGAAGTGTTCCAATAATTGATAATAGGGTTGATTTCCCACTTCCACTTATTCCTTTTAAAATAACACATGATGAGGTTTTAATCTCTAAATTTATATTTTTTAAAGCATGAAACTCTTTTTTTGTATTTTCATTAAATGTTTTATTTAAATTTGTGATTTTTATCATTTCATACTCTCAGTTGAATCAATAATAGCTACTTTCCAAACAGGAATTAAAATAGCACTTAAAAATGGAATCATAAAAAATAAAAATAGTGTGATTAAAGTGTCAATTTGAATATAAGCATTAAAAATAAAATCATTTTGCATATTTGAAGATCCTATAAAAATATTTTTTAAAATAGGAGCATTTAAAATAAAAACAAAAATATAAGAGAAAATAACACCAATAATAAAAGCCATAAATGCTACTATAAAATTTTCCATGATTTTAAGTTTTATAATATCTTTTATACTCCATCCAACAGCTTTTAATATTCCTATTTCTTTTTTATCTCCTAAGCTAATCATCGAATATCTTTGATATAAAATCAATGTAAAAGTAACAATAACAATAATAAAGAAAATCAGAAATATTCCACCTTTATAGTTGAACATATTTTCATACTCTTTTTTTAGATTATCTTTTTGAAGTATTCTTGTATTTGAATGTTTTAGAATCAATTGATCTTTTACATTTTGTCTTTCTAGATTATTTGGAACATTTAATACAATATCTGTGCACTCATCTTCTTTTATATTTAAAATCTCTTTTGCAAGATTTATATCCATAATGATTAAATCATTTGCAACAATATTTGCTTCAATTGGAAGTTCTTTAAAAATCTTTATCTCTTTTAATTCATTATTAAAAAGCTTAAAGTCATAAGAGTCAAAATAGTGATATTTATCAAATATTTTTTTTATACCATTTCCAATAATCATTGAATCCTTTGCTAAAAAATCTGAAATATTTAAAATAGATAATAAATCTTTTATATTTTTATTTACAGCCTCTTCAAATAAATCAACTCCTACAATTGTAAAATAGATATTTTCTGGCATAAAATAATATTGGCCATAAACTCTTTGTTGAATTTTTTCAACGCCATTTATTTTTGTAAAATCATCTATCCAAGAAATTGGAGTGTTTTCTATTTTTCCACTATTTATTTTTTGGATAACAAAATCACTTTGATTATCTAAAGTTGAGAAAATTTCTTTTTTTAGTGTTGTTGAAATAAAAAGTATTGATGAACTTAAAAAAACAATTAATATAGATATGAAAAAAATTGATATATGTTTTGTTTTATGTTTTGTAAGTAATAAAAATAAAAAATTTAAAAAAACACTATTTTTCATAAACAAAATCCAGATAATTTATTTGTAGACTCATAGGATATAGATTATTTGAAAAATCTTTAGACTCTCTTATTCTTGACTCATAGATATTATTTGAATATGCAAGATTTGGAAGATTTGTAATAGCACTTATTTTTGAAGAAAAATCAATTTTTTTATTAATAATAGGATGAATAAAAATAAGAAAACAAAAAAATGATAAAGAAATTAATATAAAAAGTATAAATTTTTTTGATAAAGTAGTAATAATAAACTCCTTTTAAACTATTGGTTATTCTATCTTTTTTTAGTTAATTAAATGTTAAAGATTTATGAATAAAATATT
The DNA here is from genome assembly GCA_018816105.1 of bacterium. Taxonomy (GTDB): domain Bacteria; phylum Campylobacterota; class Campylobacteria; order Campylobacterales; family Arcobacteraceae; genus Aliarcobacter. The sequence goes on along the minus strand of JAHIWE010000146.1, from coordinate 34,653 downwards.
AAATTATTCTATTTTTACATATTTTTCTCGATTATTTTAGATATCACCAAGACCATAAAATAGGGGCTTAAGCTTTTATTAATAAGTTATATATAATAAAAAGTATATAATTGCGCGAATATTTAAGGAGATGATATGCCAAATAAAAGTCAAATTGACGAGTTAAAAATAATTTTACTTGCAAGAAGAGAGAGTATATTAGCAAATATAAACAATAGTAGGGCTAATATTGATGAATTAAAAGGTCAAGAAATCAATGACGATTTAGATTATGCTGAGCTTGTAAGCGATTCTTTTACAGAAGGAATGATTGCAAATCATCAATTAGAAGAGTTTAAACAGATTGAAGACTCTTTAGTAAAGATATCAAAAGGTACTTATGGAATTTGTGATATGTGTGGAGTTGTTATTCCATTAGGAAGATTAAAAGCAAAACCATTTGCAAAATTTTGTACAGAGTGTAGAACAGTTTACGAACATGAGTCTGTAAAAAGAGCAAAAAATTGATAGAACGATTTTATCCTGCTAATGATAAAGTTTTAAAATTTAAATTTGTTCAAAATGATGAGGATTTTATAGTTGAAGAACAAGCTATAAAATTTTCTGGAAATGGAAGTTTTTTAGTTTTAAAAATTGAGAAAACAAATTGTGACACTTGGGAATTAATAGATAGATTAGCTAAGTTTTTAAATGTATTTTCAAATGAAATTGGATATGCAGGATTAAAAGATAAAAGAGCTACAACTATTCAATATATTACTATTCCTAAAAAATACTCAAAAGAAATCAAACTTTTTAAAAATAAAAAGATTCAAATTTTAGATACTTTTTTACATAATGCAAAATTAAATATTGGTGATTTAGAAGGAAATAGATTTAAAATAAATCTACATGACGTTGAAATTGCAGATATAAATCACATCCAAAAGATTATTAAACAAATTTCCAAAGATGGTATGCCAAACTATTTTGGTTATCAAAGATTTGGAAAAGAAGTTGTTGATAATTTAGCAAAAGCTAAAGATGTTGTTTATGGTGAAGAAATTGTAAAAGATAAAAAACTATCAAAAATGCTTGTTGCTGCTTATCAAAGTAGTTTTTTTAATGCTTGGTTAGTAGAAAGATTGAAAATCTCAAAAGATGAATTTGAACTTTTAGATGGAGATGTTTTTCTAGATTTACAAAAAGATAAATTGTTCACTCCAAAATCAATTACTGCAAATATATTAAATGATTTTAAAAATTCAAAAATAACTCCAACAGGACTTCTTCCTGGAAGAAAAGTATTCAAAGCAGTAAGTGAGGCTTTAAAAATCGAAGAAAAGTATGATGATATGTATATTCAAGAAAAAGGCTATAGAAGAGAAGCCATAGTCTTCCCAAGAGATATATCATGTAAGTATGATGCTTCTAAAAAAGTATGTACTTTAGATTTTATTCTGCCAAAAGGCTCTTATGCAACGGTGTTTGTTGAGTATCTAGCAAATAGGAACTTTTCTTAAAAAGAGTAGTTTTTGTAAGTCTGTGAAAACAGACTTACAAGAGATATTTTTACTTACGGTAGAGTTATATATTTTGAATCAAAATATATTCTATTACCAATTGAAATCATTCTTTCTTCATTATCAAAACTAAAATCATATACAGAATCTTTAGAGAAGTCTTCATTTATATTAACCAAGAATCCTTGAGACTCAACAGCGTATAATGAGTCTGTAAACGCTAAAGCATGGAACTTGGCATATTTATATTTTTTCTTTGCTATTTCATTTAAATTAGCACTTAATTTTATTAACTGACCATCAATTGTAGCTACATATACATCTTCTTTATTTACAATAATGTCTCTTACTTCATAATCTTTAGATAAAACTTCTTTTGGAGAAATTGAAACTATTTTATTAGGACTAGCAACAATTAGTGTTTGAGTACTTTCAATTACATTTAATGAAATTATATTGTTAAATTCATTATCTGGATCAACAGAAATATTTTTAACTGATTCATTATTAGATGAAGAAACAATAATTACTTTTCCATTTAAAGTAGGAAATAAAATTAGATTTCCCATAAAGTATGGATTTGTAATTCTTGTATCATTTGCAAGTGAAAGTGGTAAATACTCTTTAAAAAGAGTTTTTGAAGTATTCACATCTAGTAATTCAATTGTGTTGTTTGAATAAACTAAAGCTAATTTTTCATTTTTTAAAGAAGCTGCAATTACAACATCTTTTAAAACTTTTTCTTCTTTACCAATTAGTATTTTATCAACATAATTTGTTGCAATTACTCTTCCATCTTCTGTAAGATTTAGAAAATCAAAACCTTCTGGTAATTCATAATTTGAAATACCATTTTTTGTTATAAACTTTTTATCTTCAAGTGTTGCACCAATTTTATTCATTGATGTAATAGATGAAGACATAGACTCTTTGCTTAATACGATATTGTTACTTACATCTTCAGGCTCATAATATTTTTTGCCAGAACAAGCTGTAAATAAAAATAGCGCTGATAATGAAATTAATATATATTTCATGGTTCTTTCCTTATTTTGTAAGTAAATAATGATTTAATAAATTAGCCAACTCAAATGCTTTTGATGTTTGAGGAATTAATTTTAAAGCTGCTTTTGCATCTTCATATTTACCTTCATTTGATAACAATAAAGCCTTATTGAAAATGGCAAACTCTTTTAGTAAAAAATCGTTTTGCATTGATAAGTTGTTAAGCTCATCAACATTTTTGTTTGCTAGTGCAACTTGATATTTTGATAGCTCTTTTAGTAAAGGAATATTTACTTCAACCGCTTTGTTATCTTTTTTTGCTTGTAAAAATAGTGCAACCTCATAAAGTTTTGCATTTTTATTTTTCAATTCTTCCAGTGCTTGTGCATCGTTGCTATTTTGAAGCACTTTATTAAAAGCTAAATTTGCTTTTAATTTATTTGATTCATCCATACTGTTTTTAATTACAGTTCCTATTGAACCCACAATAATAATAGCTATAAATGCAAAGATTAATGTTTTGTATTTTTTGTAAAATCTTTCACCTTTTACGAAATTTTCAAGAAATTTTTCTTGGCTACTTAATTCATCTTTAACATAATCAACATTTTCTTTTATACTCATTTTTATAACCTTTCTAAAAAGTAGTTGATATACTACAAAATTTTTGATAAAATCTTACTTTTATAAAGTTTTTTGTATAATATTTGTCTATAAATTCTAAAGGTTATTAAAAATATGAAGAGATTATTATTAGCTTCTGCGTTCACTCTGGTTTTATCACAAACACTTTTTTCAAAAGAAGAAGTTGTAGCTCCAGAGCAATCAAGATTTGAGTCGTTGTCAAAACTAACAAAGGTTATAGGGACTGTAGAAAAGTATTATGTTGATGATATTAAACTACAAGAAATAGTAGATAAATCTTTAAAAGGTTTAATGCAAGAATTAGATGCACACTCATCATTTTTGGATAAAAAAGCATCAAAAGAGATGAATGTCCAGACTCAAGGTGAATTTGGTGGATTAGGAATCACTGTTGGTATGAGAGATGGTGCATTAACAGTAATCTCACCAATTGATGATACACCTGCATTTAAAGCTGGAATCAAAGCTCTTGATATTATTTTAAAAATTGATGAAACATCATCAATTAATATGACTTTAGATGAAGCTGTTAATTTAATGAGAGGAAAACCTAAAACTGATATTGTTTTAACAATTGTTAGAAAAGGTGAACTAAAACCATTAGAAATAAAAATCCAAAGAGATATTATAAAAATTCAATCAGTATTTTCAAAAGTTATTGAAAATGAAAATTTACTTTATTTAAGAGTTGCAAGTTTTGATGCTAATGTTACTGAAGACTTAGAAAAAATTATTGCAGCAAACCAAGATAAAAAAGGTTTAATTCTTGACTTAAGAAATAATCCAGGTGGATTACTATCTCAAGCAATTGGAGTAGTTGATTTGTTCGTTGATAAAGGAATAATCGTTTCTCAAAAAGGTAGAAATGCTGAAGATGAAGAAAAATTTGAAGCATCAAGCTCAAATACAAAAAGTAAATTACCTTTAGTAGTACTTGTTAATGAAGGTTCAGCTTCAGCTTCTGAAATTGTAAGTGGAGCACTTCAAGATCATAAAAGAGCAATTATAATTGGTGAAAAAACTTTTGGAAAAGGTTCAGTGCAAGCTGTTCTTCCAATTGATAATGAAAGAACTGAAAATATAAAATTAACAATCGCAAAATATTACTTACCAAGTGGTAGAACAATTCAAGCTGTTGGAGTAACTCCAGATGTTATTGCAAATGCTGGGAAAGTTACTCAAGCTGATGATAATGCATTTAAAATCAAAGAAGCTGACTTAAAAAAACATCTTGAGGGAGAACTTGAAAAAGTAAGTGATGTAAAAAAAGAAGAGAAAATTTTAGAAAATGAAACTAAAAAAGTAATTACTGGTGAAGATATACTAGCTGACAATCAATTGAATACAGCTATGGCTATTTTAAAAAGTTTAATAATTATGAATAAATAATAGGAGAATTAATGAAAATAAGTGATATTGTAGCACTTGGTCTTTGGCCTGATTCAAAGAAAACTACAACTCAAAAAGGTATTAAAGAACTTGAAGAGTTAGGTTATAATCTTTTTTATATTGGTAAAAATGCAGACCTTTATACTTGTGCTGGAGATGAAGCAAAAGTTTTACTTGTAAGAAGTGATAGATGTTCTGTATTTGATATTCCATTAAATCTGTTAATCGAAGGAAAAGGTGTTTCTCAAACAGCTATTTCAAATAATGGAGCAGCATTTGCAAAAGAATCAGGAATAAGAACAGCTATTTTATCTGAAACAGTTGATCAATCTTTAGCTATTGCTCCTAGATGTCAACTTATGGAATTATGTAAACCATTAGAAGCTAATGTTGATGGTGATATTGTTCAATTTGAATTAATTTATAGAAACTATTTAACAGGTTCTTTATTTGATGCTTGCCAAAATGGAAGTGATCCATATGGTTTAGAATTACCAAGTGGATTAGCGCAATGGCATAAATTTGAAACTCCTATTTTTACTCCAACTACAAAAGGGATTAAAGATGAACCTTTGAACTCTGCAAAAGTTAGAGAATTATTCCCTGAAATTGTTACAAGTCTTGAAAAATTATTTAAAGACTTTACATCATTTGCACAAGATAGAGGAATTATCGTAGTTGATACTAAATTTGAAATTTTTGTTAATTCAAAAGGTGAATGGGTTTTAGGTGATGAAGTTTTAACACCTGAGAGTTCAAGATTTATTTCAAAAGAAGATTTTGATGCTAAAAACTATATTTCTATGGATAAACAAATTCTTAGAGATTTTGGAAAAGCTGATAACTGGAAAGAAAAAGCAAAAACTCTTAAATCTGGTGAAAAATTAGAAGTAAATGTTCCTCAAGAAATTAAAAATAAAATTTTAGAAGGATACACAACTATACTTAATAGATTAAGTAAATAGTTTAAAAAAAGAGCCTAAAGCTCTTTCTCTAAATTGCTATAAGGCAGTTTTAGATATAATCGCAAAAATATAAATTGAAGGTGATAAATGAAAGCAATTGTAAATGTAGCATTAAAACAAGGTGTTCTTGATGATCAAGGTAAAGCAACTCATCACGCGTTGGATACTTTAGGTTTTAAAGATTTAGTAAAAAATGTAAGAATTGGTAAACAAATTATTATTGAATTAAACACTTCAGATGAAGCACAAGCAAAAGAAGAAGTTACAAAAATGTGTCAAAAACTTTTAGCAAATACTGTTATTGAAGATTATGATATAGAAATAGTAGGTTAATTATGAAAATTTCAGTATTACAATTTCCTGGAACTAACTGTGAATATGATACAAAATATGCTTTTGAGCAATTAGGTTGCCAAGTAGAAATTATTTGGCATAAAGAGACAAATATTCCAGCAGATACAGAACTTTTAGTAATTCCTGGAGGATTTTCTTATGGAGATTATTTAAGATCTGGAGCAATTGCTAGATTTGCTAATATCATGGATTCAGTTCAAGCTTACGCTGCAAACGGTGGAAAAGTATTAGGAATTTGTAATGGATTCCAAATCTTACTTGAAGCTGGGTTATTACCTGGTGCTATGAAAAGAAATGATTCTTTACATTTTATTTCAAAATATCACACTTTAAAAGTAATTAATAATGACAATGCATTTTTATCTTTATTAAAAAAAGATGAAGTATTAAATATTCCAGTTGCTCACCACGATGGAAATTATTACATTGATTCACATGGACTAAAAGAATTAGAAGAAAATGGTCAAATTTTATTAAAATATTGTGATGAAAATGGAACTTTGGTAAATATGAATGGTTCTGTATCAAATATTGCAGGTATTTGTAATAAACAGAAGAATGTTTTTGGTTTAATGCCACATCCTGAACGAGCTATTGAAAAATTATTAGGTTCTACTGATGGTATCAATATGCTAAAGGGTTTTTTACAATAAAGAGATTTTAATCTCTTTTTGTAAAAAGTGAAATGAAAAAAGCATTTTATCTAATAATATTATTAAACATTTTTTTATCTATAAATCTTTTCGCTGCGAAAAATTTATATCTTTCTTATAAAAAAATTCCAAATCAAGTATATAAAAATCAAAAAATTGAAATTATTGTTAAGGCTTTAATTACAACAGATAATTTTGATGGTTTATCAACATCTTTTTCAAACTCTTCAAATGTAACAATTTTAAATGCAAATAGTGCATGGAGAAAAGTATCAAATGATACATATGAAAATAGCTACTATTTCAAAGCAAAAAGTAGTAACTTTAGACTACCAAATATTAATGTAAAATTACAAGTAAATGGTTCTGTATTAGATGAAAGTGAATTATCATCTCCAAGTATAAGATATTCAGATATAGGTACAGGAGATACTAGATTTTCAGGTGTTATGGCTGATAAATTTATATTAAAAGCCTATAAAACAAAGCAATATAACAATAAAGAAGCTTTAACAATAATAGACATTGATGCACAAAATTCAAACCTAGAAGATTTTAAACTACAAGGAATAACAGAACAAGGTGTATCTGCTATAAAAGAGGAAGATGGTAAACAAAATCTTGTATTTTATTTTGTAACACCTATTTATGAAAAGAAAGTTGTTTTTACATATTATAATTTGGCAACAAGAAGTTTCAAAGATATAAAAATTCCTTTAATTTTACAAAATGAATTAGTAAGTACTCAAACTGATTTAAATCCAAATGATTCAACTTTTGAAAGATATAAAAAAATATTTGCAATTGTTGTTTTTGCACTATTTTTAATTTTATTTGTTATTAAAAGAAATAAAATATTAATGATTTTCACAGTGCTTACTTTTATAATTGCGCTTTTATATAACTTACCAAATAGTAAAGGTATTGTAAAAAAAGATTCATATGTTTACATTTTACCAACTAAAAATTCAACAATATTCTTTAAAGTAGATAATGATCAAAAAGTTGAAATCTTACAAAGAAGAAATGGTTTTATAAAAGTTTTAGGACAAGATAATGATTTTATTGGTTGGATAAAGGAAGAAAGTTTTGGCACGAATTAGAGGAATAATACTTTTAATACAATTTTCAATTACAGTAGCAATTACTGTTATTTTAATGTATACATTTAGAAATCACACTCATAAAGTAATAAAAGCTTGGATGAGTTTTCAAATGTTTGTTTTAGGTATAAAACTTGAAGTTGAAGGAAAACTTGATGATTCATGTGACATGGTTATGATGAATCATCAATCACTGCTTGATATTATTGTTATTGAATATATTCATTCAAGAGATTTGGCATGGGTTGCAAAAAAAGAGATTGCAGATCTTTTCTTTTTTGGACATATCATAAAAGCTCCAAGAATGATAAGTATTGATAGAGAAAATAAAGCAGGACTTATTCATCTTTTAAAAGAAGCAAAAGATAGACTTGATAAAAAAAGACCAATTGCGATGTTTCCTGAAGGTACAAGAAGTGATGGAACTAAAATGTTAAGTTTTAGACCGGGTGCTAAAATGATTGCAAATAAATATAATTTAAAAGTACAACCTATAGTTTTATTTAATACAAGAAATATTGTAGATTCAAAAAGACTAAAAGCAAGTCCAGGAGTTGTAAAAGTTGTTTTTCTTGATCCCATTCAAGCTGATAAAAATACAGATTGGTTTGAAAAAACAGAAGAGAACATGAAAGAAACTTTCAGTAAAGAGTGTAATAAATATGTCTCTTAGTTGGCAAACTGTTTTAGCAATTGGTCTTGGAGGATTTCTAGGAGCAATTGCTAGGGCTTATGCTGTACATTTTACAAATAAACATATACCCATAGAATTTCCATTGGGAATCCTTCTTGTGAATCTTATTGGTTCCTTTATAATAGGCATTTTATTTGCTTATTTTTCACACTATACAGTTTCAGTTAATCTAAAAGCATTTTTAACAACAGGTTTTTTAGGAGCATTAACTACTTATTCTACATTTGCAATTGAGTCTTATTTATTATTTGGTACATCAATTTATTTGGCACTTACAAATATTGTATTAAATTTATTTGGCACAATAATAGCAGCTGGAAGTGGATATAAATTAATTCATTTTATTTTAAAGTAGGGCTTTCAAAAATTCTTTAAGCATTATATAGTTATAATAATCACAAAATTGAATAGAAGGACAAGTCATGAGTATGCCAGGCGGTATGGAGTGGTTATTAATTGCATTAGTTGTATTGTTGTTATTTGGTGGTAAAAAAATACCAGAACTAGCAAAAGGTTTAGGTTCAGGAATTAAGAACTTCAAAAAAGCTGTTAAAGATGATGAAGATGACATTGCAGAAGTAAAAAAGTCAGATGAGATTGAAAAAAAATCAGAGGCAACAACTGCTGATAAAAACGAAACAAAACAAGTATAAGAGAAACTATTGCAAAATTTAGTAAAAGAATTTATTGAAAAAACACTAGAAACAAGTGTAGTCCTAGAAAAACCAAAGGATATATCTTTTGGTCATTACGCAACTCCTGTTGCATTTTCTTTGGCTAAAGAGTTAAAAAAATCGCCAATGGTAATTGCTGATGAATTAGTTTTAAAATTTGAAAATTGCCCAATGTTTGAAAAAGTTGAAGCAGTAAAAGGTTTTATTAACTTTAAATTATCAGCATCTTTTTTACAATCATTAGTTGATACTGCATTATTAAATAGAGATGATTTTGCTAAACAAGATAAAAAAAATGAGAAAATTTTATTAGAGTATGTTTCTGCAAATCCTACAGGGCCTTTACATATTGGTCATGCTCGAGGTGCAATTGCAGGAGATTCACTAGCACGTGTTGGTAGATATTTAGGTTTTGATATTACAACTGAATATTATATCAATGATGCTGGTGCTCAAATGGATTTATTAGGTCTATCTGTGTCACTAGCAGCAAGAGATTTTATTTTTAATGAAGATGTTACTTATCCAGAAACTTATTATAGAGGTGATTATCTACTAGATATTGCAAATGTTGTAATTGAGAAGTTTGGAAAAGAGATCATTTATGATGAATCAAAATTTAAAGATATAGCATTTTTCTCAAAAGATTTAGTAATGGATATTATTATTAAAGATTTAAAAGATTTAGGTGTTGAATTTGATAATTTTGTATCTGAAAAATCTTTATATTCATCTTGGGATAGTACAAAAGAAGTTTTAGAAGAAAATGGTTCACTTTATGAAAAAGATGAAAAAATTTATCTTAAATCAACTGCCTATGGTGATGATTCAGATAGAGTTGTAGTAAGAGATAACGGAATCCCTACATATCTTGCAGGTGATATTATTTATCACAAGAACAAATATGATAGACCATTTGATAAATACATAAATATTTGGGGTGCTGATCATCATGGTTATATTCCAAGGGTAAAAGCTGCAATTGAATTTTTAGGAAATGACTCTTCAAAACTTGAAGTAATATTATCTCAAATGGTTCAGCTTTTAAAAGGTGGTGAGCCTTATAAAATGAGTAAGCGTGCTGGTAATGTGATTTTAATGTCAGACATTACAGAAGAAATTGGGGCTGATGCTCTTAGGTTTATATTTTTAACAAGAAAAAGTGATACTCATTTAGAGTTTGATATTGATATGTTAAAAAATCAAGATTCTTCAAATCCTATTTTTTATATCAACTATGCACACGCTAGAATTAATCAAGTATTTGTAAAAGCTGGTATTACGTTTGAAGATATTAAAGATATAAGTTTTGATAATTTAAATGAGGATGGACTAAATTTAGTTTATGAATCTTTACTTTTAGAATCAATTTTAAATGAAGCATTTTCAAAAAGAGATATGCAAAAAATCACTGAATATTTATATTCTTTGGCATCAAGCGTACATAAATTTTATAATGAACATAAAGTTATTGGTAGTGATGAACAAAATACATATTTAAAAGTACTTAGTATTGCATCATTAAGTATTAATGTTGGTTTATCATTGTTAGGAATTAAAGCTAAGGAAATAATGTAATGAAATGGGTAATTTTAATTTTAGTTATTATTGTAGGTTATGCAATTTATACAGATAATATGGGTGGCGCAAGAGATGCTGCTGGAAATTATAATAAAATCATGAGAGGAGGAGAGAAGTAAACTTCTCTTCTTTTACTCAGCTTCTTTTGTACCTAATTTAGATAAAAAATCTTCTAAAGAGTATTTTTTTCTATAATTCTCACTCATTAAGTGAATAAACATATCACCTAAATCAATAATTGTCCACTCATCATCTTCATCTACTCTTAAAAATTCTTCACCTGTTGGTTTTAAATCTGTTCTTAAGTAGTTTAATAAAGCATATCCATGCTTTGGATTTAATGTTGTAGCAATTACAACATAATCAACTATATAGTCTTTTGATTTTAAATCAATTATTTCTATATTTTCCGCTTTTTTGTCATCTAATATTTTTCTAATGTTTTCTAATCTAGTGCTCAAAAACTTTACCTTTTTCTTTTAAGATTTAATATATCATCTTTAATTTCAATTGGAATATAATCCAAATCAATTTTATCTCTTAATTGTGTAGAGCTAATATTAATATTTATATCCAAACTTTTAAACTCATTAGCCTTTTTTGTTTCAAATCCAGCTCTAGATGCAACTACAAATTCTACAAGTTCTTTCAACTCATCATATTTGTACCATTTATTTAAATCTTCTATATTATCTTCTCCAATGATTAAATAAATCTTTGAAGGATTATATAGATTTTTTAAATAATTTACAGTATTAAAAGAGTAGCTTGGTTTTTGTTGATTAATTTCATAGTCAGAAATTTCAACTTTGCCAAATTTATGAAAAACTTTTTTTAATAATTCAAATCTAGTTTTAGGATCCAAATAAAAGCTATTTTTGAAAGGATTTAGATAAGTAGGAACAATAATCAACTTATCAATATCTAGTTCATTTAAAGCATTGTCTACTATAGCAAGATGGGCTATGTGTAGTGGGTCAAAACTTCCACCAAATATTGCAATTCGCACCTATTTAAAACCTTTGTAATATACTTAAATATTATTATAGCAATTTTTCGATAAAATATCTACAATAAGATTTACATAAAGGGAACAAATGGCTATTAAAGTTGCAATAAATGGTTTAGGAAGAATCGGAAGATGTGTAGCAAGAATTATTGCGAGTAGAGAAGATGTTGAATTAGTAGCAGTAAATGCTAGTGGTAGCGATGAAATGATTCAATACAATTTAAAATATGATACAGTTCATGGACCTAAGCACGATGTAAAAGTTAAAGATGGATATCTTTACATCGGAAAAGATAAAGCAAAAGTATTAAGCGAAAGAGATCCTGCTAAATTAGATTTTGCTTCTTATGGTGTTGATGTTATCCTTGAGTGTACTGGAGCATTTTTAACACTTGAATCATGTCAAGCTTATATTGATAATGGAGTTAAAAAAGTTGTAATGTCTGCACCTGCTAAAGATGATACTCCTACATTTGTAATTGGTGCAAATGAAGATACATATGCAGGTCAAGCAATTGTATCAAATGCATCTTGTACAACAAATGGATTAGCTCCAATTGCACGTGTACTTGATGATGCTTTTGGAATTGAAAAAGGTTTAATGACTACAATTCACTCATATACAAGCTCACAACCAATTTTAGATGGTAAAGATAAAAAAGATCCAAGAAAAGGAAGAGCAGGAGCTACTAACTTAACTCCATCAAGTACAGGTGCTGCAAAAGCTATTGGAAAAGTAATGCCTCATTTAAAAGGAAAATTAAATGGTCAAGCAATTAGAGTTCCAACTCCAAATGTATCTTTAGTTGACTTAACAGTGACACTTAAAAAAGATGTAACTTTAGAAGAAGTAACAGCTGCATTTAAAACAGCTAGTGAGGGTTCTTTAAAAGGTATTTTAGGTATTGATGAAGAGTACAGAGTAAGTTCTGATTTTAATGGTGAGACATTATCAACTGTAGTTCCACTTGACACTATTCAAGTAATTGAAGGAAACATGGTAAAAGTTTTATCTTGGTATGACAATGAGTGGGGATATTCTACAAGACTTGTAGAAATGGGTATCCACATAGCTAACAAATAATTTTAGGAGATAAATTTGAAATTACAAGAAATTAAGAATATTGATATAGCAGGTAAAAAAGTTTTCATTAGATGTGATTTTAATGTTCCTATGGATGAGTATAATAATATTACTGATGATAGAAGAATCAGAAGTGCATTAAATACTATTAGATATTGTATTGATAATGATTGTTCTGTTATTTTAGCATCACATTTTGGTAGACCAAAAGGTGGATTTGAAGAAGAGTTTTCATTACAACCAATTGCAAAAAGATTACATACTCTTTTAAAACAAGAGATTAAAATGGCACCAAGTATTGTTTGTGATGAAACAATGAAAATGGCAAAAGAATTAGTTGCTGGTGAAATTCTACTTTTAGAAAATATGAGATTTGAAACAGGTGAAACAAAAAATGATGAAGATTTAAGTGCAAAACTAGCTTCAATGGCAGATGTTTATATAAATGATGCTTTTGGAGTTTCACATAGAGCTCATTCATCGGTTGAAGGAATTGCTAAATATTTTGATATGCAACACAAAGCTGCAGGGTTTTTAATGGCAAAAGAGATTAAATTCTTCCACCATATTGTTCATAATCCAAAAAGACCATTTGTATCAATTGTTGGTGGATCTAAAGTTTCAGGAAAATTAGAAGCTCTACATAATCTTGTACCAAAAGTTGATAAAATAATTATTGGTGGAGGAATGGCATTTACATTCTTAAAAGCTTTAGGACACGAAATTGGTAACTCTTTAGTTGAAGAGGATTTAATTCCTGAAGCTGTTAAAATAATGGAAGAAGCAAAACAATTAGGTGTTAAATTATATTTACCTGTAGATGTAGTTGCTGCTGAAGCATTTAATGCAGAAGCAATAGCAAAAATAGTAACAGTTCAAGAGATTCCTAAAGATTGGATGGGACTTGATATTGGACCTGCATCTGCACTATTATTTTCTGAAGCTTTACAAGATGCAAATACAATTTTATGGAATGGACCAATGGGTGTTTATGAAATGGATAAATTTGCAAAAGGAAGTACAAAAATTTCTCATGCAGTTGCATCTTCATTTGCAACAACTGTAGTTGGTGGTGGAGATACAGCTGACTTAGTTAGAATTACAGGTGATGAAGATGAAATGACGTTTATTTCAACTGGTGGTGGAGCTTCTTTAGAATTAATTGAAGGAAAAATATTACCAGGTGTAAAAGCACTTGTACTTGAGGAAGATAATTAATATGCCTATAATTGCAAGTAATTTTAAAACAAATCATACAAGAAAATCAACAGCTTTATTTATAAATGAAGTTAATGATTACTTAAAAGAGAAAAATATTTCAAGTGAAGTTTATGTGTTCCCTACGGCTACTTCACTTGATAGTTTTGATACAGTTTCAAATTTTACTGTGGGAACACAAAATGCTTATGCAACAGCTAGTGGGTCATATACAGGTGAAATTGGAACATCTCAACTTGATGAGTTTGAAATTAAAACGATTTTAATAGGTCATAGTGAAAGAAGACATATTCTAGGTGAATCTCAAGAAGAAATAGCTAAAAAATATGAATTCTATAAAGAGTTAGGATATAAAATAATCTATTGTATAGGGGAACCTTTAGAGGTTAAAAACCAAGGAATAGAAAAGACTTTAGAGTATATTTATGAGCAATTTGTTGGAATTGATACAAATTATGAAAATCTTATTTTAGCTTATGAACCTGTTTGGGCAATAGGTACAGGAGTAACTGCTACTAATGATGATATTAAAAATGTACATAATGCCATTAAATCAAAAATTCCTAAACCACTTTTATATGGTGGGAGTGTTAAAGTTGAAAATGTAAGAGAAATTTGCCAAATACCAAATGTAGATGGTGCGTTAATAGGAACTGCTTCTTGGAAAACAGAAGATTTTATTCAAATATTAGAAAATACAAAGGATTTATAAGATGTTTATGAAAGGTAAAAAAGGTGTAATTTTAGGAGTTGCAAATAATAAGTCTATAGCTTATGGTATTGCAAAAGCTTGTGCTGATCAAGGTGCTCAAATTGCATTTACTTATTTAAATGATTCATTAAAGAAAAGAGTTGAACCAATTGCAGCAGAATTTGGAAGTGCTGATTTTGTATATCCTTGTGATGTTTCTAATCCTGCTGAAATTAAAGCATTAAAAGAGTCAATTGAAAAAGACATGGGTCAAATTGATTTCATCGTTCATTCAATTGCATTTGCACCAAAAGAGGGATTATCAGGAAGATTTTATGATATTTCTAAAGAAGCATTTGATATTGCTATGGATGTTTCTGTTTATTCTTTAATTGAAGTTGTAAGAGAATTAAAACCACTATTAAGTGATAACTCATCTGTATTAACATTAACTTATTATGGTGGGGCTAAATATATTCCAAACTATAATTTAATGGGTGTAGCTAAAGCTGCTCTTGAAATGACAACTAAATACTTAGCTGAAGATTTAGGAAAAGATGGAATTAGGGTAAATGCAATAAGTGCAGGTCCTATTAAAACTTTAGCAGCTGCAGGTATTGGTGATTTTAGATTTATGTTAAAATGGAATGAAGCTCATGCTCCATTAAAGAAAAATGTATCAATTGAAGAAGTTGGAAACTCTGGAATGTATTTACTTTCTGATTTAAGTTCTGCAGTTACTGGTGAAATTCATTATGTGGATTGTGGATATAATATAATGGGTATGCCAGCAGTGAAATTCGACGATGAAGGAAGACCAACAATAGCTTGGAACGGTGAAAAATAGCTATAAAGCGTAAGCTTTTGGCGTATTTCTGCGTTGACAAGTCAATTTTAAATACTCACTTACTTTAGTAAGCT
The DNA here is from genome assembly GCA_018816105.1 of bacterium. GTDB lineage: Bacteria > Campylobacterota > Campylobacteria > Campylobacterales > Arcobacteraceae > Aliarcobacter. The sequence continues at coordinate 19,165 of JAHIWE010000146.1, read as the reverse complement.
CCTATTTTAAATTTACTTGTCGCCTTGAACTCCACTCAAAATCTCACACTTTATAGCTATTTTTTGGGTGTGAGTATTTTAAAAAAAAATTTTACTTTTGAATTTAATTAAATTTTAAATTAAGATTTTAAGAATAGGATAATTATAATAATGAGTATAAATTTTAAAGAGTTAGCAAATAAATATCAAACACCATATTACGTGTATGATTTTGACCATATTACAAAGCAGTATGAAGAGTTAAAAGGGGCTTTTAAAGCTAGAAAATCTCTTGTTGCTTATGCTGTTAAAGCAAATTCAAATCTATCAGTTATTAAGCATTTGGCAAACTTGGGTGCTGGTGCTGATTGCGTTAGTATTGGTGAAGTAAAACGTGCTTTAAAAGTTGGAATTGCTCCTTATAAAATCATTTTTTCAGGTGTTGGAAAAATTGATTCTGAGATTAAAGAGGCTTTAGAACTTGATATTTTAATGATAAATGTTGAAAGTGATGCTGAGTTAAATAGAGTTGAAGTTATTGCTGCTGAACTGGGGAAGGTTGCTAGAATTTCTATTAGAGTAAATCCAAATATTGATCCTCAAACACATCCATATATTTCAACAGGTTTACATGAAAATAAATTTGGTGTTGATATTGATACAGCAAAAAGAATGTATATCCAATGTAAAAACTCGACTAGTTTAGATCCTGTTGGAATGCACTGTCATATTGGTTCTCAATTAACTCAATTACAACCAATTAAAGAATCTGTTAAAATAGTTGCTGATTTAGTAAGAAACTTAAAAGCTATAAAAATCGAATTATCATTTATGGATATTGGTGGTGGGTTAGGTATTGTTTATAAAGATGAAGTTTTAATTGATACAAAAGAGTATGCACAAAGTGTATTAGATAATATGTTTGGTTTAGATATTACAATTATTTGTGAGCCAGGAAGATTTTTAGTTGGAAACTCTGGAACTTTTGTAACAAAAGTTTTATATGAAAAAATAAATGGAAACAAAAGATTTATTATTGTTGATGGAGCTATGAATGATTTAATTAGACCATCTCTATACAATGCATATCATAAAATTGAAGTTTTAAATGACAATCAAGAGTTTTCTGATTGTAATCTTGTAGGTCCTGTTTGCGAAAGTGGTGATTTCTTTGCAAAAAATGTACAATTACCAAAAACAGAGCATAATGATTTAGTAGCTATTTATTCAGCTGGTGCTTATGGATTTACAATGGCTAGTAACTATAATACAAGAGGAAGAGTTGCTGAAATTGCAATTGAAAATGGAAATGATAGATTAATTAGAAAAAGAGAAACTTTTGAAGATATAATTGCTTTAGAAGAAGAATTCATTAAATAGTTAAATTAGATAAAGGGCTTTATATGAGTGAAGAGGGATTGTTAGAACTTAGAAATAAACTTGATAATATTGATAATACACTTTTAGATTTAATCAATGAAAGAATGCATATTGTTCATCAAGTGGGAGCTCTTAAAGCAAAAAGTGGTGGAGCAATTTATAGGCCTGAAAGGGAAAAAGCTATTATTGATAGACTTGAAGAAATGAATAATCAAAAAAATGGATTATTAAATAGAAGTGCAATTGAAGCACTATTTTTAGAAATATTTGCAATTTCAAGAAATATTGAATTACCTGAAAATATAGCTTATTTAGGACCTGAAGGAAGTTTTACTCATCAAGCTGCTGAAGGAAGATTTGGAGCTATGAGTTCATATATTTCAGTTAGTTCTATAAAGGGTGTTTTTAGAGAAGTAAACACAAAAAAAGTAAAGTTTGGTGTGATTCCAATTGAAAATTCATCAAATGGCATTGTAACTGATACAATTACTTGTTTAAGTGAATATAATTTAAAAATTATTGCTGAAGTAGTTTTGGATATTCATCATACACTTGCAACTACTTGCGATAAAATAAAAGATATAAAAAGAATTTATTCAAAAGATATAGCATTTGATCAATGTAGAAAGTTTTTAACAAATATGGGACTTGATGAAGTTGAGCAAATTCCTGTTGAATCTACAACAAAAGCTGCAAAATTAGCAGCACGTGAGCCGGGAACTGCAGCTATTTGTCCACATGTTGGAGCAAAGTTACATAATATTCCTATTTTATTTGAAAACATTGAAGATAAAGACAATAATAAAACAAGATTCTTTATAATCAGTGACTTTGAAAATGCTCAAAGTGGAAATGATAAAACATCAATTTTGGTAAAACTTCCAGATAGACAAGGTGTATTAGTTGAATTTCTAACAGATTTTAATAATGCTGGAATAAATTTAACAAAAATTAAATCACATATTGTTGAAGGTAATTCAATTTTCTTTATAGATTTTGATGGTCATAAAGATGATGAAAATGTTAAAAATATACTACAAAAATACATAAATAGTGTTAAAGTATTAGGATCGTATGTTAAAGAAATAAATGATATTTAAAAATTAAATAATTTAGGAAATGTAGATGGAATTTAATAAAGTATTAGAAAATGTTACAACTTATGAAGCTGGAAAACCAATTGAATTAGTTGTAAGAGAATATGGTGTAAAACCTGAAAATGTAATAAAATTAGCTTCAAATGAAAATCCTTATGGAACAAGTCCAAAAGTAACTGCAAAGATTCAAGAATTAGCTAAAAATATGTTTGTTTATCCTGATGATTCTATGTATGAATTAAAAGAAGCATTGGCAAATAAATTTGATCTTGAATCATCAAATGTAATCATTGGTTCTGGAAGTGATCAAATTTTAGAATATTGTGTACACGCAAAATGTGAAAAAGATTCAAAAATTTTAATGGCAAAAACTACATTTGCAATGTATGAAATTTATGGAAAACAAACGGGTGCAACTATTATCAAAACTGCTGATGACCAACATAATCTTGAGCAATTTTCAAAGCTATATAAAGAGCATGGAGCTGATGTTATATTTTTATGTTTACCAAATAATCCATTAGGTGAATGTTTAGATAAAGATGATGTTTATGCTTTTTTAGAGATAATAGATTCAAATACATTAGTTGTAGTTGATGGAGCTTACCAAGAGTACGCATCTTTTAAAGATGAGAAAAAAAGAATTGTAGCAAAAGATTTAATTACAAAATTCCCAAATTGTATCTATCTTGGAACTTTTTCTAAAGCTTATGCCCTTGGTGGAATGAGAGTTGGTTATGGTCTTGCTGAAGCTTCTATTATTAAAACTCTTTATAAATTAAGAGCTCCATTTAATATTACAACTTTAACACTAGCTGCTGCCATTGAAGCACTTAAAGATGAAGATTTTGTAAATACTTGTATTGCTAAAAACTTTGAAGAGATGAAAAGATATGAAGATTATGTCACTTCTAGAGGTTTTGAATATATTCCATCTTATACAAACTTCATAACTATTAAATTTGGTGATAAGTTTGTTTCAAAAGAAGTCGCTCAAAAATTGCTTGAAACAGGTGTAATTGTAAGAGATTTAACAGGTTATGGTCAAAATGCAATTAGAATTACAATTGGAAGAAATGAGCAAAATACAAAAGTATTTGAACAATTAGACGAAGTATTAGAAAATTTAAAATAAAGTATTGAAGTAATGGAAATAAAAGATAAATCATTAAAAGAGTTAGAAACACTATCACAAGAGATAAGAGATAGAATTATTGATGTGGTATCAAGGAAGGGTGGACATTTCTCATCTACACTTGGGGCTGTTGAGTTAACTCTTGGTATGCATTATGTATTTGATGCATATAGTGATCCTTTTATTTTTGATGTATCTCATCAGTGCTACCCTCATAAACTTTTAACAGGACGTTGGGAAGAGTTTGAAACTGTAAGACAATTTGGTGGACTTAGTGGTTTTACAAAACCAAATGAGAGTAGTGCAGATTATTTTGTAGCTGGTCATAGTTCAACTTCTATTTCATTAGCCGTTGGAGCTGCTAAGGCTATAAAACTAAAAAAAGAAAAAAGAGTCCCTGTTGTTATGATAGGTGATGGTTCAATGACAGCTGGAATGGTTTATGAAGCTTTAAATGAATTAGGTGATATTAAACTTCCTGTTGTAATTATTTTAAATGATAATGAAATGTCAATTGCAAAACCAATTGGGGCTATTTCAAAATATCTTTCAAAACTTCTTGCAGGTAAATATTATCAAGGATTTAAAGGAAAAGTTGACAAATTTATTAAAAATAATATGCCAGAAGGTACAACTTATATAGCAAAAAGAATGGAAGAAGCTTTAAAGCTTATTACTCCTGGTATTTTATTTGAAGAGATGGGTATTGATTATATAGGCCCTATTGATGGACATGATATCGATGAAATAATTGATACCTTACAAATTGCAAAAGCTATGGGAAAACCGGTTATTGTTCATGCAAGAACAGTAAAAGGAAAAGGTTATAAAATAGCAGAAGGTCAACATGAACATTGGCATGGAGTTGGTCCTTTTAATGTGGAAGATGGAGCATTTGTAAAAAAAGAAGCACCAAAGGCAGCAACTGCTGTATTTGCAGATGCCTTATCATCACTTGCTTGCAAATATGAAAATATTGTTGGAGTAACAGCTGCAATGCCAAGTGGAACGGGAATCAATAAACTTATGGATAAATTTCCTGATAGATTTTGGGATGTTGCAATCGCTGAGCAACATGCAATTACTTCAATGGCTGCAATGGCAAAAGAAGGCTTTAAACCATATATCACTATTTATTCAACTTTTCTTCAAAGAGGCTTTGATCAAATAATCCATGATGTTTGTTTAATGAATCTTCCAGTTGTTTTTGCAATGGATAGAGCAGGGATTGTAGGAAATGATGGAGAAACTCATCAAGGAGCATTTGATATTTCATATTTAAGATTTATTCCTAATATGATTTTATTTGCTCCAAGGGATAATAAGAGCCTTGAGCAAGGTTTAGAGTTTGCATATACCTTAACTAGCCCATGTGCTATTAGGTATCCAAGAGGTGCCTTTAAAGAGCTTGAATTTGCATCAACTGCATTTACTTTAGGAAAAGCAGAACTTTTAAAAGAGGGTATTTCTAAAAAACTATTTATTGGATATGGTGCAGGTGTTAATAGAGCTGTTGATACAGAGGCTTTACACAGTGATGATATCGCTATTTTAGATTTAAGATTTATAAAACCAATTGATAAAGAGATGTTAATTAAACTTTCTAAAACTTACGATGATTGGTATGTATTTTCTGATTCTCAAAAACAAGGTGGAGTTGCAAGTGCTATTCTAGAAGTTTTAAATGATGAGAAGATTCATAATGTACAAATTACAACATTTGAATATGAAGATAATTTTATAGATCATGGTGATACTAAACATGTTGAAGAGAGTTTAGGTTTATTGCCAGAACAACTTGTATTAAAGGTTAAATAATGAATGATAATTTTACAAAACTACTACAAAACTCTTCACAAAAAGAGATATTAGAAGTTTTAGAAGATAAATTAAAAAAAAGTGAAGAGCCAGAATTTTGGAAAGAAAAAATCTTACCATTTACAGAGTCTATTCTTTGTGTTTTACTTCCTTTAAAAGAACAAAACTTATTGTTTAATCCAGAAGGAGAAATTGTAAATACAATAGATAGTGAATTGTTTTATAGATGGAGCGATTTAGTATGTTTAAAAACCTTAGCTTTTATTATCCAAGAAAGTAACGAAAAAAATACATTAGTAAGAACTGATTATAAAAGTGTTGACTATAAAGTAATAAATTTAGAAAAACTAGGAGTCTATTTATCTTCTAATAGAGTTAACATCATTGATGAAGATAGTTTAGATTTTCCACTTTCTGTTTATAATTTGCATCAAGGAATGGTTACAATTATAAAAAACTTATTGAAATAAAATTACATTTATTTCAGTAAACTTAATTAATTTTAAATAAAATAATTTAATTTTTCAACACATAATCCCATTGAGGTGCTTTCAAATCCAATAACCTTTTTTATATAAGGTTTACAAAATCCTTCAACCATAATAGCACCTGCTTTTCCAAAGCATTCACCTGAATCTAAATACTCTTGTTTATGCTTTTCATCAAAAGGTAAAAAGTCATAGGTGGTAATAGAGATATCAATTAGTTCTTTAGTTTTTGATTTGTAAATCATACAGGTAATTACAGATGTTTTATTTCCACTTTGAAGATCTAGCATATTTCTAGCATCATTTAAGTCTTTTGCTTTTCTTAGGAGTTTACCTTCACATGTTACAACAGAATCAGCAACTAATAAAGGCATATCTTCTATTCCATATTTTTTATATAACTCATCAAATTTACCTTTTGTAGCTTCGTAACAAAAAGATTTAGGATTTGTAGTTTTTATAGAATCTTCATTAAAATTACCACCATTTTGAATAAAATCTATTCCAAAATTTTTTAAAAGTAGTGAACGTGTGGGTGAATTTGAACCAAGTCTAATCAATTTGAGCCTTTTTTATTTGGATTATACTCTATTTGTATATAATTGCTTTTTAAAAAATTTATCAATTATTAGTAAAGAAGAAAATAGATTAGATGAAGTATTATATATTTTTAGTTTTAGCAGTTTTGTTTTGGTCTGGGAATTTTATAACAGGTAGATATATATCAACTAGTATAGAACCCTTGCATTTATCATTTTATAGATGGTTTTTTGTTTTGGTTTTATTGCTTCCCTACATTTTGATTAATTATAAAAACCTAATAAGAGGATTTAAAAAAGATTCTTTACTTCTAGTAGTTTTTGGAGCTTTTGGAATTGCTGGATTTAACACTTTCTTATATTATGGTTTACAAACAACAACAGCTACTAATGCACTATTGATAAATTCAAGTACTCCTATTTTTATAATTCTCATTTCAAGTATTATTTTTAGAACTCTAATTACAAAGGTACAACTATTGGGAGTTATACTTTCTACACTTGGAGTTTTATATCTTATATTAAAAGGGGATATAAATCATATCTTAGAGCTAACATTTACTCCAGGTGACCTGTGGATTGTGGCTGCGGCTCTTGATTGGGCTTTATATTCAGTGTTATTAAGATTTAAACCAAAAGATTTAAGCTCTTTTGAGTTTTTGACAATTACAACTATTATAGGTGTAATAATATTATATGTAGCGTTTATTTCTCAAGGATTTACAATAGAGTTTAGTTTTTTACAAAACAATGAAATTTTATACTCTTTGATATATATAGTAATTTTTCCTTCAATTTTATCTTTTTATTTTTGGAATATGGCAACAATTGAAATTGGAGCAAATAAAGCAGGTCAATCAGCACATTTAATGCCGATATTTGGAGCAATTTTAGCTTATATATTTTTAGATGAGGTATTACAGTTTTATCACATAGTTGGAATGATTTTAATTGCTTTAGGAATTTATCTAACAATGTTTTTAAAAAGAGCAAACTAAAAAATGAATAAATCAAATATTTCTGGAATCTTAATATTCTTATCATTTATAGTAAGTATTTATTCATATTTTTTTCAAAAAGAGTTATTACTACTTTCAGGAATATTTGCTTGGAGTGCATTTATTTTATTGTTTAGTACTTTGCGAAATAAGAAATTTCTTTTTATACTTTTTATTTTAAGTTTTTTAGCCCTTATAATTTGTTTAATAAATAATTACAAAATTGATTACATAAAAGTATTTACAGTAAATCAGTATTTACTAACACTTCTAATAGGTGTTGGATTTTTAAGATTAATTGCAACACCAAAGAAAACAAAAGTAAAAGAGCTACCAAAGGGTGAAAAATCTTTTTTAAAGACATATTTTGGAGTTCATCTATTTGGTTCAGTAATAAATCTATCATCACTTATTTTAGTAGCAGATAAGATGTATAAAAAAGCAAATCTAAGTTCTTTACAAGTAATGTTATTAACAAGAGCATTTGCAAGTGATGCCTATTGGTCACCATTTTTTGTGGCATTTGCAGCAGCTATTACCTATGCTCCAAATTTAAATACATTTGTAATTTTAGTAAATGGTTTGTTTTTAGCATTAATTGGATTTTTAATTACATATATGGAAGTAAAAAAAGACAAAGATTTTAATATAGATGAGTTTAGAGGTTATCCAATCTCTTTTGATACTTTATATTTACCTTTTATTTTAGCTTTCTTAGTGTTATTAACTCATAGTATTTTTTCAGATATAAAAGTAATAGTTTTAATTTCAATATTTTCTATAAGTTTAACTTTCTTGGTTTTACCAATAAAAAAAGGTTTATTTAAAGCTAAGATAAAATTTAAAAATCATATCTTAGAAGAATTACCAAAAATGAAAACCGAACTCTCTTTATTTTTAGTAGCAGGAATGTTTGGAATAATAGTTGGTTCAATTCTTTTAGGTTTAAATCTTACTCTTCCTTTTGAAAATTTTGATTGGTTTATTGCATCAATTTTATTAGCTATTTTTATTATTTTAGGATTTATAGGAATTCATCCAATTATCACAATTGCAATAATTGGAGATTTTTTAAGTGGAGTAAATCATACTTTATTAGCTGTTACTTTTTTAATGGCATGGTCAACAACTGTTTCTACATCGCCTTTTAGTGGATTAAATCTTACAATAGTTGCAAGATATAATTTTGATGCAAAAGAGATATTTAAATTAAATATATTCTACGCTTTTAAAATGTACATAGTTTGTACAATTTGTCTATTTTTATTAGCAAAATATTTAAATTTGTAAAAAAATCATACAATTATCATATTACTTTTGTAAAATTTCTTCAAATAAGGGTAAGCGTACTTTTTTTGTATCCTTTCTGCTTCCTAAATTATAAATTAACATACGTTTACCTTATTTTTAACTTTCTGCATTACAATTAGCCTAATTTATTTTAAGCGATATTATTACATTAATTTATTTTTTTTAGAGAAAATCTCTCCTTACTATCTCAATATTGCAATTGAATAGATTTTAACAAGATATCAAAGGTTAAATGAGATTACATCGCTACCCTTCTTATATATATTAGGTCTTATTGTAATATTTTGTAAATGATCTCTAACTTGTTTTTTTCTTTTTAAGTATAAAATACAATGGAAGTTTATCTTTCAACTAAAGGTAATATAAATTATAAAGTCTATATTTATTAATAAAGAATTTAGGGTTTTTAAGGGAATATAAGTAGCTTAATATTGCTTATTTATATAGTATATTTAAATTATTTATAGAGGGGGGGGGTAGAAGAATTATTCAATAATTCTTCTAGAAGTCCAGTAGTTCTTTTTGTAAAAAGGTTTATCTAGTTTTGTGTATTGAACACCTTTTATTGAAGAGTGTAAAAATTCACCATTTCCAACATAAACACCAACATGTCTATCTGTTTTACCTGTTTTGAAAAATACTAAATCACCTGGAATTAATTCAGATTTTTTAACTTCAACACCAACATCAACTTGAGTTTTTGTAGTTCTTGGTATTTCTACTCCAAATTTTTCTTTATAAATTCTTTGTGTAAATGCAGAACAATCAATTCCACTTTTTGATGCGCCACCAAGCTTATATTTTACACCTTTCCACTCACTATAGAAATCTGAAAAAACTTGTTTTTTAATAGGAGGTGTTACCGATGCACTAGAAGTAATTTCTTCTTCTTTATCATCAAGTAGTAGTTTTTTATACTCTTTTGGTGTAATGATTGGTTCATATTTTGCAATAGGAACATTTTTTACTTTTTTATTTTTAGCTTCATATAATTTTTTATATTCACCATATGAAAGTTTAATCTCATTTATCATATTTTCATTTGAGTTCACTTGAACATCTTTGTTACTACATGCTGTAAATAATAGTATTACAGGTAAAAGCAGAAAAGTCTTCTTGGTCATTATTACTCCTTGTTGTAAATAGAATTTCTATTTTTTTATTAATCTATGATTCTCTGGGCTTTCCAATAATTCTTAGTAAAATAAGAGTTATCTAGATCAGAAATAGTTACGCCACTTTTTGTTGATGCATGCATAAATTTTCCATTTTCTATGTAAATTCCAACATGTTTACTTCTTCCTGTGTGAAAGAAAACTAAATCTCCAACTTCTAATTCATCTTTACTTATTTCTTTTCCTATTTCAGATTGAAGAGTTGTAGTTCTTGGCATTTCTAAATCAAATTTTTCTTCAAAAGCTTTTCTAATAAAAGCAGAACAATCAATTCCGCTTTTTGATTCCCCACCAAGCTTATATTTTACACCTTCCCACTGAGTGTAAAAATCATACAGTTCATCATTTAAACTATTTTTGTTAGGCGTGATATTAGTTTGAAAATTATAATTATCAAAAGTTTTATTTTTTACTTGAGTATTTTTATCTTTTCTATACTTTTTATATTTTGAATCTTTTTGTTTTATAGTCTTTTCTAGGGATGCACTTCTGAATGTTGAATTTACACCATCATCAGACATACCCAGATTTTCTTCCATATTTTTGTAAGAACAACCCGTAAATAGGTAAATAAACATAGAAATTAGTAATAAATGTTTAAAATTCATATGAATATTTGCTCCTTAAATATGGAAAGATTTTGCTTATGATATTGAAAAAATAAAAATATGTCAAGTCTTAAGTTTTTAGGAGTATAATATTTTCTTATTTCAAAGGATAATTTATGGGTAAGTATTTTTTTATAATAGCACTTTCTTTTTTGATAAATGGATGTACTTTTGCTAATAATTTCAACGATAAAGTAGAAGTAATTACTAAAAATAATAAGAAATCGACTTTTGATTCTTGTGCAAACTTTTCATATATTTCTAATATAAATGATAAAGATTATGGAGTTTTATTTAGTGAATATATTAATTTAGACGGTTCTTGTTCATGGAATGGTTTACAAAGAGGATATTTTGAATATCTTTTTAAAACAACTTTAAAATTAAAATCGTTTAAAATTATAGAAAGAAAAGATTTTAATAACTATGAATTTACTACATATTTAATAGATGATAAATATTATATGAATTTAATTTATAAATATTCAACATATGAAGATTTGTTTATTATTGATTATGATGGAAAATATTTTACAAAACTAATAAAAGAGTTTGATAAAAATTATGAAAGTGTATATTTAGATAAAGAAAGATTTTCAAATAACTATACAAATAGTTTAGTAAAAATGAATTTTATAAATTCATATTTTTCAAGACAAAGAGAAAATATTTTTGAGAAATAATCTATTCATTATAATTTATTGCATAATAATAATCTTATCCGTAATGTATGCAACTCAACCTTTGCAACCATTATTAGCAAAACAGTTTAATATCTCTATTATCAAAGCTTCTCAATTCACAGCTGTTATTATGCTTTTTTTAGCAATATCGCCCATTGTATATGGATATATTTTAGAAAAAGTTTGTGCAAAAAAGATGTTAAGCATAGCTTCTTTTGTTTTATTAATAACAAATATATTTTTGGGATTATCTACTTCATATGAGATGTTTTTATTTTTTAGAGTTTGTGAAGCTTTAGTTATTCCTGCAATTTTAACAGCACTTATGAGTATCCTTGCAAATATAGATAAAGAGAATATAAAATTTAATATGTCAATTTATGTAGCTTCTACTGTTTTTGGTGGTTTAGTTGGAAGAATATTTTCAGGATTTATTGCTACAAACTTCTCATATCAATTTGTTTTTTATTCTTTATCTGCTGCTTTATTTGTATCTTTATTTTTAATTCAAAAATTAGATTATGAAGGTGATGCTACAATTGTAAAACCAAAATTACATGATATTTTATTTATATTAAAAGATAAAAGATTTGTTTTAGTTTATTTTATTATGTTTTGCATGTTTTTTGTTTTTGCTGGTGTTTTAAATGTTTTACCATTTAGAGTAAAACAAATATCAGAGTCTTTTTCTGAGTTTCAAATATCATTATTATATCTTGGATATGGAATGGGTATTTTAGTTTCTTTGGGTTCAAAGAAGATTATTCATTTTTTCAAAAATGAGATAAATACAATAAGTATTGCAATCTTGTTTTTCTTATTTATAACTATATTTTTGACAAATGAAGATATTGTATATTTATTTATATTACTTTTTTTGTTTTGTATTGGAATGTTTACAGTTCATACTGTAAGCACTGGACTTGCTAACTCAATGAAGTCTTCTCAAAAATCTTTGACTTCAGGTATGTATCTAACTTTTTATTATCTAGGAGGTGCTACAGGTTCAATTATACCTTCTATTATATATGAACATTATGGATGGGATATTATGATTTACATATTTGTTTTTATTTTAATGATTGTGTTTTTACTTACATATAAAAATAGAAAATTGTTTTTTTAGATCTTTAGAGGAGTAATTAAAATTCTCTAAGAGGATGGCTTGATGATGTATTAATACAAAAATCTTGAACACTATCTTTCTTATTTTATTTAATAAATTATTCTTTGCGCTTTCCAATAATATTTATCAAAATAAACATTGTCTAAATAAGAAATTGTTACACCTATAGTAGTTGAAGCATGCATGAATTTACCATCTTCTAAATAAATCCCCACATGATTTGAGCTAGAACTTGTTTTAAAAAAAACTAAATCACCTATTTCAAGTTGCGATTTATTTATTTCTATCCCTGCATTAGCTTGTAAATCTGTTGTTCGAGGTAAAGCTATATCAAAGTTGTCTTCATAAGCTTTTTGTATAAAGGAAGAGCAATCAATGCCATTTTTAGAATTACCTCCATACACATATTTAACGCCAGACCAATTTTTATAAAATTCTATTAATGTTGTGTTTAAATTTGTTTGTTGAACTGTATTAAAATCTATATATTTCTTATTTAAAACATAGTTATTATTTTTTAGCATATTTAAATACCTCTTTTTTAGAGTATTTTGAGTGTTATTATTTTTATAATTAATATTTTGATCTTCATATTTTTGAGAACAACCTGTAAAAATAATAATAGAAAGAATAAATGTAAGAAAAATTTTAAAATACATAATTTTCAAACCTTTATAATAAAGTATATCTATTATATTAAGAAAAAATAAAAATTATGTCAAGTCTGAATTTAAAATCCTCTTAGAGTTATTCCTAGAAATATTGCAATTAATCCTAAGACTATATTTGCAGGGATAAAATAAGCTGCTATTGGAAGTAGCTTGTTTTTTGCATTTGCAAAATCACCACTATCAAAAGCTTTTTGTGCCTTATTTCTTTTTATATATATTGTTATGAAAATAAGACTCATTCCCGTCCATATAACCTCTTTTAAGATTACAATACCATAAAGTTCTGTTCCTTTAAAACCAAGAGCAATTATCATTATAATAGCTGTAATTAAAAGAGTTAAAATAGCTGGAATTACCATATTAAAAAATCTTTTTAGATTTTCTAGAGTTTTTCCTAGTTTTACTTTTGGATCTTCTATATTTTGCATAGAGTAATGAACAGCAAATCTAATTGCTATCATTCCTCCCACCCAAATTACAGCTGAAATTACGTGCAGAAAAACTATTATCGATGAAAAGTTATCAAAAAATTGAGTCAATTTAATTTCCTACAAATTTTCTTTTGCATAAGCTAAAGCAACAATTTTTGCATCTTCAACTTTTGTTACATCTTTTCCACCTGCTTGTGCGAAGTCAGGTCTTCCACCTCCACCACCACCTACGATTGGAGCAATATTTTTAATCCAATCACCAGCTTTAATATTTGTGTTTTTGCTTCCTGCTACAATCATAACTTTGTCATCTTTTGCTTGAAGTAATAAAACAGCTAGTTTTTCATTTGCATTTTTTAAATCATCAACAATTTTCTTTAAATCACCATTTTCAACAACAGCCACAACAACTTTTACATCACCAATTACAATTTCATCAATTGGAGCTGCTGTTTGACTTTGCGCAGTTTCAAGTTCTTTTTTAAGTTCTTTGATTTGATCTTTTAATTTTTTAATACCAGTTATTACATCAGAGTTTTTGATTTCAGATTTAATCTCATTCATTGAGTTAATAATCTCTTTTGTATAAGAAATAGCAGAAGCTCCACAAACAGCTTCTATTCTTCTAACACCTGCACTTACACCTGATTCTTTAACTATATAAAAACTTCCAATATCAGCTGTATTTCTTACGTGTGTCCCACCACAAAACTCAACTGAAACATCAGAAAAGCTAACAACTCTTACCATATCACCATATTTTTCACCAAACATAGCAATAGCACCTTTGTTTTTAGCTTCTTCTATTGGTAACTCATCTACATTACCAGCAATTCCACGTGCTATCATCGTATTAACTAAATCTTCAACTTCATCAATTTGTGCAGTTGTCATAGCCTTAGCATATGTAAAGTCAAATCTTAATCTTGAAGCGTCATTTAATGAACCAGCCTGAGAAACAGTTTCACCTAATACCATTCTTAATGCACTTTGTAAAAGGTGCGTTGCACTATGATGTTTTGCAACTTCATATCTATTTACAACAACAGCATCTACTGTTTCACCTTGGTTGATATTTGAGTGTTCAATTTTTACTTTTGAAAGATTTAAACCATGGAATTTTGAAGTATCTTCAATAATAGCAATATGTTTATTATCTTCTAATGCACCAATATCACCATTTTGTCCACCGCTTGTTGCATAAAATGGAGTTTTATCAAGCATTACCCACCCAATTGAGTTTTTCTCTAAAGTTTTAACTTCTTTAAAATTCTCATCTAATAAAGCAAGAATTTTAGATTTATAAGTAACATTGTCATAACCAACAAATTCATTTATTCCATATTTTTCAATTAATTGTTTAAAGTCTCCTTCACTTGAAGCATCTCCACTACCTTTCCAAGCAGCCTTTGCCATCGCTTTTTGTGCACTCATTAGTTCATCAAATTTTGCAATATCTACCTTTAGGCCTTTATCTTTTAACATATCTTCTGTTAAGTCCAATGGGAATCCATAAGTATCATATAGTTTAAATGCAACTTCCCCTGAGAAAACTTCTTTAGTATTTGCTAACTCTTCATTAAATAAAGACATTCCTAAATCAATAGTTTTGAAGAATCTATCTTCTTCTAGAGTTAATTGCTCTTTTATGAAATTTCTATTTTCTACTAATTCAGTGTAATGTCCACCTAAAATAGAAATTAATGTATCAAGAAGTTTTCCCATAAATGGTTTTCTAAATCCTAAAAGATAACCGTGTCTAACTGCACGTCTTAGAATTCTTCTTAATACATAAGGTCTTCCTTCATTTCCAAATAAAATACCTTGGGATAACATAAATGATGTTGCTCTTAAGTGGTCAGCTATTACTCTATATGAACCAATACTGTTTTTATCAGCCTTTTTAGAAGCTAATTCTTCAATTTTTTCAATTATTGGTTTGAAGTTTGATGAATCAAAGTTATTTAATACGCCTTCTTTAATAGCTATTACTCTTTCAAGTCCCATACCTGTATCAATAGAAGGTTTTGGTAATGGATTTAATTTTCCATCTGAAGTTCTTTCATATTGCATGAAAACTAAATTCCAGATTTCTAGGAATCTATCTCCATCTCCACCCATTTTATCTTCAGGAGTATTAAAATGCTCAGCACCTTGGTCATAAAAAATTTCACTACAAGGACCACATGCTCCTGTATCACCCATTGACCAGAAATTATCTTTATCCCCGAACCTAACAATTCTTGAAGAATCAATATATTTTGTCCATATATTAAAAGCTTCATCATCACTATCATGAACAGTAACCCATAGTTTATCAACTGGAAGTGCTAAATTAACAGTTATAAATTCCCATGCATATGCAATAGCATCTTCTTTGAAATAATCTCCAAAAGAGAAATTACCTAACATCTCAAACAGTGTATGATGACGTGCTGTATAACCTACATTTTCAAGGTCATTGTGTTTACCGCCAGCTCTTACGCATAATTGACAAGATGTTGCAGTTGGATTCGCAGGTCTTGGTACTACACCTGTGAAAATATCTTTAAACTGAACCATTCCCGCATTTGTAAACATTAACGTAGGATCATCTGGAACTAGTGGCATTGAAGATATAATATCATGCCCTTTACTTTTAAAAAACTCTAAATATTCTTTTCTGATATCCATAAAATTATCCATTTTAAATTAAATTCTCTTATTTTACCTAAATAATTATTTAGGATTGATTAGCAAAACTTAAATAATTGTAAAACTAAATTTAAGTTTTCTCGAGTTATAATGATTTAGTTTAATTTATATATAAGTATATTAAATAAAAATGATGAAAAACAAATCTAATAATAAGGAAATTAAAATGGGAAAATATATTGAATTAACACCTGCGAATTTTGAAGAAACTACAAAAGAGGGTGTATGTATGGTTGACTTCTGGGCTCCTTGGTGTGGACCTTGTAGAATGATTGCTCCAGTAATTGAAGAATTAGCTGGTGATTTCGAAGGAAAAGCAAAAATTTGTAAAGTAAATACAGATGAAGAGCAAGATTTAGCAGTTAAATATGGTATTAGATCAATTCCTACAATTTTATTCATGAAAAATGGTGAAGTTGTTGATCAAATGGTTGGTGCTTCTTCTAAACAAGCATTTGCAGATAAAATTAACTCGTTATTATAATAAATATTTATACAATAGAATTTTGAAAAGGGAGAAGTTTTTACTTCTCCCTTTTTTTATTTTAAATTTTTATCTTTTTATAATTAATCTAATTATAAGTCAATTAAGGTTTATATTAATTATTAAATGATAAAATTTATCCTTAATAATTTACTATTTCTTTAACCTATAACTTACAAATATTTTAGTATCATGGTGGTTTTAAAAATACAATGAATTATTCAACTAAACAAATAAGGAATTAATATGTTAGATTTAGCGATTATTGGTGGAGGTCCTGCTGGGTTAACTGCTGGATTATATGCAACAAGAGGTGGATTAAAAGATGTTGTAATGTTCGAAATGGGTATGCCTGGAGGTCAAATTACAGGTTCTTCAGAGATTGAAAATTATCCAGGACAAGCTGAAATTGTATCAGGTATGGATTTAATGGCAAATTGGCCTGAACAATGTCAAAGATTTGGTTTAAAACACGAAATGAATCAAATTACATCAATAACTAAAGAGAATGATATTTTTAATATCACAGGTGTTGATGGAAAAAAATATGAAGCAAAAACTGTATTAATGGCTACTGGATCTGTTCCAAAAAGAGCTGGCTTTAAAGGTGAAAATGAGTTTTTTGGAAGAGGAATTTCAACTTGTGCAACTTGTGATGGATTTTTCTATAAAGGAAAAGAAGTAGCTGTTGTAGGTGGTGGAGATTCTGCTATTGAAGAGGCTGTTTATTTAGCAAAACTTTGTGCAAAAGTTTATTTAGTTCATAGACGAGATACTTATAGAGCAGCTCCAAGTACAATCGAACATATGAAAAATACTGCTAATATTGAAGAAGTTACTAATGTAACTGTTGAAGAAGTATTTGGTGATGCAAGTGGAGTTCTTGGATTAAGAGTTAAAAGTAAAGAAACAGGTGAAATTAGAGAATTACCAACTCCTGGTGTTTTTATATTTGTTGGACGTGATGTATTAAATGCTCCATTAAAACAAGAAGATGGTTCATTTTTATGTGATGTAAATGAAGCTGGTGAAGTTGTCGTTGATTTAAAAATGAGAACATCAGTAGCAGGTCTTTATGCAGCAGGTGATATTAGAATTGATGCTTCAAAACAAGTTGTTTGTGCAGCAGGTGATGGTGCGACAGCAGCTGTTAATATTATTGAATATATAGGATAAGGAAAATTTAGATGATTAAAATAGGTATTTTGGGTAGTACAGGAAGAGTGGGGTCATTATTAATTGATGATTTAGAAAATGATAATGAAGCAAGAGTTTCAGCAGTACATGTTTTTGATAAATTAAAAAGAAGTTTACCCGCTGATACAATTGTAACAAATGATATGAAAGTTTTATTTGATTCATCAGATGTAATTATTGATTTTTCAGCTCCATCTGCAACAGAAGCACTTTTAACAGAAGTTGTAGAAAATGGTGGGAATAAACCACTTGTAATTGCTACTACTGGATTTAACAAGCATCAACAAAATTTATTGCTTGAAGCTAGTAAAATTGTACCTATTTTATATGCAACTAATATGAGCTTAGGAGTTGCAGTTTTAAATAAACTAGTAGCGCTTGCTTCTAAAACATTAAGAGATTTTGATATTGAAATCGTTGAACAACATCATAGACATAAAGTAGATTCACCATCTGGAACTGCTTTAACATTAGCAGAACATGCTGCAAGTGCTAGAGATTTAGATTTAGATGAAGTAAGAATTTCTGGTCGTGATGGACAAATTGGTGCTAGAACTAAGGATGAAATCGCAGTTATGGCATTAAGAGGTGGAGATATCGTAGGTCGGCATACAGTTGGTTTGTATAATGATGGTGAATTCTTAGAATTAAATCACACAGCAACAGCTAGAAATACTTTTTCAAAAGGTGCAATAAAAGTTGCAAAATGGATTATTGGAAAAGATGCAAAATTATACTCAATCAATGACGCTTTAGGTCTATAAGGAAAATCAATATGTGCGCAATAGTTGGAATTTACGGTAATGATAATGCAGCAAGGTTAGCTTCAATCGCTTTATTTGCAATGCAACACAGAGGTCAAGAAGCTACAGGTATATCTTCATCATGTAATGGTAAGATTCATACAATTAAAAATAGAGGTTTAGTTTCTGAAGTTTTTAATGAAACTGCTTTAAAAATATTAGTTGGAAATATGGCAATTGGTCATAATAGATATTCAACAGCAGGTGGAGATTCTATTTTAGATGCTCAACCTGTTTTTGCTAAGTATAAACTTGGTGAAATATCAATTGTACATAATGGAAATTTAATCAATAAAGATGAAGTTAGACAAGACTTAATTGATAGAGGTGCAATTTTCCAAACTGGTATGGATACAGAAAATTTAATTCATCTAATTGCAAAAAATACAAAAGACAGATTAAGAGATAGAATTAAAGAAGCATTACAAAGAACTATTGGAGCATACTGTTTTATTGTTCAAAGTAGATCTAAACAATTTGTAATAAGAGATAGATATGGTATTAGACCATTATCATTAGGAAAATTAAAAAGCGGTGGATATATCGTT
>JAHIWE010000145.1 GCA_018816105.1 bacterium | reverse complement strand
TGTTTGCAAATAGTAATAAATGTGCTGAAATTATCAATGTAAATATGATTAGTAAACTTTTTTTATTTTCCATAAGGTGAATCTTAATATAATATTGATAATAATTATCTTAATTGATAATAAGAATAAAAATATTTTTTTATTTTTGTTAAAAATCCATTAAAATAGATTATATATAATTCTCAAAATCAAAAAGAGGGGTGAAGTCTTTGCGTAAAATAATAGTTTGTTCTATATTTTGTAGTTTTATTTTTGCAGATAATTTAGAAATATTGCAAAATGACAAAAAAGAGTTTAGAAATTTAGAAAAAGAAGTTATACAAAAAAAGTATGAAGGTGCTAAAAATGATTGGATTGGAACAGTTGATTTAAATTCTGGATTAACAAGAAGCCATTCATTTTCAAAAGAAAGTGATTTATTTAATAAAAGTATTTCTATAGGTTTTTCACAAAGTATATATGAATCAGGTGGTATTGAGTTTGGAATAAAATATGCAAAAGATGTGTTAAATTCAGAATTGATTGCATGGGAAAATGAAAATATTACAATATTACAAACAATATATGAAACTCTTTTATTTATAAAAAAATTAAAATTTCAAATAGAACAAAGTGATTATTCATTAAAAAATAAAGATATAGAATTAATTTTAAAAAGAATTCAGTACGAAGCAGGGAGGGTTGATATTATTGAACTTAATAATGCAATTATGTCAAAAAACAATCAACAAAAAGAGAATATTTCTTTAAAAAATTCATTAAAGGATAAAGAGTATGAACTTTCAAAATATACAAATTTTAAATCAAATGAAATAAAAATTATTGATTTTAAAATTATAGATAAACAGAAATTTCTAAGAGATAATTTAAATATAAGATATGAAAATTCAAAAGTTGAACTACTAAATACATCATATAATCAATTAAAAAGTTCATATAAACCAAAAGTTATTTTAAGCACAAGTGCTGGGTATTCTAACAATGAAAATTTAACTACAAATGCAACAGGTGATGATGAAAGAAATGGCTCAATTGCTTTGAATGCTTCAATGCCTATTTTTGATATTACAAAAAATGCAAAACTTGAAAAATCTAAATTAGAAGTATTAAAACAAAAAGTAAATATTAATGATATGAAAAATGAATTAGTTTATGAATATGAGCAAATTTTAACTCAAATTAATACCTATGATGAGTATGAAAAAACTGTTGAAAATAATTTAAAACTCTATGATGATTTGATTATGGTAAATCAAAGTTCAAATGCTGCTGGAATGACTTCTGATTATGATTTAGAAGTCCTACAAAATACAAAAAAAATAAATGAATATGATTTACAAATAAATGATATTGATAAAAAACTTCAATACTCAAAACTATATTTTAAAACAAAGGTTGATAGGTAATGGATGCTAAATTAGAAAATGAATTAAAAAACTATTCCAATAAAAATTCAAAGAAAAAATATTTTTTTATAATTTTTATGCTAATAATCTTAGGTGCTGGAGTTTATTATTACTTTTTTATAAATCAATCGCAAAAAGAAGAAATAGCAACTTATAATACAAAAAAAGTAACACGTGGAGATTTGTCAGTTGTTGTTAGTGCAACAGGAACTTTAAACCCAACTAATAGTGTGGAAATTGGCGTTGAAGTATCAGGAACTATAAAAGAGATTTATGTTGATTTTAATGATGAAGTGGAAGTTGGACAACTTCTAGCAACTTTAGATACTAGAAAATTACAATCAGAAGTTGATGGACAAACAGCAGCTTTAGGTATTGCCAAGGCAAATTTAAAAGAGAGTGAAGTAAATCTTAGAAATAAAAAATCAGTTTATGATAGAACATTAAAAATGTACAGTAGTTCAGGTGGAAAATATCCATCTATAAATGAACTTGATGATTCAAAATTTGCTTATGAGGCTGCTTTATCATCCCACGAAGCTTCAAAAGCAAAGGTTGAACAATCATCTTTTACTTTAAATACTGCAAAACAAAATCTTGATAAAGCTTATGTTAAATCATCAATTAAAGGAATAGTTTTAAATAGGGCTGTTGAAGTTGGACAAACACTAGCAGCTTCAATGTCTGCACCAAAACTATTTACCTTGGCAAAAGATTTAACTCAAATGGATTTAATAATAAGTATTGATGAATCAGATGTTGCTGATATAAAAAAAGATTTAGATGTAACTTTTACAGTTGATGCTTATTCAAACAAAATTTTTAAGGGGAAAATCAAACAAGTAAGACTAAATCCTGTAACTGTAAATGGTGTTGTAACTTATGAAACAGTAGTAGGAGTAAATAATGAAGAGTTACTTTTAAGACCTGGTATGACTGCAACTGCACAGATTATTACAAAACAAAGTATTGATAAATTGATTATTTCAAATACAGCTTTGAGATTTAAACCAAAAATTCAAACAGAGCAAAAAACAAATACAATGAATTTTGTACAAGCTCCAAGACGACCTCAAAGGGAAACAGGTGTAAAAGAGATGGGAAAAAAAGAGTTTTCACCTGTATTCATTTTAGAAAATAACCAAGCAAAAAGAGTAATGGTAAAAGTTTTAGAAACAGATGGAAAATCAACAACAATTGAATCAAAGGATTTAAAAGTTGATGATGAAGTAATTATTTCACAAAAGAGTAATAATGCAAAATAGTAAAACTATTATTGAATTTAAGAATATAGTTAAAACCTATGGTGTAGGTGATGCTAAAACTTATGCTTTAAATGGTGTAAATCTTTCTATAAATGAAGGTGAATTTGTAGCAATTATGGGGGCTAGTGGAAGTGGAAAATCAACTGCTATGAATATGATTGGTTGTTTGGATAAACCAAGTAGTGGTGAATATTTATTTAATGAAATCAATGTTGAAAAACTAAATAGAAATCAAATGGCACTTTTAAGAAGAAATTTTTTAGGATTTGTTTTTCAAAGTTTTAATTTATTAGGTCGAACATCTGCTTTGGAAAATGTAGAATTACCACTTGTTTATAGAAAAATTCCTGCAAAACAAAGAAAAGAGATGGCCTTTGAAGCTCTAAATAAAGTTGGTCTTCAAAGTGTTGTTTATAACACTCCTGCACAGCTCTCAGGTGGACAACAACAGCGTGTTGCAATTGCAAGGGCAATTGTATCAACTCCTTTAGTTTTACTAGCAGATGAACCAACAGGAAATCTTGATAGTATAAAAAGTATGGAAATAATGAATTTACTTAAAAAATTAAATGAAGATGAAAAAATCACTATTATTATGGTAACCCATGAAGAAGAAATGGCTGCTTTTGCAAATAGAATTATTTATTTTAGAGATGGAAATATTGAAGATAGCTTAAAAAAAGGATTCAAATAATGTTAAGTAATGCCTTTATAATAGCTATAAAAGAGATAAAAAGAAATATGCTAAGGTCATTTCTTACAATCTTAGGAATTGTAATTGGAGTGGCATCTGTAATTGCTATGGTAATGATTGGTGATGGAACAACTGCAAATGTAAAACAGAGTATTTCAAAACTTGGAACTAATATGTTAACTCTTAGAGTTGGACAAGAAAGACGTGGACCACCAAGAGAAGATAATAGTGCTAAACCATTTACACAAGGTGATATAAATGCTATAAGAAATGAACTTCAAAATATAAAAGCTGTAGCTTCTGAGAACTCTAGTAAAATGAATATTGTTTATGGGAATAAAAGTACTACAGCTTCTGTTATTGGAACTAGCAATGATTATTTTACAATTAAAGATTGGGAAACAACTGATGGAAGAATTTTTGATGAAAATGAATTAAATAATGGAAGATCTTCTTGTATTATAGGAACTACAGTTGTAAAACAACTTTTTGCAGATGAGAATCCAATTGGTATGAATATTAGACTTAAAAATTTAACTTGTAATATTATTGGCATTTTAAAATCAAAAGGAGCAGCTGCTTTTGGAAATGACCAAGATGAAATAGTTATAGTTCCTCTTAAAATGTTTCAACAAAAAATAAAAGGGGATAAAGATATTTCATCAATATTGATTTCAATTACTGATGGAGATTTAATTAATAATGCAAAAATAGAAATTACATCTTTAATGCAAGAAAGAAGAAATTTAAGAGTAGAAGAAGCTGATAATTTCCACATAAGAGATATGCAAGAAACACTTTCAACTATGACTTCAACAACGCAAATGTTAACTTATCTTTTAGGTTCAATAGCAGGGATTTCTTTACTTGTTGGGGGAATTGGAATTATGAATATTATGTTAGTTTCTGTAACAGAGCGAACGAGAGAAATAGGAACACGACTAGCTATTGGAGCTATGGAGAACGAAGTATTATTACAGTTTTTAGTAGAAGCCATTGTTTTATCTACACTTGGAGGAGCTATTGGAATAGTTTTAGGTTTAAGTATTGGTTCTTTAAGTGTAAATATAATGGATTTACCTTTTATTTTAAATAATAAAATTATTCTAATTTCATTTATTTTCTCGACTCTAATTGGTGTGCTTTTTGGCTATTTCCCAGCACGAAAAGCAGCTAGATTAAATCCAATAGACGCATTAAGATATGAATAATTTTATAAATAGAAATCTTTTAGAAAGATTTCTATTTAAACGTAAATTTTCTCAAACTTCTCAATTAAAAATTTAATTTTTAAATTATGGGCCAAACTAAAAGCACTATTTCCTAAAAAATCTTCATGATTAATATCTGCACCATTTTCAACTAAGTAATTTATACTATTTAGTTTATTATATAAAACTGCATAAATAAGTGGCGTAGAGTTTATATCATCAATTTCATTTATTTCTAAGCCACAATTTTTTAAGCATTTTATAACTTTAACATTATCTTGATACACAGCATAATTCATAGCAGATAGATTTGGAGATACTTCTTTTGTATTTATATTAAAAGAGATTAGTTTTTTGATTACATCAATTTTATTTTTGTGAATAGCCCAAAACAAACTATTTCGACCTCTATCATCTTTAATATTTATATCCACAATACCAAGTGAAAAGATTTCTATAAGTGTATCCCATTTGTTTTCATTAATTAAAGATATAAAAATATTTTTAAAAAGATGCTTGTCTAGATTTTGATTTATAAGATGATTGTTTGACATTTGATTTCCTTATATTGATAATCGTTATCATAATATAAGGAAACTTAATTGTAATTGAATAAAAGATTATTCTATAGAATTCTTTTCTTCTTTTATAGTTTTTTTTCTTTTGTTTTGATATAAAGTATGATGCCATAAAGCGAATCCACAAAAAGCAACACCTGCAACTACATGGACTTTTTTTGCAACACTATTTTTCATAAACATTGATGTAACTACTGTAGCCCCAAGTGTTGCAGTCATTCCAATTTTTGCTGCTTCTTTTTGAATTTCTAAATCAATTGACATTTTTTTGAGTCCTTTTTTTTCTTTTTTCTATTGTTTTAATTGTTTTGTTTACTGTTTTTATTGTTAATAGTGCTGTTAAAACGGTTGCAAATGGTAATAAAATAGGCATAAAAATCCTTTTGATAATAATTATCAAAATTCTATCCAAGAGATTCTTAAATAAAACTGATAACTATTATCATATTATTTTAGTTTAACACCTTTTATTGAATTT
Organism: bacterium; assembly: GCA_018816105.1. GTDB lineage: Bacteria > Campylobacterota > Campylobacteria > Campylobacterales > Arcobacteraceae > Aliarcobacter. The sequence goes on along the minus strand of JAHIWE010000145.1, from coordinate 9,883 downwards.
AAAAGTAGTCCAATTGTTGTTCCATTGTGTAATATTGCTGTTACTATTGGTGAAAATATTCCAAATGTTGCACCTGCTAAAATTCCAGAATTTATAGCAACAGTTGTATTAAAATTTGTATTTATTAAATTCATTGTTTTATATGCATACTCTTTTGCTTCAACAACGCAAGCAATATCATCTTTTAATAAAGATATATCAGCTGTTGCCTTTGCAATGTCAGCACCTCTACTCATTGATATTCCAACATGTGAGGAAATCAGCGCAGGAGCATCATTTATACCATCTCCTATAAAGGCTACTTTTTTACCTTCATCCATAAGTTCTTTTACTATTCTTGCCTTATCTTGAGGTAAAAGCTCTGCACGTACTTCATTAATACCTAATTGCTTAGCAATAATTTGTGCTTTTTCTTTTGTATCACCTGTAAGCATAATGATATTCTTTACACCAAGTTTTCTTAAATCTGAAATAGCTTTTTTTGCATTATGTCTTAACTCATCTGCTAAACCAATTGTTCCTAAAAGTTTCCCATCATAAGCTATATAAAGTAGTGTTTTCCCATCTTTTAATGAATCTTCTATTTTTTCTTTATATGGTGAAAAATCAATTTTTTCATCATCTTCTAAAAAGTGTCTACTTCCAATAACCACAGATTTCTCATTGATTTCTGTTTTTACTCCGTGCGCCACTATAAACTCTACTTCTTCATGGTGCATATGTACAAAACCTCTTTGTTTTGCCGCTTTTACAACAGCTTCTGCAACTGGATGGAAATAGTGCTCTTCTGTTGAAGCTGTAAGATTTAAAAGCTCTTCTTCACTCCATTCTTTATTATAAGATTCAACAGAAATAACTTCTAATTCTCCATATGTTAAAGTTCCTGTTTTATCAAAAATAAAAGTATCAGCACTATTTAAAGCTTCGATAGATTTTGCACCTTTTATCATAATTCCATTATGACCAGCTTTTGAAATAGTAGATTTAAAAGCAACAGGAGTTGCAAGTTTTAAGGCACAAGAATAATCAGCTTGTAAAATTGAGGCAACTCTTTCAAAATCTTTTGCAAATATATATGAAATACCAGCAAGCCCCAGAGTTACTGGAACTAATTTATTAGCAAGTTTATTTGCTTTTAATTGAACAGATGATTTTTCATTTAAAGAATTTTCAATATAATGTTTGATTCTTTGTGTAGCTGTATCTGCACCTACGTGTTCAGCCCAGATTCTAAATCTTCCTTCTTCAACTATTGTTCCTGAAATTACTCTATCCCCTCGTGTTTTAATAATAGGTTCGGCTTCTCCCGTCATAGAAACTTGATTTACGCTTCCTGCTCCATCAATAATATGCCCATCAACTGCAATGGTATTTCCTGCTCCTACTATTACAATATCTCCAATTTTAATTGTTTCGCTTTTTACTAAGATTTCTGTCTTTTTCCCATCAACGATTTTTTCTAGCCATGCTTCTTCTACATTTGGTTTTGATAATTCTTTTAATAAATCATCACTTTTATGAACAGTTGTTTCTTCTATATATTCGCCAAGTTCTAACATTGCATTTGTAGAATTTGCAGCAAGATAGTCTTTTCTATAAATAGATATTGCAACAGCTGCACTTTCAAGAACTTTTGAAGTTAATCCTTCTTTGAATAGCTCTTTTGAACCATCAATTAATAAAGGTAATGAAGCTGTAGTTGTGACTGTTGCTTTTAGTAAATCATTTGTAATAAATCTTTCTGCAACTAAAGCACTTGAAGCTCTAATTATTCCTTTAATAGAAGGTTCTTTGCTATTAAAACAAGAAACACAAACAGCTTCATCTTCACAATCAGCTAATAATTTTTCATTTGTAAGAGAGTTTAAGATTTCTTCTAGTTTTAATGTTATATCTTTATTGATTTCAAAAATTATAGAAAAAGCCTTTTTGTTAATTCTTACATTTTGTACATTTTCAACTTTTTTTAAATGATTTTTTAAGATATTTTCATCTAGATATTTATCTTTTAACAAAAAATATTTATATCTAACTCTAGAAGATGTTTGATGTACTTTTATAAATTTATTTTTCATAACATAGTTTTCTTATTGTTCTTGATTTGCTTGCATCTGAGCTTTAGCATCTTCATATCTTTCTTTTAACTCTTCAATCCCAGCAGAAAAAAGTTCACTTCCTTTTCCAACAGTTTTCATAATTGTTTCTTGTGCATTTTTATTTGTAAGTAAATAAGTAGCAAGTGCACCAATTAAAGCACCTTTTATGAAATCACCATTATTAAATCCACTTTGTCCATTTACATTTGTGGTCATATTATGTTGTATCTTATTTTCTAATGGATTAATATTTTGATTAATATAAGGATTTTGATTTATATTAATACCTGTTTGGTCATTTTTTGTTCTAGTGTTCTCAATATTTATATCATATGGGTTATTTGGGATATTATTATTCATAAACTTCTTCTTCAATATGACAATTTTCGTTTGTCAAATATTTCTGATCTAATTTTTCTTCAATTACTTCAAGAGCATAAATTCCCATCATTCCAATAGATGCTGCTGTTAATGCTTTAAATAATCCACCTTTTTGACCTAAATAATTAGCTGTTGCAATTGCAGTTCCTGTGGCAATTGCTCCTTGTGAAGTTCTTTTAAAAGTGTCTTTTATTGCTTCATTTTTAGTTATTTGTCTACTTTGAGCTTTTTTATAGTTTATTGCTCCACTAATAACAGCAGAGGCAACAGCTCCACTTATTACATGTCCTAAAACATTTCTTGGAGCTCCTGTATCTATTGTAATTTCTTTCATTCTTAGTCCTTTATCTTTTTTTCTATTTCTTCTTTGATATCTTGTAGTTCATCTTCTATTTCACTTTTTACTTCTTCTTTTTTTGTACATAACTTATCTTTTAGTTCACTAACATTTTTTTTAGTTTTTTCAAAAGTATCTTCTGCAAAATCTTTTGATTTGTCTACTAAACCTAGTGTTTTATTTTTTAATTTATCTTTGTTATTAAAGGCAATGATAGCCCCAGCTCCAACTGCTAGTCCTAATATGAATGGTAAAGCCATTTGTTACTCCTCTTCTTTAATATTTTTTTTAGAAATATAATTATTTAAAAGTGCAATTATTGCACCACCAAAAACAGCACCAGTAGCCATTGTTAGATTTAATTTAGAAAATATTTTAGAAATAGAATTTTCATCTATATTTCCACTCATAATGTCATCTAATAAAACTTGATATTCTCCAAGTTTTTCCATAATATTTTCTTGATTTATATTTTCACTATTTCCACTATTTCCACTATTATAATGAGCTAATACACAGCTTCTAAATGCAGGCAAGTGATTGTTAAATGAAGCTGCTTGCAGTCTGAAAAGAACATCTTTTATATCATTTTCTTGGGCATATTGAAGTAAATTATTATACATTGCAATATTATTTATTTCTCCTGCAACACCCATCTCCCAACACTCTATTAGAGTATTTGGAATTTCAATTTTCAAATACCAATCATTAATAGGTATTTCTACTTGATATTTTTCCATTAGTTTTACTAAAACAGAGTAGTGAACTGCTTCTGCTTCTTTGATGTTTACAAAAGGTTGAACTAAACCAAATTTTTCTATGATTTTAGAATAGGTTTCATAAGCTTTGAACTCATCATAAACAGCAATTCTTAAAATTTGAGTACTTATTGGTATTTCACTATTACTATCAATACGTGCAGATAATAATAGTTGTTCATCAGTATTCTTTTCCAATTAAATTACCTCCTTTGCTAGATTATTTATCAAAATAGATATTTCATCTAAATTTTCTTGACTTATTAAGTCTTCCCAAATTTTTGGTTCAAAAATTTTAGGATCATAAGTAATTGTAACTGATGCAATTATTTTATTAATTTTAATATTCATTATCCCATCAATTTTACTTGGTAAATTTTCAATATCGCTTAAGGAAATATTCCCACTTGAATCTTTGATTTTAGGATTAACCCTAACTCTTAATCTTCCAGGGGTGTGGGCGATGATTGAAAAAAACTTTGATATATTTATAATTTCATCTGTACTTATCAAACTGTTTCCTTTTGTTGATTTTTATATATGTTAAATTAATTAAGCCTTATTATAAATTCATACTCATTATCAATTTAGTATAAAAGCTATTGACAATCTTCACAAATACCATATATTGTCATTACATGATCTTTTAAAATAAAGTTATTGTTTTTGGCTATATTTATTTGTTTTTCTTCTATTACATTATCTGTAAATTCAATAATTTTATGACATGAAGTACAAATTAGATGATCATGGTGTAAAGATAAATTTAGTTCATACAATTTCGAATTTTCAAGCCCATCTAAGCAAGAAACAATTTTTAATTCTTCAAAAAATTTCATTGCTCTATAAACTGTTGCAATTCCAATATCAACATTGTAAGTTTCTCTTATTTTATACGTTATTTCTTCTGCTGTTAAGTGTTGCTGTGAGAAGTAGAGTATTTTTAGAATATAATCTTTTTGAATAGAATTTTTTAATTTAAGTTTTGAAACATGTTTTTTAAAATTCTTTAAAAATGTATCAAAATTCATTTCATATTTCTTATGCATTAATGTATTCCTTTAAATGAAACAATTATTATTCCTATAAAAAGAAAAAAACTATAAAATTTCCATAAATTTCTATGGATTCTTAAATTCTTTTCATAGAGAGATTCTTTCATTTTTTTTTCCTGAAGAAATGTTTTTTTCATTTTATGACCTTAATAATTATTATCAGTATGATACTTTCCAAGAGCTTAATATAATATTAATGATAGTTAGAATCATTTTAAATATTAATTTAAGTTAATTGAAATTATAATTGATAAAATTAAAAGGATTTTTTATGTTAAATATTACATTACTTACATCTGTTGCTAAAAGTGCTTTTATTGGAGCAGTTGCAACAAAACTAGTTGATACATTAATTTCTACAAAAATAAATAATAAAGTAGAGCAGGGGAAATGGCTCAGAAATACTAAGTTAGAATTATTTTCAAAATTAACAGAAGATATATTATCCATTGAACATTCAAATGTTGATAATCAATTAAGAGAAATAAAAAAAACTTCAGCAAAAATAATTTTACTAATCAATGATAAAAAATTAACAGATAAAATAGAAAACTATATTACTAATCTAAATAAATTTGACACTTCAAAAAGAGCTGAACACAGTACTTTAATATTAATAAATAAAGATATGATAGCTTATTTACAAAAAAATATAAGATTATAAGGGAAACCTTATAATCAAATGAGTTCCTAAGTTTTGTTTAATTTCTAAATTACCATTTAATTGAATATTTGCGATTGATTTAACTAAGTTAAGTCCTAAACTATTTAATTGCTCAAATTTAAAATTCTTTTTTAATCCTTTTCCATTATCTTTTATTTCCAAAATATATTCAATATTTGTTTTCTTAAAAATTATTTCTACTCTTCCTTTATTTTTTATAAATGCATATTTTAAAGCATTTACAACACATTCATTTATTATTAATCCACAATACATAGCTTGGTCTACATCTAAAAATATTTCATCAATATCTAAAAGAATAATTACTTCTAGATTTTCTTCAAAAGTTGATTTAATATCATTAATTAACTGATTAATATAAGTATTAAAATCAATAGAATCAAGATTTTTAGATTCATAAAGTTTAGTATGAAGTAAAGCCATGGTATAGACTCTATTTTCTATGTTTGATAGGGCATCAATAATATTTTTATCTTTAATTTTAAATTTTTGTAATTTAATAAAATTTATTGTTAATGCTAAATTATTTTTAACTCTATGGTGAATCTCTTTTAAGAGCAATTCTTTTGTCTTCAAAGAGTTTGTAAGTTCTATAGTTCTATCTTCAACTCTTGTATCTAAGGTTTTTATATTATCCTCAATTTTATCCAACATTGAATCAAAGGCTATTCCTAATATTCCAATATCATCATTTCCTTTGATATTACTTCTAAAATTTAATTTTCCAAGACAAACTTGTTTGGCAGTATTTGAAAGTTTTTCAATATCTTTAATCCATTTTTTAAATATGAAATAACCAAATAAAATAGATAATACTAATGCTAAAATTGAAATTGGTAAAACTTTTATAATTGGACTATTAATATCATTTTTAAAATCATTTTCTAATGCGCTTAATACAAAAACAAAATTACTATTTTCTTTTTCCTCTATTTTACTAATCCAAGTTAGAGTATTTTTACCATCAATTTTATGTTTAATATTTTTTGTATCATTTACTTCTAGAATATCTCCTACTGTTAATTCCCCACTTTTAGGCAATCTATAATTTGAGATTTTACTTACACAAAAGTTTTCATTATTTACATTCTCAATCGTATCAAGAGATTTATTTAAATTATTTCCATCTATTTTATTATTAATCCACATTAAATAGATTTTTCCTTTATGAATATTTTCACTTAAAGAAAAACCTTCTTGAATTATTTTTTTAACATTTTCTTCAATATTTTTATATCCATTATTAAAATATGAATTACAAGAAAGCTGTAATTCTTGATTTTTTATTTTTGTTTTAAATAAATGGTATGTAGGATGAGGACATTGGGTAATTGAGTCATCTATGTTATGCCAATTGTTTTTAGATATTTTTTCAAAATCAAATGTTTTATTTACTTTATTATTTTGTAATTTTAAGATACTTTTATTATTTTCTAACAAATTTATTTCACAATTAAATTTTTTATTCATTTTTTTTAAATCAATTTCTAAATCTTCTTTTCTATACTTTTGGTTTAATAAAATACTTGTTTTAATTTTATCAATTTGAGTTATTATTTCATTTTTTGATTGATTTTTTTCAATAATTGAATACTCTTTGAAATAATCAACTAACAATTTGATTTGAGATTTTGTTAAAAGTACCATTTTCTCAGTTTGTAACAAGGCGTTATTGTATTGTTCTTTTTCAATTTTAGGAATTAGTAAGATAAATAAAATAGTTAATAAAAACAAGGATATTAATAAAAAAGAAAAACCAATTTTAAAACTAATGGGGATATTTTTAGAATTTGCCAAATTATTGTACTTTTAATCTATAGCCAGATTCAAAAACACTATCAATGATTTCTATTCCAACTTTTTGTTTTAATCTATAAATCAATGTTCTTAATCGCCCTAAATCATATATGGATTCTCTCCAGATATATGTACTAATTCGTTCAAAAGAAACAGATTCTTTTGGATAATCACTAAGTAGTTCTAATATTTTAGTTTCATTTCTTGTTAATTTTATTGGTTCATTATTTTTATATAATATAGCCTTACTTTTATGAAATTTAATATTATTTTCTAAATAAATATATTTTGTTTCATTTCTAATTACATCTTTATTTTTAAAAAAATAGTTATGCTTATTTAAAGAAGTTTGTATTGTTGTATGTAATTCTGTATCTTTACAAGGTTTAATTAAATAAGCATAAGGTTCGCAAGCCAAAGTTTTTTGTATTGTCATTTCATCAGAATATGAAGTCAAAAATATAATAGGAATTTTTTTTATTTGCCATAAATATTTTGCTATTTCTATTCCATTGTTTAATCCTTTTAATTTTATATCCACAATTGCCAATGTTGGATATGATTTTTCTAGGTGTTTTTTTACTCCTTGCATACTTGTTTCAATACCTGAAACTGAATATCCAAAAAATTTTAAAGTCTCTTGTAATCCAAGAGCTAAAATAATTTCATCTTCAATTATTAAAATTGAAATCTCCTTAATAGTATTTTTACACATTTTTTACCTTTTGTGATTTCGTTGTGATTTTTATTAGTTATGATACTCAATATCAATTTATAAAAAGGTTAAAATATGAAACATGAAAAAATTTTACTTAGTTCATTAACAGCATTATCTTTGTTCTCAAATAGTTTAAATGCAAATGATGTGACATTATTAGATGAAGTAAAAGTATGGGAAACACAAGTTAGTAGTTCATCTTTAAATTTAGGTGAAAAAGCAATTGAGACAAAACAAGCAGATCATTTAAGTGATTTATTAAAAGATTTACCAGGTGTGGATGTTGGAGGAACTCATTCTATAAATAATAGAATTAATATTAGAGGTCTACAAGATGAAAACCTAGAAATTACTCTTGATGGAGCAAAAGTACAAAATGCAAATATGTTTCATCATATTGGAAACTTATTAATTAATCCAGATATTTTAAAAAAAGCTGATATTCAAGTAGGTACTAATTCGGTTGTAAATGGTAGTTTAGGTGGTTCAGTAGCTTTTGAAACAAAAGATGGAAGAGAAATGCTTGAAAAAGGAAAAGATTTTGGGGCAAGAGTTTCAACAACTTATAATTCAAATGATAGCATTGGTGGTTCTTTAACTGGTTATGGAAAAGTATCAGAAGATATTGATTTTTTAGTTTATCACAATTATTTAAATAAAAATGATTGGAAAGATGGAAAAGGAGTTGAAACATTTGGTTCAGATGGAGAGGTTCAAAATACTCTTATGAAATTAGGATATAACTTAAGTGATTCTCAAAGAGTTTCTTTATCTTATGATACTTTAAAAGATGAAGGGGATTATTCTCCAAGACCAGATTTTGGAAGAGCTTATAATGAAGCTAGAACAGGACTATATACTTATCCCACTGAATACATAAGAAAAACAATTACTTTAAAACATGAGTTAAATCTAGGAGATGATTTAGTTTTAAATAGTACAGTTTATTCAAATGAAAATGAACTTGAAAGATATGAAAAACTAAATGGAACAACACCTGTTAGACCAGGAGGAATTACACAAGGGCTATTAAATGGTAAAGTTGCCACGAAGGGAATAAATACAAAAGCTCAAACAAATTTAGAAATTGTAGACATTTTACATACTTTTACTTATGGAGGATTATATGATATCCAAACAAGTAAAGTAACTTGGGATGGAGCTAAATATGGAGATGATGAAGAAGCAAAATCTGCGGCATTATTTGTGGAAGATACAATAGATTTTAATAATGGATTATTATTAACTCCAGGAGTTAGATATAACCACTATGATTTAGATGGTTCTTATGGAAAAATAAAAGATAGTAAATTTACTTATGGTTTAGCATCACAATATGCGGTAAATGACAATTTAACTTTATTAGCAAGTGCAACAACTCTTTATAAAGGAGTTGAAATGGTTGATGTTTTAGCAACAAATAGAATTTATGCCCCTGATACTCCTAATTTAAAATCAGAAACAGGAATAAATAAAGAAATAGGATTTACATATAATCAAGATGATACTTTAGGTGCTGATAGTGTTGGTTTTTCATTTAAATATTTTGATACAGATATTGATGATTATATTAAAACTGTTGGTTACGAAATGACAAATTCAGGAACATTAAATTTAAGAGGATTTGAAACAAGTTTTCTTTATAAATTAAATAAATTTAGTGGATTAATAACATATGCACATTCTGATACAAAATATGAAGATACAGGAATGGCAGATTCTAAAGAACCAGGAGATAGTTTATCTATTGGCTTAGATTATAAACTTTTATCTAATTTATCTTTATCTTGGGATTCTTTATTTGGCTTTAAACAAGATGATACTGCAGGAAGTGAATATAATATAAAAGATGCATATAATGTTCATGATTTTGCTGTAAATTGGAAGCCTAAAGTTGCTAAAAATCTAACAATAATTGCAGGAGTAGATAATATTTTTGATGAAGCTTATGTTTCTCATATCTCTGAAAATAGAAGTTTTACAGTTGGAAACAATCTTATAAGTACAGGAGATTATGAAGCAGGAAGAAATTTTAAAGTTACTTTAGCTTATAAAT
>JAHIWE010000144.1 GCA_018816105.1 bacterium | reverse complement strand
TTATATTCATAATAACCATAATCAACATTCTTATTTTTTAAATACTCTTTCCAATAATTTATATCTTTTAAAATATTTTCTATTTCATTTTCTACTGAATTGATACCTTGAAATCTATATATGTTTACTAAATCTTTAGCATACACATTAGAAATAATCATCAAAAAAATTATAAATTTAAACAATTCTTTCTCCATGTTAATCTTTAAGTTGCGCAATTGTATAATACTTGCCCTAATTATTTAATAAAAAAGCGATCCAATTATGAAAAAGATTATTTTATCAATTATTATTTTTTTTAACTTTTTATACTCGGCACAAGTTGAAGAATTACCATGGCCAAAAGGAGAGAGTTTTCTAACATTTTTAGATAAATACTCAATCTCACAAAAATTATATTTTGATTTAGAAAAAGAAGATAAAGAATTATGTTCAGAAATTGAAGCAGATAGAAAATACTACTTATATACAGAAGATGATGGAACGCTAAACCAAGTTTTAATACCAGTTTCAGATGATATTCAAATACATGTATATAAAGATATAAACAATGAATTTAAATTTCAAACTCTACCTATTAATTATACAGAATATTCAGAAACAGTAGCTATTGAAATAACTGAGTCTGTATCTCATGATATTTTAAAAGCAACAGGAGATGTTACCCTAGCTGCTGTTTTAAAATCTCTTTTTAAAGATAGTGTTAATTTTAGAAAAATGCAAAAAGGTGACTTTATTGCATTAAAATATACTCAAAAATCTTACTTAGGAAAACCTCATGGTCTTCCAGATTTAACAGCAGCTATGGTTGAAATCTCAGGTAAACCATATTTTAGATTTAAGCATGAAAAAGATGATAAATATTATGATGAGAAAGGTATTGGTTTTACAAAATCATACTTTTTCCAAGTTCCACTTACATATCAAAGAATTTCAAGTGTATTTACAAAAAAAAGATGGCATCCTGTTTTAAAAAGATATAGAGCTCACCTAGGAACTGATTTTGCAGCACCAAGAGGAAGAACAATTTATGCAGCAGCAGATGGAAGATTAGAATTTGTAGGTAAAAAAGGTGGTTATGGAAATACTATAATCATAAATCATGGAAATGGATATAAAACATTATATGCTCATCAAAATGGCTTTGCAAAAGGAATTAGACAAGGTAAAAGTGTAAAAAAAGGTGAACATATTGGTTATGTAGGAAATACAGGTCTTAGTTCAGGACCACACTTACACCTAGGTCTATATAAAAATGGTACAGCAGTTGATCCTTTGACAGTTATTACAAAACCAAAAGTAGATGGTTTAGAAGCAAGAGAAAGAGCATCATTTTTAGCTAATAGTAAAGCTATTCAGAAAAAGTTTGATGAAGAAGTAAAAAGTGAAAATAGAAGTATTCCAACTAAATTCGAAAGAACTACAGACAAAAGTGAAATAAATATTTTATAATTATAGGAAAAAATATGGCCTTACTTAATAATGAAAAAGACGTCCTTCCACTTAGCAGTATTTCTGAACTTTTAAGTGCAAAAATACGAACACTTAAAATGTATGAAGACAAAAGACTTTTACCTTTAAAAAACAACACTATAAAAAAACTATATTCAATCAATGACATAAAAATCATTGCATTTGTACACTATCTTGCAAATATAAAAAAAATAAATTCAAATGGAATAATTTATATTTTAGAGATGATTGAAAAGAATATGGATGAAAAAAATAGGAATGATTTTTTAGATATCATAGAAAATAAACTAGAAAATATCTCAGAAAATGAAATCCAAGACTTAGAATCATTTTAAAAAATACTCATATTAGAAATAAATCCTATATTATTACTTCAATATCTTAAAAATCTATCTTTTATTACTTCAAATTAAGAAATTTGCTGCAGACCCTATATAACAAGCTCTACAGCTTATTCCCAGTAAAAAAATTATTATAATTTAAGTTTAAGATAAGAGTCTTACGTTATAAATTCACATCAAAAACGTAAAAATTATACATATAAAATGTAATATTTTTACATATTTTATGTTAAAGGATAAGAATGGACTCCAGTATTTTATTTAGAATACCGCAAAAGAAAGATGCAAAAAAAATCGTTGATTTAATCAAATCAGGAGGTACTTTAGATTTAAATTCTGAATATTTATATCTACTTCAAACAACACATTTTAATGAAACTTGTAGTGTTGCTGTTTGTAATGATGAAATAGTCGGATTCGTATCAGGGTATTTAGTTCCTAATGAAGAAGAAGAAACACTTTTTATTTGGCAAGTTGCAGTTTCAAGTAAATTTAGAGGTCAAAACTTAGCTATGCAAATTATAATGGATATATTTAATAGAAATAATTCAAAAAAACAAATTAAATATATTTTATCTACAGTATCTCCAAGTAATAAATCTTCACAAAGAGTTTTTGAAAAAGTAGCAATTGATTTTGATACTGATATGAAAAGTAAAACACTTTTTTCATTAGATGATTTTATAGATGCACATGAAGAGGAAGTTCAATATTTAATTGGACCAATAACACAAACGAAAAACAAACAATAAAGGTAAAAAAGAATGAGAATATTTGAAAATTTAGAATCAGAAGTAAGAGGATATATTAGAAGTTTCCCAACAATATTTACAAAAGCAAAGGGGTCAATTTTAACAGATGAGCAAGGGGTTGAGTTTATTGACTTTTTCGCTGGTGCTGGAACTTTAAATTATGGACATAATAATGAACATATAAGTAAAGCATTAATTGAATACCTACAAAATGATGGAATTGTTCATGGTCTTGATATGGCAACAACTGCAAAAAAAGAGTTCTTACAAACTTTTGAAAGCTTAATTTTAAAACCTAGAAATCTTGAATACAAAATTCAATTCACGGGACCCACAGGAACAAATGCAGTTGAAACTGCATTAAAACTAGCACGTCTTGTAAAAGGAAGAAGTAATGTAGTTGCTTTTACAAATGGATACCATGGATTATCTCAAGGTTCACTAGCAGTTACTGGAAATAATGAATATAGAGATGAAAGTTATATTTCTAGAACAAATGCCACTTTTATGCCATTTGATGGATATTTCGGAGATATGAATACATTGACATATTTTAGAAAGTTCTTAGAAGATAGTAGTAGTGGTGTTGATTTACCAGCTGCTGTTATACTTGAAACTATTCAAGGTGAAGGTGGAATAAATGTAGCTTCAAAAGAGTGGTTACAAGAACTTGAAGCAATTTGTAGAGAGTTTGATATTTTATTAATTGTAGATGATATTCAAGTTGGAAATGGAAGAAGTGGAGAGTTTTTCTCTTTTGAATTTGCAGGAATAAATCCAGATATGGTAACACTATCTAAATCAATTGGTGGTGGATTACCAATGGCTGTATTATTATTTAAGCCCCACTTAGACCAATGGAAACCAGGTGAGCATACAGGAACATTTAGAGGAAATAACTTAGCATTTGTTGCTTCAAAAGTTTCACTTGATCAATACTGGCAAAATGACAATATAACTAAAGCTGTTTTCTACAAAGAAAAGATTTTAAAAGAAACTTTAGAAAAAATTGCTGCAAAATACAAAGATGATTATGATATTGAAATAAGAGGT
>JAHIWE010000143.1 GCA_018816105.1 bacterium | reverse complement strand
ATATATTCATTTCGTTTGTATATTTAAAAGTTTATCTATAGAAACTCTATATTAGATTTTGCAAAAGAAGTGAATTACTTCACTATCTCTGCAAACTGTTTAAATATGTACTTCGACTCATGTGGACCCGGACTTGCTTCTGGGTGATGTTGCACTGAGAAAATCTCTTTATTTTTATATTTAACACCCTCAATAGTATTATCAAATAAGTTTATATGAGTTATTTCTGCAATCTCTACAATATTATCAGGAACATTATAGTTATGATTTTGTGCAGTGATTTCTACAACTCCATTATTAGCAACTGGATGGTTACCACCGTGTTGACCAAATTTTAGTTTGTATGTATCGTATCCATGCGCAATTGAAAGCATTTGATGACCTAAACAAATAGCAAACATTGGAATATTTGCATTTATTAGTTTTTGTACTTGCTCTTTTTCAGCAGTTAAAGTAAGAGGATCACCTGGTCCATTTGATAGGAAAATTCCACCAATTTCTTTAGCTTCAAATCTTGCTATTAAATCATCTGCTTTAAATGTTGATGGAACTACTTCTACTTCAAGTCCTGATTCAACAAGTTCATTTAAGATATTTCTTTTTACACCAAAATCAATAACAACAACTTTTTTGTCACTCATTACAGCTTTTTTATAAGCTTTAATACCATGATCCCAAGCTCCTGATTTATGAATAAAAGACTCTTTTGTAGATACCTGTTCAATATAGTTAATATCTTCGATTCTAGGACTTGTTGCTAATTGCTTAGCTAGCTCATCTTTGCAAGAGATTTCAGTTGAAGCTATCATCATCATAGCCCCTTCATCTCTAATCATTTTAGTTAAATATCTAGTATCAATATCGCAAATACCTAATACTCCATGCTCTTTTAATAATGCATCCAAGTTTCCTTGTGCTCTATAATTTGAGTAATCATTATGGTAGTTTCTAACTAATACACCTTTACAGTGACAAGTTCTACTTTCCATATCATTATCATTAACACCAACATTACCAATTTCAGGCATTGTAAAAGTAATAAATTGTCCTGCATAAGAAGGATCAGAAATAATTTCTTGGTATCCAGTTAATGATGTATTAAAAACTATTTCTCCAACAGTTGTTCCTGTCGCACCAAAAGATTTTGCTTCTAAAAAAGTCCCATTTTCTAAATATATCCATACGTTTTGCATTTATATTAATCCTCTTTTTGTTAATTCCTCTTCATATAACCTATGATAAACTAAATCATAATCATCAGTTCCTGGTATAAGTTTTCTTTTGTAATTTTTTAATTTCGCCATTACTTCAAAATCAGCTTTTTCAAAACCTTTAATGAAATCATCTAATGAAGCAAATATTACATTTTTGATTTGATTATCAGAACATGTATAATGTATAAAATCTTCTTCCCATAAATAATCTAATATTTGGTGGGCAATGTCTGAGAATCTATCTTCATTATTTAAAATAACTCCATAATCATTTGCCATTCTTTTTTTAGTCATCCAAAAAAGTTGTCTTCTATCTGCGTTTAAATACTCTATTTCTTCTTCTTGTGCATCTAAAATCTCTTGAACTTTTTCATCTAATCCAAACTCTTTTTCTAAATCGGCATCTAATATTCTTTCTATTTCAGCTTCAATACTATGTTTTTCTTTTCTAACTTCCACAAAGTCACAACTAGCTAAGTCTCTCGTAATTCTTCTTGAGACATACGGTGTATGATGTAATCTCATTCTCATGCGTTTTTACCCCCTTATAATTGTGTCATCTCTTTCAGGAGATGTTGAAACGATTCCAACTCTAACAGAAGTAACCTCTTCGATTTTTTCTATATATTTTTTTGCATTTAAAGGTAAAGAATCATAATCTCTAATTCCCACTACACTTTCCCAACCATCAATCTCTTCATAAACAGGTTTTAATCCATCTAAGCTTGAAGGTACATAATCAATAACTTGTCCATCTAACTCATAAGCTACACAGATTTTAATTTTTGCAAAACCATCTAAAACATCTAGTTTCATTAAAGCTAATTGGTCACAACCATTTAATCTTCCAGCATGTTTAACTGCAACTGCATCAAACCAACCACATCTTCTTTTTCTTCCTGTTGTTGTTCCAAACTCTTTACCAACACTTGCCATTGTTTCACCATCGTCACCGAAATCTTCTGATGGGAATGGTCCATTTCCAACTCTTGTACAATAAGCTTTAGTAATACCAGTTACAATACCTATATCTTTAGGACTAACACCAAGACCAGTACAAGCTCCTGCACTTACAGTTGAAGATGAAGTTACATAAGGATATGTTCCATGGTCAATATCAAGCATAGTTCCTTGAGCACCTTCTAATAATATTCTTTTATTCTCATCAAGTGCTTTCCAAACCATATTTGTAGTATTTGTAATAAATGGAGCTAATTTTTCTTTATATCCATTTAATTCAGCTAATAACTCTTTTTCATCTGGTGTAGCAATTCCTAATACATCAAAAATTGCTCTATTTTGTTCAAAATATTCTAAAATAGAATTTGTTAATTTAGCAGGATTAAGTAATTCACCAACTCTATGACCTATTCTATTAATTTTATCAGAATAAGCAGGGCCGATTCCTTTTCCAGTTGTACCAATAGCTTTTGAACCTTTTAGTTTTTCTTTAGCTTGGTCAATTAAAGCATGATATTGTAAATTTAAATGTGCTTTATCAGAGATAAATAATCTACCTTCAAGTTTTTCAAATTGACTCATCTCTTTGATGATTGATTCAGGTGATAAAACTACACCATTACCAATAACATTTATAGCTTTTGGATTTAAAACTCCTGAAGGAATTAAGTGAAGAGCGTATTTTACTCCATCAACCCATATAGTATGACCAGCATTGTGTCCACCTTGACTTCTACAAACCATATCATATTTTTGAGCAAGCATATCAACTATCTTACCTTTTCCTTCATCTCCCCATTGGATACCAACTATTACATCTGCGCTCATTCTCAATCCTCTAAAATTTTTAATAAATTATCTGTGTATAGTGCAAAACCTAATGAACTCATGCCTTCGCTTGAATACATTCCACCTTTGCATAAAGTTAAATTGTCATTTATTACTCTATAGTAAATACCATTATAATATCTTAATGATCCATAATAAAGTGGAGCAATAATAATGTTTGAGTATTCAACTTCATTTGCTTTTTGAAGTAATTTTTTTAACTCTTTTTTAATAGTTTCAGGAACTATATTTATAACTTCTTCTAAACTTGCAATGTTTTTAACTTTTATTAGTTTATTTAACCACTCGCAGTTTAGTTTAAATAGTGATGCTATTTCACCATTTTTAAATAAATCAATATCAATATTTAATTCACTTGCAACTAAGTTTGGAATATTTATATTTGATATTTGTAATATTGGCTCTATATTTAAAGCTTTTAATATTTTTGCTGTTAAGTTCATTATATCAGCAATATCATCATGATCTATCCACTCACATCCAATTTGATACTCTTCTTTTGAAGGATAAGAAAAAATAGGTTGAACATAAAACCATTTTTTATGAGTAGTTGTTCTTCCTAATCTTTTTGTTATTATTCTTACCACATCTAAAGTAGAATCGGCTCTTAATGATACTTGTTCATTTTGTTCATCAGAAAACTTTATTAGTTTTTTTTCATTTGCGATTGCTTGATGTTGAGAATATGAAAAATTTGGAGTTAAAATCTCTTCAAACTCATTATCATCTAAAATCTGGCAAACTAAATTTTCTAATACTCTTTTTCTTTTTGCAGTTTTACCAAAGTATAATCGACTTCCTTTTGGAATTTCGTGTTCAAAAATCATTACTATTAATTTCCTTTAAACATATTTGATGCAAAAACTCTATTAGCAGTTCCATCAAATGTTCTAATACCTAAATCATCAAGTGCTAATTCAACAGCATTTACAGCCCACGAAGCTTCATAATCTTCAACTAATCCCATATGATTAATCCTAAAGATTTTACCTGCTAAATGATCTTGTCCACCTGCGATGTTTACGTTATATTTGTTTTCTAATACTTTTCTAATTGCACTTGATTGCTCAGTATAAACAGTAGTCATTGCATTTGCAGGAGTTTGTGGATATATTTCAAATCCAATTGCTTTTAAAGCTTCTCTTGTAGCATTTGCTCTTAAAGCTGTTTTAGCATATAAGTTTTCAAATCCATCAGCTTTTAGTTTTTCTAAAATTGCACCTAAACCAATAATAAGTGTAGTAGCAGCAGTCCATGCTGTTGTATTTTTTCTTTGGTTTTTGATTTCAATTGCTAAGTTAAAATAGTAACCTCTTGGTTTTGACTCAATTTTAGCAACTGCTTCATTTGATAATCCAATCATAGCAAGACCTGGTGGTAACATAAGTGCTTTTTGGCTTCCTGTTACAACAGCATCAAGATTTGTAGTATCAATTTTTTCAACACCAACAGCAGTAATTCCATCAGCAATAATCATGATATCTTTATTGATTTTTTTAACCTCAGCAGCAATAAGTTCTACAGGATGTCTTAATCCTCCCGCACTTTCGCATATTTGGATAAAAATTGCATCAATAGAAGGATCAGCTTTAACTGCATTTACAACTGCTTCAACGCGAACAGGAGTATTCCATTCATTTTTGATTTCTGTGTAATCTATGTTATGTGCAACACAAATTTTTCCAAATCTCTCACCAAATTTTCCTGAATTAACAGTCAGTGCTTTTTTGTGTGTTAAATTTATTACACATGCTTCCATAGCACCTGTACCACTTGAAGCTAACATTACAGCTTCTGGCATATTATATAATTCTAATAATAATTCTCTAGTATTTTTAAAAATCGCTTCAAACTCTTCAGTTCTATGATGAATTGTAATATCAGACATTGCTTTTCTTACAAATTCTGGTACTGGAGTTGGACCTGGCGTCAATAGCATTATCGCATCCTTATTTTTCATTCTTTTATAGCAAAACGAATTATTTTATCTAAATATAGTTTATTAAATGGTTAATCAAAAAACAATCTTCAAATTCATTAAAATATATACTCAATTCATTTGACATTTATCTTTTATTCATATAGACTCTCAATAATTATATAACTTTTTAAAATATATAATTAAATCTAAAATAAGGAATTCTACATGGCAGAATTATTAAAAAAGAAAAAAGTTGCAAAAATTGCAAAAAAAGCAGTTAAAAAAGTTGCTGACAAAAAAGATGTAAAAAAAGTTACAAAAAAAATCACTAAAACTGTTTTAGGTCTTAAACTTAAAAAAACAAAAAAAGCTAAGAAAGCTGTAAAAAAAGTAGTTAAAAAAATCGCTTAATTTAAAGTAGTAGATTTTCTACTACTTTAACTCTCGGATATACCTTCCCTTTTATTTTCCTTTTCATAAAAATATAATTTTAATTATAAAACCCTTGACATTTAGTACTAATTAGTAATATAATTCTCCAAGGAGTATGAAATGAATAATAAATCACTAAAATCTTATGGTTTAAGAACTGATAAATCTATGAAAACTGTTGTTAGATTAGAAAGAGCAGCTTTAAAAATAAATAATATGACAGTGAATTATTTATCACAACATAATCTAACGTTTAATCAATTTAAAGTTCTAGAAGTTTTATATCACTTAGGTGATTTAAATATAGGTTCAATCACAAAACTTACTATGAGCACACCTGGAAATACAACCGTTGTAGTAAAAAATCTTAAAAGAGATGAATGGATAACTTCAATAAAAGATCCAAATGATAGTAGAGCATCTATTTTGTCTATTACTCAAAAGGGAACTAATATTATAGAAAAAGTATTTCCAAATCATGCAAATAATTTGAATAAAGCTTTAGAGGTTTTAAGTGATAAAGAACTAGATACTTTATATGATTTATTGGACAAAGTTTATAAAGCAAACTGATATTTTTTTGCTTTATTAATACTAATTAGTAATATATTATAGATAAAAAAGGAATAAAATGAAATTTTTAAAATTAAGCTTAGCATCGCTAATAACTTCAAGTGCACTGTTTGCAGGAACGTATAATGTTGACGCTAGTCATTCAAATGTTGGATTTACAGTAAAACACATGATGATTACAAATGTAAGTGGAAAATTTAACGATGTGGCTGGAAATTTTGAATATGATGAAAAATCAAACATGTTAAAATCATTAAGTGGTGAAATTATAGTAGCTTCAATTAATACAGCTGATGAAAAAAGAGATGCTCACTTAAAAGCTGAAGAATTATTTGATGCAGCTAAGTTTCCTAAAATAGATTTTAAAGCAACAAAAATTGAAGAAAATGCAGTTTATGGAGATATAACTATTAAAGGTGTAACAAAAAATATCAAATTAGAATTAGAAAATGGTGGCGCAATAACTGACCCTTGGGGAAAACAAAGAGCAGGGTTTGAACTTGTAGGAAAAATCAATAGAAAAGATTTTGGAATTACTTGGAATAAAGTATTAGAAACAGGTGGAGTGGCAGTTGGTGAAGAAATTAAACTTCAAATTGCAATTGAGGGAATTTTAGCTAAGTAATTAGCTGAAATTTATCAATATGAATCCAACACTATTTATTTCACATGGCGCTCCAAATATAATTTTGAGCGATATTAAATCTAAAAAGAATATAAAGAAAGTAGCAGATACCTTAAAAATTCCAAAATATATTATTATCATCTCCGCACACTATTTAACAAATGATTTAAAAATTATTAATCCAAGTGCAAAAGAGATAATGTATGATTTTTATGGTTTTGAAGAAGAGTTATATAAAGTAAAATATGAAATAAATAGTGATCTTGAATTAACACTTGATTTAATAAGTAGATTAGAAAAACAAAATATAAATATTTCAATTGATGAAAATAGAAAAAGTTACGATCATGGTGTTTGGAATGTATTGGCATTAATGTATGAAAAACTATCAATTCCAGTATTACAGATAAGTATTCCAAAATCCTATGGAATAAATGAGCTCATAAATCTTGGAACTAAGCTTCAAGAGTTTAAAAATGAAGCTTTGATTATTTGTAGTGGTGGAATTACACATAATTTAGCTGATATGAGTATGAGTTTTAACACAAAAAATTATGCAGAAGAATTCAATACCAAAATTATAAATATTATAGAAAATGAGAAAGAGGATGAATTAAAAAATATTACAAAGAATATAAACTTCAATAAAAATCATCCCTCTAGTGAGCATTTTTTACCCTTATTTATTGCCTATGGAAGTGCAATAAATAAAAAAGGAAAATCCTTTAATAGTGAAATGCTTTATTCAAATATCTCAATGGAAAGTTTCATTTTTGATGAAAGAAAGGATATAAAATGTTAAAAAAATTACCAAAAGAAAAGATGGGAACCTCAAATCTTGGTTGGTTAGAAAGTCGCTTTCATTTTTCTTTTGCAGACTATAGAAATCCAAATAACATAAATTTTGGAGTTTTGAGAGTTTTAAATGATGATATTATTCATGCAAACTCAGGTTTTGATACACATCCCCATTCGAATATGGAAATTATTTCATATATAGTGAATGGTGAAATCACTCATAAAGACTCTATGGGAAATAGTGAAACTTTAAAACGTGGCGAAGTTCAATATTTAAGTGCGGGAG
This sequence comes from bacterium, assembly GCA_018816105.1. Classification (GTDB taxonomy): domain Bacteria; phylum Campylobacterota; class Campylobacteria; order Campylobacterales; family Arcobacteraceae; genus Aliarcobacter. The sequence continues at coordinate 52,575 of JAHIWE010000143.1, read as the reverse complement.
ATGGAATTTATCATAGTGAACACAATTTACATAAAACACTTGATTTAAGACTTTTACAAATTTGGATTGTTCCTCCAAAACAAGGACTTCAAAGACTTTATGGCTCAAAAAGATTTAAAGAAATTGATAGAAAAAATAAGTTATTAAATATAGTTTCAGGACAAGAAGGAAATGCTGATATAAAAATATATCAGGATATAAATATTTATGTATCCCAACTAGAAGCAAATAAAACTTTAGATTTTAATATCAAAAAAGACAGGCAAGTATATTTTGTACAAATTGAAGGAAGTTCACAAATAAAAGACATTATTTTAAATAATGGTGATGCCTTAGAAATAGTTGATCTTGAAAAACTAGAGATTAAAGCTTTAGAAAATTCTCATTTTTTATTTATAGAGATGAAAAAAGTCTAATTAGTTAAATTTTTCTTTTATGATACAATAAGAGCTAAAAAATTAGTCTAGGTCTTATAAATAATGAAAACAAAAGTTCTGTTAAATGGTGTAGGTCGTATTGGTAAAGCTATTTTAAAAATAATGCTTGAAAATAAAAACTTTGAAATAATTGCTATTAATGAGATAAATCCATATCTTGAAAATATTGTTTATTCTATAAATCATGATTCAACATATGGAAATATTTCAGATAAATTCAAAGTAGTACAAAATAACTTTATTGAAAATTCTTGCTCAAAAATCAAAATATTAAATCATAAAAATTTAATTGATATTGATTTATCAAATATAGATATTATTATAGATGCAAGTGGAGTAAAAGAGGATATTAATCTTCTAAAAAATCTTCCTGTCAAAGCCATATTTCTAACACATCCAAGTTCACAAGCTGATATAAATATCATTTTAGGGGTAAATGAACAAAACCTTGATTTAAATATTCACAAAATCATATCAACAAGCTCATGTAATGCAACAGCCCTACTTCCAGCACTTAAAATTATTGATGAAAATTATGAAATTTTATGTGGAGATATAGTAACCATTCATCCACTTTTAAATCATCAAAGGGTTTTAGATGGTAACTTTGTTTCAAGTCAAACAAGAGATGTTGAATATAACTTTGAATTTGGAAGATCTTCAACACAAAATATAATTCCAAATAAAACAACAACCATAACTGCTTGTTCTTATGTATTAGCTAAAATCAATTCTGATTTAATATCATCAAATTCACTACGAGTTCCAACAGATACTGTTGGAGTTATAAATGTAACTTTAGCAATAAAAGAAAAATGTACAAAAGATGAAATTATAAATAAATTTTGTGAATATGAAAAAAATCAACAATTCCCAGTTATGTTAAATAACTTTGAGCCATTAGTTTCAAGTGACTTTAAAAAAGAGCATAAAACAACTATTTTGGATCATAGATATACTGATGTTAAAAATCAAAATATGATTAAACTATTAGTTTGGTACGATAATGAATGGGGATATGCGTCAAAAGTTGTAGAAATTTTACAATATTACTTAAAAAAATAATCATAAAAAATATATTATACAAATACGATAAAATAGGCTTTCTTATTGATTTGAGTCAAATAATAACCTATTATAAAATGCTATTCTCAATAATATTAAAATACCGGACTCCTAAATGAACATAAAAAAACTATTTTTTAGTTTTCTACTTATTATTATAATTGCTATTATTAGTGCTTTTTTAACTGTATCTAAAATGAATGAATTATCATTAAATACACAAAAAATGTATTCTCACCCTTTTATAGTTAATAATGCACTTTCTGATATTCAAACTGGTATTATTACTATTCACAAAAATATGAAAGATATTGTATTAAGTGTAAATCCTCTGGAGATAATTAAAATTGCAGAAAATATCCAACATGAAGAAGATAAAGTTTTAAAAAATTTTGATGTAATTTACAAAAATTATCTAGGTAATAAAAAAGATATAGATACATCTTATCAAACTTTTATAAAATGGAAAGAAATTAGAGAGAAAGTTCTTGTAAAAATGTATGAGAATAAAATTGATGAAGCAATAACAATTACAAAAGAAGAATCAGCTATTTATATAAATAAAATTCATGAACATATAAAAGTATTAAAAGATTTTGCACTTAATAAGGCAAATGAGTTTTATAAACAATCTTTAAAAAATAGTGGCGTTAAATACGTTGTAACTGTAATTTCAATTACAGTATTAATTTCAGCATTAATTATACTTTATGTTATTAATACACTTTTAAAAGCAAATGAATCAAACAATAAACAACTTTATTTAATTGATCAAAATATATTAATGGCACAATTAAGTCTTGATAAAAGAATTATAGAGATTAGTAATGCTTTATGTCGTACTTTAAATGAGAAGAAAGAAAATATAATAAATACTACTAATGAATATTTTTTCACAGATAAAAGTCAATTTGAGCTTTTTGAAAATATTATTTATTCTGCAAAAGAGTTTACTTCAGAAGTATATATCATAATTGATGGATCGACTATTTGGTTTAATATGGAAATTTTTCCTGCACTTGATAATAAATTTAAATTAAAATACTTCAACATTTTTCTTACAAATATAACTGATAGAAAAAAAATAGAAGAAATAGCAATCATTGATACATTAACAGGATTGAATAATAGAAATTACTTTGAAACTATTTTTGATAAAGAAGTTAAAAGAGCAAAAAGAGACCATAAGTCATTAAGTATGATTATGTTAGATATTGACTTTTTTAAACAATACAATGATAGCTACGGACATCAATCAGGAGATAAAGCACTAAAAGCAGTATCCCAAATAATTCAGGATAAAACAAATAGAAGTTATGACCATGCCTTTAGAATTGGTGGAGAAGAATTTGTAATTTTAACTTATCAAGAAAATCTTTTAAAATTAGATGCATTTACTCAAAAAATAATCAAAGAAATAGAAGAGTTAAAAATACCTCATAAGACAAATGAAATTTCAGATTATTTAACTATTTCAGCAGGGGCTACAATATTTGACAAAAATCATTTATTGAACACGGATGAAATGTATAAGATTGTTGATGATTTATTATACACTTCAAAAAAAGAAGGAAGAAATAGATTAACTTCAAAAGCCATTTCATAATAGTGTAAACATAAAAAAAGGTGAGCCAGTAAAATAACTGTGTAAACTCACCTTTTTTAATTTATCTAAAAAATATTAGATAAATTCTACACCTTTTTCACCATCAGCAATATGACCAATAACATAACCATCAGTGTTTGCAAGTATTGATTCAACATTTTGCTCACTTACAACTAAAACCATACCAACACCCATATTAAATGTTCTATACATCTCTTCTAGTTCTACATGTTCAGCCATAAATTGGAAAATTGGTAAAACTCTTATATCTGCTCTTTTTACAACTGCTTTTAAATTATCAGGTAAAACTCTTGGTAAGTTTTCTGTAATTCCACCACCTGTGATATGTGCTAAAGCATTGATTTTATCTTTATTAGCTTTGAACTCTTTTACATAAATTCTAGTTGGCTCCAATAAAACATCTTTAAGTGCTTTACCTTGGAAATCGTCATCTAAAGACATTCCTAATTTTTCTAAAAGTAATTTTCTAACAAGTGAGAATCCATTTGAATGAACACCAGAAGATGGTAATGCGATTAAAGTATCACCAGCTTTGATTTTATCAATTCTGTTTAATTCATCTTTTTCTGCAATTCCAACACAAAAACCAGCTAAATCGAAATCACCTTCTTTGTACATTCCTGGCATTTCAGCAGTTTCACCACCAACAAGTGCGCACTCAGATCTAATACATCCTTCTGCAATACCTTTAACAACTTGAGTTGCTTCTTCAACATCAAGTTTAGCAGTTGCGTAATAATCAAGGAAAAATAATGGTTCTCCAAAGTTACATAATAAATCATTTGAACACATAGCAACTAAGTCAATTCCTACTGTGTCGAATTTTTTTGCATCAATTGCAAGTTTTAGTTTTGTTCCAACTCCATCTGTTCCAGATAGAATTACTGGTTGTTTATAACCACTTGGTAATTCAAATGCACCTGCAAATGAACCAATTCCTCCTAAAACTCCAGGAATCATTGTTGATTTTACATAAGGTTTGATATTTTCTACAAACTGATTTCCAGCATCAATATCAACCCCAGCATCTTTGTAACTAACTGTTGCCATTATTCACCTTTTCTTATTCTATTTTCTAATTCTGCGATTACTTTAAATTTTTTTTGGTATTATAGCAAAATGTTTATAAATATTAAGGATTATATATAATGAAAGATACTAACGCATTTAATGAAATGATGGTACATTTACCATTGTGTACACATAAAGAAGCTTCAAATGTACTAATTATTGGTACAAGTAATGAAGACATGAAAGCTCAGGCTGCTAAACATAATAAAGTTTCAAATATTGAATTTGGAGATACATCATTATTAACTTCTAAAAATGAAAAAAATATTGATGTTGTAATTTTAACTGATGTTAAAATTGATGAATTATTACTAGCTAACATTGAAAGAATTTTAAAAGAAGATGGGTTAATCTCTTTTGCTTCAAAAGCATTCTCAAGAGATGAAGATCAATTATTTGCAGATTTAAAACTAGTTGGAACAAAATTCTGGATTGCTATGCCATTTAAATTTGGTCATAACACTTCGATTATTGCTTCAAAAAGATATCATCCAACAGCTGATATAAATCTTCAAAGAGCAGACTTACTAGATGGTTTAAATTACTATTCTGCTGAGATTCATAATGCATCTTTTGTATTTCCAGCAAGTGAGCACAAAGCACTAACTGGTATTGCAAAAAGATAATTTTAGATATTAAATATAAATAAATCATTATTATTGTAGAATCTCTTCTATGAGTAATGATTTATTTAAAAACGCAATCGCTTTAACGGGCGGTATATCAACAGGCAAAAGCACTGTTTGTAACTTATTTAAGCTTCACGGTTTTCTAACAATTGATGCTGATGTAATAGCACATAGATTATTGGATGAAAATTCTAATAAAATATCTACTATGTTTGGCGATAAATATGTAGAAAATGGGAAAGTTTTAAGAAAAGAGTTGGGGAAAATTATATTCTCAAATGAAGAAAATAAACTAAAACTAGAAGCCCTTCTTCACCCACTAATCAAAGAAGAAATCATTAAAGAATCAAGAATATTTGAAAGCCAAAATAAACCATATTTTGTAGATATTCCTTTGTTTTTTGAGAAAATGAACTATCCTATTTCAAAATCATTAGTAATTTATACTCCAAAAGATATTCAAATACAAAGACTAATGAAAAGAGATAATATAGATGAAAATGAAGCTAAATTAAAAATCTCAAATCAAATGGATATAGAAGAAAAGAAGAAGTTAGCAGATATGGTAATAGATAATTCAAAAAATTTAAAACATTTACAAGAAGAAATAGAAAGAATCATCGGAGAAATTATATGACATATACAAAATATAGTGCAAGTGGAAATGACTTTGTTATTACTCACTCATTTATTGAAAAAGATTATTCAAGTGATGCCATAAGACTATGTAATAGAACAGAAGGAATTGGTGCTGATGGACTTGTAGTTTTAGTTCCTTGCAGCGATGCTGATTTCAAATGGTTATTTTACAATAGTGATGGAAGCCATGCTGCAATGTGTGGAAATGCTACAAGAGCAGTTTCTCACTATGCTTTTACAAATAATCTAGTAAATTCAAATGAAATACAATTTTTAACAGGTGCAGGACTTATAAAATCAATAGTGGATGAAAATATAGTAGAAACACAACTAACGGCTCCTCTTGTAGTAAAAGAAGAGTTTGAAGAAGATGGTTTTACTTGGTATTTAGTAGATACAGGAGTTCCTCATTTGGTTGCAATTGTTGATGATTTAAACTCTTATAATCATGACTTATGTGCAAAAATGAGATATAAGCACAACGCAAATGTGAATTTTGCAAAAATAGAAGATGGAATCATAAAAGTAAGAACTTATGAAAGAGGAGTTGAAGGTGAAACTTTGGCTTGTGGTACAGGAATGGCTGCTTGTTTTTTAAGAGCAAATAATTTAAAACTTGTAGGAGATAGTACTTTTGTTTACCCAAAAAGTGGTGAACAATTAACTCTTTCAAAGAAAAATGGCACTATTTATTTTAAAGGTGCTGTGAAAAAAGTTTTTATAACAACTATTTAAAATTAAATGTTATTCTTTAAATTTTTAATTAACCACTCAAAAAAACTAATCCTAAGTCTTTGTTTAGTTAGCTCTATTCAAAGTCAAAGCTTAGGAAAAGGTTTTCCAAATGAGTATTATGAAATCAGTGATATAAATGAAGCTAAAAACTACTTTTTTAATCATATGTATGAAATAATCGCCAAAGAAAACAACAAAATAAAAAATGAGAGGCATTTTGTCAAAGATATATTAAGTTCAAATATTTTGAATATAGACTTTGACTCACCAAGCTTCCTAAAACTTCTAGAAATAAAACAAAAATACAAAATCAAACATATTTACACCTTACAAGAATATCTCAAAAAAGTTGATATTGTTCCACCATCTCTTGCTATTGCTCAAGCAGCAGTTGAAAGTGCTTGGGGGAAAAGTAGATTTGTAAAAGAAGCTAGTAATATCTTTGGGCATTGGACTTATAATCCTGAAATTGGACTAATTCCAAAAAAAAGATCACTTGGATCATCTCATTTTATAAGAATATTTCAAAATATAAAAGAATCTACAAGTGCCTATATGCTAAACCTAAATAGAAATTTTGCATATAGATCTTTTCAAGATAGAAGATATGAACAAAGAAAAGAAAATCAAGAACCAGATGGACTAACTCTTTCTCAAACTATGCTAAACTATTCAGGAATTGCTCAAGATTATTTGATAATATTAAAAGATTTAATTTTACTAAATAATCTACAAACATACGACTATAGATATTATAAACAAAATCATTAAAAAAGGAAAAAAATGAAATTTACTGCACCATTAAAATCAGACTCTATTAAAATAATGCTTCTAGGAAGCGGCGAACTAGGTAAAGAAGTTATAATTGAAGCACAAAGACTTGGAATCGAAACAATAGCTGTTGATAGTTATAACAACGCTCCTGCGCAACTTGTAGCAAATAAATCATATACAATAAATATGAAAAATGAAAATGAGATTCTTGATGTAATAAGAAGAGAAAAACCAACTTATATACTTCCTGAAGTTGAAGCTATAAATATAAAAGCACTATTTACGGCTGAAAATGAAGGTTATCATGTAATTCCAAATGCAGATGCTGTTAATAAAACTATGAATAGAAAAAATATTAGAGAATTTGCAGCTGTTGAAATGGGACTTCCTACAAGTAAATATGAGTTTGTTACAACTTTTGAAGCATTAGAAAAAGCTGCTTTAAATATCGGTTTTCCTTGTGTTATTAAACCTGTTATGAGTTCATCTGGTCATGGTCAAAGTATCGCTAAAACTGCTGCTGATTTACCAAAATCTTGGGAATTAGCAAAAGAAGCTAGAGGAGATGCTAGTGAACTAATCGTTGAAGAGTTTATTTCTTTTGATTATGAAATCACTATGTTAACAGCTAGAAATGGTAAAGATACAGTATTTTGTGAACCAATAGGTCATATTCAACAAGATGGTGACTATATCTTCTCATGGCAACCTATGAATATGAGTGATATTGCAAAACAAAAATCACAAGATGTTGCAAAGAAAATCACAGAGGGATTAGGTGGACGTGGTATTTTTGGAGTTGAATTATTTGTAAAAGGGGATGATGTTTATTTCTCAGAAGTAAGTCCAAGACCTCATGATACAGGAATGGTTACAATGATTACTCAATCTCAAAGTGAATTTGCGCTTCATGTAAGAGCAGTTTTAGGCTTACCTTTAGAGTATATTGATTATGGATGTGGAGCAAGTGCTGCATATAAAGCAAGTGGTGATACATTTAATCCAATAATTGATATATTTGATTCATCATTTACAAAAAACTCTTTTGTTAGAGTATTTGGTAAACCTCAATCACATGTGGGAAGAAGAATGGCTGTAGCCCTTGCTTTTGACAAAGACTCAAGTGATATAGCACTACAAAAAGCAAAAGAAATTATTGGAAATTTTAAAGATAATTAGAGATATTTAGAACCTCGAATTTATTCGGGGTTCTTGATTATTTTAACTTCATAGTTAAAGTATATTGCATACCTTCATTTTCAGGACTTGAAGCTTCCAGTTTAGCACCCAGTACATTTGCAAAGTTTTTGGCATCTAAAATATGCTTATTTTCAGAATCAGAAATAAATAAATTGTAAATATTCTTGATTTCAAATCCATTGTTTTTTACAATCATTTCTAGATTTCCCTTATTCAAACTAATTTTTACATCAATTTGTTTTTGGATTTTTCCTTTTTTTAACTCTTTTTTTACAAGATCCATACATGATTGTTCAATTAAACATGATAATATATTTTCTAAATATACTTTATTTAAATGTACTGGTTTAATTAATGATGCATTTATATCATAATCAATAAACATTTTATATCGAACATTTGCATAAGTAAAATTATCCACTCTTCTTTTATGTAATTCAAGTAAAAAATTCAAACTATTAAAATCTGATACTTTTTCAGTGAAATAATTTATATTATTTACTATTTGATGAAATTTATTAAGCTCTCTAAATTGAAGACCATAAGAATCAATAATTTCAAAGATAATAGTACTATTTATTAAATCTTCAACACCTAATTTATTTATGTATCTATCAAAGATTGAAGTATCAAACATATCAATAAAGTATTTTAAGTTAAAAACTTTATTTTTATGTTCAATTAGTTTTCCAATATCACCTAAACATCTTTGTTTTGTCTCTCCAACAATACCTTTTGAGTCTAAGTTTAATTCTAATATTTCAACAAAGTTTTTATCATCAAAAATCAAATTTGTTAATTCCGATTTCTCATATTCACCATATTTAGCTAAAATATTTTTCATTTCCTGTCGAATAAAAACTAAATAATCATCTAAAATCAAATTTATTTTAGCTATTGATTCTTGAATTAATTCATCATTCTCATTAAATAACTGTCTATTAATTCTTGTTTTCCCACTTAGTTCACTGGTAAAGATATCTTCAATAGTGAAAAACTTATTATAAAAACTAATTAATAAATGAATTTCGCTTAATATTTTTTCAGTATCTAAAGATGTAGATAGTTTATTATTTAATGTCTCCAAAGTTTTTCCTACATACAATTTTTATTAGAATTTGTAACCGTTTCTTCTAAAATCTGAACCCAGTTATTTTGTTCTGATACATCCATCACATCACCAGAAATTTTTTTATAAATTGTTCCTATTTGTGCCCAATCAGAGTTTTTTTGTTTTACAGTAAATTGATCATTTATTTTTAGTATTCTTAATATTTTAGCATCCAAATCTGCACTATTTCTAACATTTAGATTTGCTTTTTTAACTACATATAAACAATTTGAAAGTTCTTGATTATTTGATTTTGAGTCTGTTTTAACTTGTTCAAAAGCTTTTTTTATAGGATATTCTTCTTTATATACACTTTTAGCTTCTTCTTTTAAAATCTCTTTCTCTTTTTTTTCTTTAGATTTTTTTTCTTTTTCTACTTTTGGAATTTTTTCAAGATCACTAACTGATATTCCATAGTTACTTAAATAAATAGTATATCCATACTCTTCATCAAGTTTTTTATATAAAGATACACTTTTTGTTCTAGTGTTTATATCCATAATCTTATGACCTAAGATATTATCACCTTCTATATATCTTCCTTCAATATTTGCACTTAATTCAGTCATTTTTGTAGTTTTTGCTGTTTCATCAACCAACTCTAAAACAACATAATCTTTCCCATTAAAAGAGTACATACTTTTAATTTTTAAATCTTTTAACTTTTTAGTTCTTGTGAAATCTGTTGTTAATCTTGCCATTTCATTTTGATGAGTAAATACATTTTTTTCATAATCTTCAGCAGAAAGTTTTATTTCTTCTTTTATGATTTGATTTGATACAAGACCATTTATATTTTGATTAGGGTTTAGATTTGTTTCATCTTTTTTATTTTTTATTGAATTTATCTGCTCTTCTAAATAATCTTTTTCAAGACCTGTTATTGCATTAAAAAACTCCTTTGATTGTTTATCTAATACATCTAATTTATCGATATTTTGCATTTTATCTTCCGCATATAAATTAAACACAATAAAAAATCCAAGTGCAATTAAACTAATTTTTTTCATCTCTTCCCTTTTTAAAATTTTTACTTAAATATAAACTCATAATTAAATCCACCAATATATGTAGGATATTTTATAAAAAATGCCCCATCTGAATTAGTCCACTCTCCTGATGTCATATTTGTTAGATAACCATTATACCCACCTTCTGCAACTAAATAATCCTTATCTAAATCATATAAATTTGTATTAAAAACAGGTATCATAAAAGTATTTCCCGTATAGTTAGTATCTCCTGTTCCTGTTCTATAAAAAGATTGGATTCCCCAGCAATACATTTGATTATATATATCAATTCCACACATACCATTATCATCAGCAATAACTTTGATTTTTTTCCATTTTATCTTTTTTATAGAATTTTTAAATATCTGGTCATTAGAATTTGCTGAAGTAAAATAATCACCTTTTAATTCATTTTTACTATTTACCCAAACAATACCTTTATTCCACTCCAAAGTTGAGCTATTTAGTTTACTAGAGAAATCTACTGATAGTAAACTTGTATCATCTTGTTCTACATATGCTGAATAAGCTTTTATTGTATCATTTATTGATTCAACTTGAATTTTTTTATTTTTAGGCTGATGGATTTTATAATATTTTCCATCACTTCCTAAAGCAACAAAAGATTCTAAACCTCCATATATAGACTCAAATGTGATATTTGAAGAAAGAGTTGAATTAGCTTTTGTTACTTTTGTAGGGGTACATAGATTAAAAGATACTCCTTCCCAAGTTTCACTACACTTACTATTTGCAATTTCGCTTTCTAATCCCCAAATATAAATATCACCTGTAGTTGATAATGCTCCCATTTTTCTATAACCTATAGTCAATAAATATGTTATATCTGAAAATTTAACAGCTGTATTATTATCCGAAATTGTTAGTTTTTCTGGATTTAAATTATATGTAGAAGAATAGTTAAAAGTTAAAGATCCATTTCCTGAAAAACCACTTCCAAAATCATAACCCCATCTATAAATATAACCTTCTTCTGAAAGAATTAACCAAATTTGATTATTTGCAAATAATTTTGCAGCTTTATTTGAAATTCCATTAAAAAATGTACTTCGATATAACATTTCAGAACTTCCACTTGAATCTACATGTGTAAAATTAGTACCAAATGAATAATTCGAACCTGTTTTCCCTCCACAATAAAGCTCTCCTTTTGTAGATATTCCACAAGTACTGTGATAAACTGTACTAAAAAAATCTATAAATTTAGGTCTTAACGGTGAAGAGAAATAGTTTGCATCATAAAATTTACTTAAATCTTTGTCATCTGTACTATCATTATCGTATATTTTTGCACGAACTCCCACTAATCCAGTAATCACAGGATATCTAGTTGAAGCACCTTCTGAGCCATTTTCTTTGGTATACTTATTTATATTTAAACTTGTAATTTTATTTGCATTATTCCCCCAAGTATAAATATCTCCATTTACAATCATACCACCTGCTCGTCTGGAAAACTGTATTACTGTTTTACCTATATCCCTTATTTTTTCATTTACTTTTACTACACCTAAACTTGTGCCTAAATTTAAATATTCAAGGGCTACTCCATCTTTTTTATATAAAATAGTTTGACCTGAGTATGTAACATTTTTCCCATCCATCAAATTTTTAAACTCAGTAGTTGTATTTCCATTTGAATCAAGCATATTCACACTTGAATCTAAAATTAATTCTTTATCAAAAGAGAATTTATAAACACCATTATTGTCATACCAGTGAAGAACACCTTTTGAATCTAAATAGTATTTATTTTTAGCATCTGCTTTTATAGTTGTAATTTTCAGTTGATTATCATAAATAAATTTTTCTTTTGTTGATAAAATAATTTCAACTTTTTTACTATTTATACTTAATGGTGCTTTGGTATAAACTCTATATTCATTTGAATAATAATAATCAAATAAATTTGTTTTAATTTCGATATTATCAGGAAGAGAATCTGATGAATCATAAGAATTAACAGTTGATGAAAACTTAATTTCTTTCCCAAAAGGGTTTATTAAACTAAATCCTTTTGGCAAATAATTATTCTCAATTAATGAATTCTTTATATCTGTAGGAACTTTACCTTTTTCTAATAGATATTTTTTATATGCAATTGCAATATCTTCTTCTTTCTGAATAAGTTTTTTTATTTTAGTCAAAGAAATTGAATCTATATAGTTTTCAACAGCAAAAATATTCAAAGAAAGAATAAAAAAAATAAATATTTTCAAAAAAATCATTTTTTAATTTCCTTTTCTTTTGTAATATAATCTACAAAATAGATTGTATCGTTTTTTTCACTTTTTTTAACAGAGCCAATGTATGCAAGTATTCCCTCTGCTGCTTTTAATCCATCGTCACTTTGTGCGGATACTTGAGAAATTATAATATATCTATCTAAACACATTTTTTTTGAATCTATATATTTTAGATTATAATCTAAAATTGACATTCTTCCAAAAATATCTTTTACTTTTGTTTCTAACTCTTCTTTGCTTATATATAATTTTTCTGTATCTTCTATTTTTTTCTTAGATAATTCTACTTGTCTTTTCAAACTATTTGTTTCATTTCTTTTTACTTGTAATTGCTCAGTCAAAGTCTCTTTTTCAAAATATATTTTATAAAAAGTTATAGCTCTGTAGGCCACAAATCCTAAAGAATAAACTACTAATATTGTTAAAGTTAACTTACCAATAATTGATACTTTTTTTCTGCTAAGACTAATCATTTTTTACCTCAGGTAAAGTTAAACACTCTGTTATTTCTTTAAACTTTTGTTGGCTATTATTTAAAAAAATTTGCTGTCTTTTTATAAGTTGTTCTTCTATTTTAACTTCACGTTTTAAGTTATCTAAAGACTCTCGTTGAAAAATTTTATCTGCAAACATATTTAATCCAAAAAATATTGCCCATAATGCTCCCCCAATTAAAAAAGAACTATAAATTAACTTTGAAGTGTGTGATTTAAAAGTATCAAGTTCATTTAAAGGTTTTACTAAATCCCAGATTTCACCTAATGATTCAGCTATGACATCATTTTTTTCATTTTTTGTATTTTGTTTTAAGATATTTTCAACAGCACTTTTGTACTTTGAACTAATTACATAATAAACATTTTCTATTGCTCCACCACTTGAAAGCATTGCTATATGTTTTGTAATTAAAATTGATTTAATCATATCATCTGTAATAAAATTTTGATTTATTTTTGCAGAATAAACTGTTTTATGATTAAACAAAATTACATATTCACTATCTGAAATATGTATTAAAAATTGATTCTTCCTTAAATATTTTTTTGATAAAAGATTTAATGAATATATTTCATCATTTATATATTTTGAAAGATACACATTATATTTCTTGAAGGAATCATATGTAAACATATTTTGAGATATATCAAATTCATCTGATATATAAAAGTATTCACTATCTTCTTTACTATCAAAGTCTGTTATTACTAATCGTACCATAGTTCCTCCCCTCTAATAATTGCCATTGCATCTTGTTTTGTAATTAAACCTTCGTGGTATTGTGCCATACAAGCTTTTTCAACAGTCATATATTCAGCAGGATTTTCAAAATCACCACCATGTCCTATTTTAAATCTTACAACCTCAGCAATAGGAACCCTATCTTTAAATCCGCTGCCATTACATTCATCACATCCAACTTTTGCATAACCACCTTCCCCGTCTTCTTTTTTACAATGTGGACATAATTTACGAACTAATCTTTGAGAAACAATTCCTCTTAAGTTATCTATAATATCCCCTTCATTAATTCCCAATGAACTAGTCATCCTAGATACAGTTGCAGGTGCAGAGTTGGTATGCATAGTAGAAAATACTAACTGACCTAAGTTTGATGCATTTACAAGCTGAGAAGCTGTTTGAGGTTCTCGTGTTTCCCCAATTAGAATGATATTTGAATCTTGTCTTAAAATATCAACAACAGCTTCAGGATAACCATATTTGAATTCTTCACTTGCACTTGCATATTCAGATAAGTCAATTTGGAAAAATGATTCATCCACATACTCAACTGGATCTTCAATAGTAATTACATATTGTTGTTGTTTTGCAAGTTGTTGTAATAGTGCATACATTAAATGTGTTTTACCAGATCCAACCTGACCTGTAATTAATATCATACCATTTGCATATTTTGTAAGATTAGATAATATATCTACAGTTTCCTGAGGATAATTTAATCCTCGTAAGTTGTGTGAAACAACTCCTCGTCCACCAATCATCCTCATTACCAATGAAAAGTTTAATTTTGAATTTATAAGTCCAAGTCTGAATTTAATATTTTTCTTACCATACTCATAGTTTATTACACCATTAATAGACTCATAATCTGAATCTTCTTGATCAGCCATGGTTACAAGTCTTCTTTTTAAAGTTTTAGCAATTGTAATAGGCATTGTTCCCATATCTACTTTTATACCATCAATTCTAAACCATAAAGATGCATATCTACTAGTTTTTTGAATATGAAGGTCTGACGCACCTAGTAAAATAGCTTGGCCCATCATTTTGTCAAAGTATTTATTTATTTCTTCATCATTTTCTGTATCAGTATTTGAGCCAAAAATAATCTCTCTATCTTCACCAAATACAGATGATAAAACACCCTCACCCAAAACAACTATTTTTGTGAAATAAAATTTACTTAAAATATCAAAATCAAGATTTACAACATCTCTAATACCTAAAACTTTATTTTTGTTTTTCTTATCTTCTAATGTTATTATATACATAGAAGTACAAAGTTCTAATTTCTTTTCATCTAGCTGAAATGATGTATCTTGATAAAACTTAGATAATTCACTATAAGTAGCATAGTATTCATAACCTAAACTTCTTACAAACTCTTCATATTTTTCTTCATTTGCAATTAAATCTCCAAATCCACCTTTAAGCTGATATTTTTGTTTAATTACATCTTCTATAATAACTGCTAAATCCTTATCGGCATCATCTTTTTTTGTCATATAAGAAAGTAATATCTTTTTCTGATTTTCAAATAATTCTTTAAAATCAATTTTTTTCTTATTCTTGATTTCATCTTTATTTATGAAACTCATTTTTGGTACACGTTTAAAACTTGCAATAATTTTTTTAATCATATCTCATCTTCTATTGATATAATGTTTTAAAGGTAAAAGTACTAATAACTAAATTAATAACATCTGAACCAATAATAACAGTAATTAACATAGCTATTAACCAAAACATAAATTTCCACTGCAAAACCATATAATTTATATTTTTTTCATACATAGTATCACAGGTTTGATATAAGGCTCTTGTAACATCAGAAAAACTTGTTTTACTAAGTTCTGATAGCTTTATATCTGCTGTAATAATCATAGGAAAATTATATTTCTCAAAAACAGTAAAAAGTTTTTTATTTCTACTTATTATATCTGCTAATTCTGCAAAAAAAGGTTTTAATCCCTCTTTAAAATAGTCCTTTGATAATATTAATGATGTTTTATGAAAAGAAATACCAGCTGCTAGCATTCCATTTAAAATTCTAAACATAAATCTACCATCTGAAAAAGCTTGTGTTTTAAAAACTTTATATAACCAAGCTGGCCTATATTTTTCACTATACACGTATCCAAAAAAGATAAATGCAGTTACAAATATGGAAACACCCAGTCCAATATATGCAACATCATAGGTAAAGTATTTTGGTATTCCTAAAAACTGTTCAACATCCGGATTGAGCTTTTTTAATTGAACTAAATCTCTTTGTAGTAAATCTAAATACAAAACCAATCCATAAAATGTAAATATAATAATACCCATAGGTACAAAAATAGGATTTACCATTTTTAATAGTAAATTTGAATTAGCTTTTTTAAAAGATAATACAAGTTTTAATCCATCAACTGTATTTGTACTATTTACAACTAAACTATATTGAAAGCTATTTAAAAACTTATGCTTATGTAAAATAGCTTCTAGTTTATGTTTTCCTAGCTCCATATCTTTTATGGCACCCATTAATCTTTTTTTGAAAGCTGTTTCTCTAGTGATTTGCTCACTATATAATAATAATGCACGTCTAGTGTTAGAACCATTCTCAAGTTTTGTTACAAGATAATCAAGTAAGAACTGTTCATAGGGATCAGAGAACATACTCATTATTAAAAGCCTTTAATGTTTTTTAATGTAACAACGTAAACTATTTCTCTTCTTACGTAAGATTTAGAGTCAGTTCCTCCAATTGCAAAACCTTCTAAAGGAAGTACTCCTTGATAATTTTTTGCATCATCATGTACGATAATTGAACCTACAATTGACGTTTCTCCAAGACTTATTTCTCTTGAAATATTGTAATTTTGATCATTATATTGAGGTAGTTTTATTGTTGTTCCATCAACACTTACTTCCTCAAATTGAATAAGTTTTTTAATACTTGGGCTTACATTTAAAAATATCTTATCTCTTGATATTTTTGCCATTGCAGTGATTGAAGTTCCCTCTTTTAGGGTATTTACAGTTACGTCTGATGTTGTTGTATTTGTATCTGAATCTGTTGTTGTTTCAATTTTCTCAACATAATCTGTATTATCAGTGATTGACTGAACTGTTGGTATATTGTTTTTTAGAACTAAGACATTTTTACTATAATTTAAAACTTTTCCGATTTCATTATTTGCTGTTGCTGCAACACTTAACAGTCGTGTAGCATTATCACTTGTAAAAGAAAATGCACCGTCTTTAGCAATACTTTTAGTAACTCCCGTTGCTGCATTTGATTGTCTATTATCTGAAATTGAACCTATTCCATACTCCCTATTTTTATTTAAAATAAGCTCTATTCTTTCAAACTCAATTACAGCTTCTTTTCCAAAAGATACTTCATATGCTTTTACTATTGTTCGAACTGCATTTTCTACACTTTTTGTAGATTTTAAGAATATCAATCCACTTGATTTATCTATATGATATGTTGAAATTTTATCTGTTGAGATTATATTTTTTAACATTTTATCTAGTTCATCATATAAAACTATTTGAGAAGTATTTTCAACTTTACTCTCTCCTGATGTTTCTTGAGTCGAAGTTTGATTTGATGATTTTATATCTAATAATGGAATATTTAATTCTACTACCATATCTTTATATCGTGTAATATTTATAGCCTCATTATCATAATCAATATCTACAAAAACATCTTTTGCATGAGATAATGAACCTAATACATCTTTTAAATCTTTTGAGCTAATACTTACAATACTATTTTGAAAATCATCTCTATTATCTATATAACTTCCAATGTTTACTTCATATCCTGATTGTGCAGTTATTAGTTTGATTAGTTCTTCAACTGAAATTTGTCCCTCAAGTGCAAAAGGAAGATGCTCAATAGATTGTTTTTTTGTTTCACTTGTGCTTAGTAGTTTTACCAAATAAATAGAACCATTTTTCTTAATAAACAATTCTTTATCTAAAACAGCATTTAAGTATTGATTTAATTCTGTAATATTATGTATTTTTATTCTACTTTTAGGAACTAAGACATCACTACTTTTCAGATAATAGAAATTTCCATCCATTATCTCCATCTCTTTTAGAATATCTCCAAGTGATTTATCTTCTAAAATAGAAATGAACTCTTTATCTTTAAACTTCTCATCGACCAAAGACCCTGTATAAGATTTTTTAATGTCTTTATAATCTTGTTTATCTAAAGACAGCTTAGTACTATCTAACATTTCATTATGATAGCTTTTCTCACTACATCCTACAAAAAGTAATGTAAAAATCGTAAACGGTATTAAAGTTTTAAAGTTTTTCAATATATAGTTCCTTATTTAAAATAAAATGCATAATCAAATCCACCGATATAAGTTGGATATTTTAGCCACAATTTTCCATCATAATAATACTCACCAAATGACATTTGCGCTTTTTTATCACCCTCTTGAGTAATAAATAATTTATTTATAGTAGTAATTTTACTTACATCATATAAAGAAGTGCTTAAAATAGGTATACTTCTAGCAACATCACCCCAACAATACATCTGAGAAGCACTTCCCACTCCAGTCATGGCACAAACAAATGTTTTATTTGTCTCTTTTAATTTAATTTGTACATTATCAATTCCCCAAGATTCATTTTCAACATCTTCATAAATATTTGACCAATAATTTCCATAGGGTGCTTCAGTTTCATACTTTGTTTCAAGTCTCAATTTTACTTTTCCATTTGAATCCAATTTAGCTTTTAATTTATATCGGTATCTTTGATCCCCATCTACTCCAAAACTACCTGTTCTTCCTACATTATTTTGTAAATTTTCTCCTGTTATATTACTATCTTGGATAAATTGTTGTCCATCCATAACAAAATGATCTACAGCTAATAATTCATCATTAGCATATACTTCAAATCTTTCACCATCCCAGGTATCAATTTCATAAAAATCAAACTCTATTTCCACTTCATGATTTGCATAACCAGAAAAAGTAAATGTTTTGCTTAATACATAAGGTGTACCATTTGTATTTACTACAGGAAATCTACCTAAAAAATTTGTTACGGGAATTTGAGTAGTATCTCCATTATCAGAAACCAAAGTTCTTGTATTATTACTCCACCCGGTTGCTGTTGATTCAAAATCTTCAGAAAATTCTTTTATTACATTATCTAATTGAAAAATAGATACATTTGAAAAATTTGCATAGTCAGTTCCATTTATTTTATTTGAAGTAGTATTTAATTCTTTTAATGCACTATTAAATATCATATTTTCTGTACTATTTGAGCATAAACTCCCAGTAGTAGTTCGACAAGTGATAAGTTCTGTGCTTCCTTTTAAAACTAAATCTTTATCTGCATACAAATAAAGTTCTTTCCCATTATTATCATAAATAGATGCACTAATTGCTGTACTTGGTATTTGGGTTAACGCTCTAAATTCTCTATCTCCATCTGTTCTATAAAATACATTATTAGCACCTTTAAGAATAAAGTCTTTACTATTTGTAAAAATTGCATCTGGATTAAATTGTATTGAACCATTTAACATAGTAGGTTCTGTATAAACTTTTCCATTTGGTCTTTCTCCCCAAATATAAAATAAATTATTATTATCAATTGCTCCAAAACCTTTGATATCTCTTAATGCAAATATCTTTTTAAAGACTTGACCACTATTTTTTACTTCAATTGGATCTTTTTGACTAAAAAAGAAATCATCTTTTCCTATTCCTAAGGCTCCTTGATAATTTCTACCATAAGTATATATCTTACCAGCATCGGAAAGTACGGCAACTGCATCTTCAACCATAACTATATCTTTTAAATATATTTCATTTGAATTTTCAA
The DNA here is from genome assembly GCA_018816105.1 of bacterium. Lineage (GTDB taxonomy): Bacteria > Campylobacterota > Campylobacteria > Campylobacterales > Arcobacteraceae > Aliarcobacter. The sequence goes on along the minus strand of JAHIWE010000143.1, from coordinate 32,906 downwards.
TTTCATCAGATTTTCCTGTTGAAAAAAATATATTTCTCTTTAAAATAGAAGTTTCATTTTTTGTAATATCCATATCTTCAAAAGAACTTGATGATATTTTTCCATTACAATATAAATCTCCTCCAAATTTTTTCTGAATCCCATCAAAGTAATCAAAAATAGGAGATATTCCACAAACATTTGTACTATTCATAGACATTTTTTCAAATTTAATTCGGTAAGGATTGTTATACCAATTTTTTCCTTTTTGAGTAATATCACTTATTTGTACTTTCAACATTACAGGAGTATTTATATAATTAGGAGTTAAAGTCTTATCTAGTTGACCATAGGATTCAATTCCTGCTTTTTTATACTGATTATTACCCCAACAAAATATATCTCCATTTGCAAGCATACACCCACCATCACGTCTAAAGACTAAATCTTTTGAATCAGGGATATATGATAAAATTCTATCTGCTAAATCCAAAGAATCATTAACTCCGGTTAATGCATCACCAATACCTGAAGCTATCCACCTTATAGCTGTTTCACCTTGATAGTAGTATTCATACCAAGAGCCATTTTTCTTAACATATGCCTTATCACCAATATTCCCTCTTACATATTGTAAATCTTCCCAATCTTCCAAGTAAATAGGAGCTTCTTGATAAACTTCAATTGATATATCTGAAGCTTTACAATATTTATAAGTTAATTTAGAATTTCTTAACTCATAAAAATATTTACCACTCTCGCAATTTTGAGAAGAGAGTTTTATTCTTTTGTCACTATTATTTTCATTTATTAAAGATACAATATCTTTTTGAATGTCATTATATGTTACTTGTGAACCAATTAGTAATTTTTCCTTTGTAATATTTATAGGAGGAATAGTATTTACCCTAAATATTTTATTTATGTAAAAATTATATAAATAATTATTATCAGTACTATATTTATTTACATTTTCATACACACCTTGAATAAAAGCACTATTTTTTGAATCAAAAGTTACTTTTATATCTGCTCCCGTAATTGGATTATTTTTATTAAAGTTTAAACCTAAATAACCTTCAACTGATAATTTGGTCCAATCTAATTCATTATTATTTTTAGGAATAGTTCCTGTTTGTAAAATATATTTATTAATTGCTAGTGAGATATATTCTTCTTTTTGAATTACATTTTTTATTGCATTCATCATAGATAAATTTTCACTATTGGCAAACATTAAGTTTATAAAAATTAGTATTATTATAAAAGTTTTGATTTAATCCACCTTCAATATTTGTAAACTACCATCAGCATTATTTGTTAGTTTTACATATCTAGTTGAGTTTTCTACAAAAATATAAGAACCCACAGCTAAATCATTTAACTTTGAATTGCTTAATAATCCAGAACTACTAATTGTTACATTTCCATTATTAAAATCAATTTTATCATATTCTATCCATTGTGAACTATCAGTATACCATCTGATAGTTTTTTTATTTTTATTACAATAAGTATTCGTAAGATTATTTGCACATTCTTTTGCAATCGTATTACCAGTATTCAGAATAGCAAAAAGTGTTTGTGCTTCTTTAGATTTTAAGCTTATCTGAATATAAGATTTTGCTAAATCTGTACTATCATCAAATGCAGAAGTATAATTTCTATGCAATTCTCTATTATAAAATAAAACCAAAAAATTCTGATTTCCATTTATTCTTTCTGCTCTATATTCATCTTTTGTTATAGCATATTTAATTCTTAAAGTAGAGGTATTCTCAAAAGCAATATTTGTTCCCATTTTATTTGTAGTAGAAAAATTACTTCCTAAATAACTATTAGTTGATAACTTATCTAAAGTTGGTATTGCAAACTCTGTTAAAATATACTTTTCAAACATTTTTGCTATATTTTCTTCTGTTTCTATTAGATTCTGAACATAAAGAGTATTTTGTTTTTGAGCTGTTAAACTATCTTGAGCATTTAATGATAATAAACAAAATATCAAAAATAATATTTTTATCATTTTAAAGCCTCGATTCCAAGAGTTGTTTTAACATATTTAGCACCCGTTGTATCATAAAGTAATGCACCTTTTGGTATAGAATTAAATTCTGTTTTTGTTATATGATATGCCGTATTACTTGTTATTATTATTGGCCCTGTCTTAAATTTATCAATATGATAATTTAATAAAAAATCTGTGATTATACCTGATGTATATGTAGGTTTTACATATACATGATTATTATATATACAACTTTTCCCAGAACTTGTAGAAACACAAGGATTAAGTAATCCTTGTGTTTCTTGTTTAATTAAATTATATAGGTGCTTTGCAAATGCATCTTCAAGAATAAAATAAATCTTATTATTTCTAAAATATGTTTTTTTTCTAAAAGTATTACCTTCATATAACTCTTTTAAAGCAGAATCATTTGATAAAGTATTTTTTAAAGCATAAGATAAACTATCATTATTTAAGCTAAAAGATGTAAATTTAGTATCAAAATCTTGTATAGAAGATAAAAAATCTGTTTTTACCCCTAAATAATCTCCTGTGGCTGTGAATAAAACTGAAATACTAGAAGGGATATCATATTTATCCAAAATATATTGCTCATACGCTCTTGCTATTGATTCTTCATTTTGAACAACTTTCTTTATATCTTGTAATGCAATTTGTCTTGTATCAAAATCTGTTAAATCCGCATAAAGAATATGAAAGCTAAAAATTAATAAAAAAATATTTTTAATCATAACTTATCTTTCAAAAGCAAATATAATCTAGCTTCAATAGCAGTTTCATTTTTTTCTAATTTTTCTTTTATTTTTGTTTTGAAATAAAGTTTTTTTCTTTTCAATGTCTCACTATCGTCTAAAACAGTATTAGCTGATATTTCAGCTGCAGTTCTAAAGTCTTGATACATAGTATCATATGGAGTAAATTCATTTATAATATCACTCAATTTAGTGTCTAAAAATGAGGAAGTAGGAGATGTAACCCCTGAATACAATATTTCAACTCCCAAAAAATGTACAGCTCTATCTAAACTTTTTTCTATTTCTATGTCATTTAAAACTATATTCTTTTCTAATTCACCTGATTTAAAAGTATATTTTTTATTTGAATCAACTGTAATAGAACTTACATCTGTAATATTTTTTAATTTTGATTTCAATGCTAAAAGCTTTAACTTTTCATCTTCATTTATCTCAAAATTTCCATCTTCATTTACTAACTCTTTATTTGATAAATTACTATCTTTATTTCTATCAAGTAATAAAACCTTTTCCCAATTTCCACCACTTGGTAAGTGGGCAATTATTTCATCTCTTGTAATATCTTGGGGATTTTTGTTATATTGTTTTGCTAATAGTATTTTGATTTCTGAAACTATTTCATAATTTTCTTGTATTTGTTTTACTTCTTGAATATCACTAAAAGATTTGTACAAAGCACCTGCTGAAAATATAGCTGTAACAATAAGAACTGAGGGTAGCCATATATTTCCTAACATTTAAAATGTACCTTTCTTTTTTATAAAACAAAAACTAAATACTAGAATTAGCACTTAGTTTTTGTTTTCAAAATTAACCATCTAGGCTTTAAAGCCTAAATGTCTAATATTTATCTAACTAACTCATCAGTACCAAAATCCGTGAAATAAATAATAAATTTACCATCACTATTTGTCCCTGTTCCACCAGTAGCAGTATCTTGAGGAACTCTTTGTAAAACACCTGTAGTAATTATAGCATCAGCCCCAGTTGTTGCAGATACTGCAGCTCTATCAATATGTGCAATACCTTGTAAGTCATTCGCTATTTGAGCTTCAATAAAGGCTGCATTATCTTTAAGTGCACCATCCCCTAAATTCACATAAATGCCTGGGATATGACCTTTTAGTGTTGCTAATGAAATTTTCATATCACTTGTATCTGTATCAGCATCTTCTCCCACAGGAGCTGTACCTTTTGTTCCACCAAAAGAAATAGCATCATACACATTAACTTTATCTGTACCTGTATCACCATCTAAATTTAGTTGATCATTTATTTGTTCAGCAAAATATCCCATTTCCGCTAAACCTTCTAACTTTGTTACTGCGTCGGTTGATGAACTTGCTACTTTTTCAATCATTCCAGCTTTAGCTGCGATCTTAATTCCATCTTTTATGTTATTAATTTCTGTGATAACACTTGCTTTAATTGCAACACTCTCAATTTTATCACCTGTACCACCAAATGTTTGGAACATATAAATCATTGCTCCAACTACTACTATTACCATTGCTATCAACTGTGGCATTCTTACATCCTTTTTTTTGAATTTAAATTTCGATTCTGAATCGCATTATACTACAACTTTTATTTAGTTATACCCAAATAGTTATTTATAAACTATACAGACAAAAAACCCATCTTTATTTGTACCATCCTCTTTGAAATCCTCTGATCCAGCTGTTGCATCATAAGTTTTTCCTTTTGTTTGAAATGTTCCAAATAATATTTTTTCACAATATTCTCTACCTGAAAAACTCTCTGCAAATGTTCCCTTAGATAATAGTGTTGAATTTTTTGTCATATCAACTAATACCTTATAAGAACTACTATCATCCTTATTTGGTATTAATTGCCAAATTACCGTACTCCCAGGAAAAGTAAGTGTCGATGCGAAACCACTTCCATCAGAGTCAAGTTCTTTATCTGTGGCTCCTACAGCACTTTGTCTTATATTCCCCAGCAAAATACCAGCATCATACAACTCTTCAAAGTTAACAATTGTCAAATCTCCACCTGACTCAACATAAGTATTTACAAAGCCATCAACTGATACAAACATAGACTTCATTCTATCAAGCTCTGCTGTGATAGTACTATCATCCGCCTCATATCTTGTAAACATTATAACCATTGCTGATACAACTGCTATTATAGAAGAGACAAGATATGGCATTTTTTTCCTTAAGTAGAGATATTCTAACTCGATTTTTATTCTAGCACAAAAATTATTAAAAATAAAGTTAAAAGAATATTATCATTTAATTATTGCTATTATTACTTAAATATTAAATTATTTTATCTTAGATTTCACACTATAAAAGCTTTTATTACTCTATGCAATAGAGTTCAAATTATTTATATATAATATTTTAAACTCTCTTATATTACATTTACTTTTTCATAAGTCTATTTTTATTTTAATTTTTTTGATAATTTATAAACAAAATATATCTTAGAATTTCAGAGTTTATTTTAGATATAAAAAAAGCCCGATATAAAAACTCTAGAGGAGCCATTATATCGAGCTTTTGAAGTGGTACGCCTGGTAGGATTCGAACCTACAACCGCCGGGGCCGAAACCCAGTGCTCTATCCAGTTGAGCCACAGACGCGTTTTAAGATTGGAATTTTATCATAGATAAACTTAATCTAAATTTTAGAAAATTTATCAATGATAATTAAGATTAAAAATATTATTCCTAGATATCCATTTACTGTAAAAAATGCTTTATCTATTTTTTTGAAATCTTTATTTACTAAGTAGTGTTCATAGCTTAACATCAAGGCACTTATTAATACAGCTAAATATGCGAAATATGAGCTTCCTGAAAATATTACAAATAAAAGCCAGAAAACAACTGTTAGAGCATGAAATATTTTTGATAACATCATTGTTTTCTCAACTCCAAATTTAGATGGAATTGAGTGAAGTCCTAGTTGTTTATCTACTTCTATATCTTGAAGTGAATATAGTAAATCAAATCCAGCTACCCAAAACATAACTCCAATACTTAATAATACTGACCAAAATGTTATAGTTTCACTAACAGCTACAACTCCTGCAATTGGAGCTAATGCTAGTGAAACGCCTAGTATTACATGGGCCAAATATGAAAATCTTTTGAAATATGAGTATGAACCAATTACAAATAAAATAGGTAAAGATAGTATCAATGCCAAGTCATTTACAAAATACGCTACAAGGATAAATCCTAAGGCATTTCCTATTGTAAAAAGTAGCATTTGAGATGCTGAGATTCTTCCATCTACATTTGGTCTATTGATTGTTCTTGGATTTAAAGCATCAATATCTCTATCCATATATCTATTAAATCCCATGGCAAAATTTCTGGCAGTCAACGCCGCTAGAATTCCAAGTACAAATAGTTTGATACCAAACCAGCCATTTGCTGCTACTATCATTGCTATGAAAATAAAAGGCAGTGAAAAAATCGAGTGTTTGAACATTACTAGTTCATTAAAGTCATTTAGTTTTTGTTTAAGCTTATTCATAAGCAAATTGTACCGAAGATAATATTAAAAATATTAATATAAACTTTTTCTAGTTATAATAATTTTTATCTTATTTTTATGAAAGAAACTAATGAAAAAAAACATAATACTAATCTTTTTACTACTTACAACTTTTACATTTACAGCTTGTACTTCTAAATCACAAACTGATGTTATTAACTCAGGATCAAATGACATATCTGATTTATTAAAAACTCTTATTCAAAAAGAAAAAGAGATAAATGAGTTAAATCAAAAACTAGAAGATTGTTCAAGTAAAGCAAAAAAACAAAAATGAAAGAAATAGCAATCATTGGCTCAACAGCCTCTGGTAAAACAGCCCTATCTTTACAAATAGCCAGCATTACAAACTCTATTATTTTATCTCTTGATTCTTTATGTGTTTATAAAGATATTGAAATTGCATCTGCGAAACCAACAGTGCAAGAAAGAGGAGATATTGTTCATTTTGGAATTGATGAAGTTTTCCCTAATATTAATTTTGATGTGATTAAGTTTATTGAACTATATAAAAAAGCAAAAGAGTATGCTTTAAAGAATGATAAAAACCTTATCATTGTTGGAGGAACAGGCTTTTATCTAAAAGCTTTAATTGAAGGGCTATCACAAGGTGTTGAATCTAAGATAGAACTTGATATTCCTCAAAATGAAGCTTATGAACTACTTTATAATATTGATAAAGAATATATGCAAAGAATAGAAAAAAACGATAGATATAGAATTGAAAAAGCCTATGCAATTTATAAACAAACGGGTCTTAGCCCTAGTTCTTATTTTGAACAAAATCCAAAAATTCCTGTTGCAAAGAATTTGAAAATATTTGAGATTTTATGGGAAAAAGACGAGTTGAAAAATAGAATTTCTCAAAGAACAAAAATCATGATTGATTCAGGATTAATTGATGAAGTGATTTTTTTGGAGAGAAAATATACAAGAGAACCCAATTGTATGGCTTCTATTGGGATTGTTGAAACATTAGAGTATTTAGATGGAAAACTTACAAAACGAGAGCTTGAAGAAAAAATATCTGCAAATACTATAAAATTAGCAAAAAGACAAAATACTTTCAATAAGTCACAATTTCCTGAAAAAACATCTAATATAATAGAAAACTTAAATTCAGATATTCTTAAGTATTTCCTGCTATAATCCCGCTCACAAAGAGTTTGATAAAGGGCTTGCAATAGACTTGACCTTTTGTTAAACAATAATTATATTTAAGGATATTGGTATGAAAAAAGACATTCATCCAGATTACAAAGTTTGTACAATTTCTTGTGCTTGTGGTAACGAATTTCAAACAAAGTCAAATGTTGAAACTTTAAGAATTGATATTTGTTCATCTTGTCACCCATTCTTTACTGGAGAGCAAAAACTTGTTGATGCTGCTGGTAGAGTTGAGAAATTCAAAAACAAATATAACATGGCTAAATAGTACTCTATTGTGCTGTGCTTAGTTCCAACACCAATAGGAAATCTTGAAGATATTTCTCAAAGATCTTTAAGAGTTCTTATGGAGGCGGAACTTATTTTTTGTGAAGATACAAGAGTAACAAAAAAACTTCTAAATCTACTAGGTGAAAGAAACAACCTAGACTTTTCAAATAAAGAATACAAATCATTTCACTCCCATAATGAAGATAAAATCTTAAAAACTTTAGATAAAGAAACTTTTACTAAAAATGTTGTTTACGTAAGCGATGCTGGAATGCCATGCGTTAGCGATCCAGGTGCTACACTTGTTGAATTTTGCATACAAAATGAAATCCCTTATGATGTACTTCCAGGTGCAAATGCAATTTTGACAGCTTATGCTATGAGTGGATTTGCTCATACTACTTTTTCTTTTTATGGATTTTTAGATCATAAAGGTGTTAGTCGTGCTTCAAAGCTTGATGATATATTAAATGATGATAAATTATCAATACTGTATGAGTCACCACACAGACTTCTAAAATTACTTGAAGAACTAAGTATAAAAGATCCAAATAGAACAATATTTCTAGCAAAAGAAATCACAAAACTACACCAAAATAGCTATAAAGATACATCTATAAATCTATTTAATAAATTCAAAGATATAAATATCAAAGGTGAATGGGTAGTGGTTATCAAACCAAAAGAGACAATTGGTTTTAATTTAGATTTAAATGACATCCAAAGTTTAGATATAGCTCCGAAAATAAAAGCAAAATTAATAGCAAAAATGACAGGGCAATCTATAAAAGATGTATATCAAAAACTTCTAGAAAATTAATTTCTAGAAGTTTCTTTCCAAAATATCCAACTGTTTTTGAATATTTTCAATAGCAGATATACTATAAATTAATCTATCAAAGTTCTCTTTTTTATTTGCAATAAAACTATTACTCTCTTTTGATTTTGTATATATTTGTTCTATTGAAGTATTTATATCGCCCATATCAGTAGAAATTATACTTAGTTTTTTACTACTGTTTGTAATATTCTCACTTATTTCTCTTATATTATTTATTGTAATTTTTACAGAGGCATTACTTTCACCTAAACTCGTTTGAGTTTTTCCAGCTAATTTTTTTACTTCATCAGCAACAACTTTAAAACCATTTCCAAACTCCCCTGCCCTTGATGCTTCAATTGCTGCATTTAGTGCTAAAAGATTTGTTTGAATTGCAATACCTGAAATTGATGATAGGACTTTTTTAATATCAGATGCACTTTTTGTTAAAACTTCCATATCATTTACTAATTGTGCATTTGTATTAACATTATCCATTATTTCTTGAGTAAAAGTAGTAAATTTATTTGTCACATCATTTATTACAATATTTCCCTCTTTTGTATTCTCATAAACAAAGTTTAAAATATTAACCATATCTTGAATTAATGGAAATGCACTTTTAAGATTTGATAATAATGTTGTTCTAACCCTTGATAGCAGCTGATACTTATGTATTTCACGCTGTTTAAAATAACCATGAAATGATGAGTATTTATCTACAAAATTATCCACATAATCATCATAATATTCATTGTCATCTTCTACTTTATAGAAAAACAGTGCTGTTAAAGTCTGATTGATATTAAGTCCCAATAACTCTCCAAAAGTAGAATATCCAGCAAGTGGAATATCATTAAATGTTTTTAAAGAGTTTAAATTTCCACTATTAAATAATCTTCTTAAAATACAATCATTTAATATTGCACCTATTGGCTCTTGTTTTTTCATTGATGAATAATTTCTATAATCAATTTGTGTTTGAGAAACAAACTCTTTGTTTTTTACTAAATATAAAATATCACCAAAAGAGATATCACAAAAAAATGAGATACTTCTATTTTCAATATCAACCTTTGATACAGACCGTATATAAAGTTCATTATTTACTTCAATTGCAAAATTATAATCCACAAGTTTTGAGGGTAAATCATCTAACTTACAATTTAGATATTCACATAATACATCTACAATATTAATAATTTTATTTCCATTTACATCAAGTACACTTTGAACACTTCTATTTAATAAATTTGATTGAGCAACAATAAAGTTTAAATCAGTTTTTTCACAACTTTGAGATTTGAAAACTCCATACTTCATATTTTTTTTCATTTTTATCAACATAATCACAGCTTTGTGTCTTGTCGTTTCTTCATTATTAAAAATATAACTCTCTTGAAAATCTAGCTTTCCACCTGATGAACCACCTATTAATAAACAAGGTAATTTACCACTTTCATAAACAGCTTCTGTTAAAAAACTCTCACTATTTGATAATCCATCAACAATAGTTAAAGCAAAACAATCTTTATGATTTATTTTAAAAGGAATATTTAATCGTAATATTTCATTTTTTATTTTATTTATTCTTTCTTGGTGAGAAATTGTTTGACTTGTAATATTTTCACTAAATAAAGGTATTGTTAGTACTTCTACTTTATCAATTATATCTTCACTAAAACTTTGTAAAACAATATTTTGCCAAGATCCATTTGCTTCATGATAAAGTAAGTCTTTTTTCCTATCTAAATCAAATGTACAAAGTTCTCCTGCTGTTGTTGTAAGAACTACTTTTGTTTCATCAGGAAATACTGATTTGATTTTTTTAGAAATTGTTTCAAAATTCAAATGAGGAGATATAAATCCTAATACCAACTTAGGTGCATTTTCACCAAAAAATAAACTATTTATCCTATCTTGCAAATTAGTATCATCAGTGTCTAATACACGAATAAAATCATTTTCTATATTTTGCATTAATTTCCTCCATCCAATTATTATTAAAATTAATTATAGCCTAAAAATGTAGCTTAATTAAAGCTATAAAATTTATAAAAGAACAAAGAACTTTATCAACATTATTTAGATATAATCCGCCTATGATAATATATGGAAAACAAATCGTACTTTATGTACTAGAAAAACACCCTCATTTAATAGAAGAAGTTTTTCTTTCAAAAGAAATTGATAAAAAACTTTTTACAAGATTTGCAAAACTTGACAAAAAAATCCACAAAGTGGATAATCAAAAAGCTCAAGCATTAGCAAAAGGCGGAAATCATCAAGGAATGATTTTAAAACTTATACACCCTGAATATACTGATATAAAAGAATTCAAAAAAATGAATTTTATTTTAGTTTTAGATGGTGTAACTGATGTTGGTAATATTGGAGCAATTGCAAGAACTGCTTATTCTATGGGAATAGAAGGTTTAATCGTATCAAATATTAAAACTGTAAATAACTCAGGAGTTATTAGAACAAGTTCTGGAGCATTACTTGACTTACCATTTTTAGTACATCCTAGATCTGCTGATTTAGCAAGTGAATTAATCGATGCTGGTTTTGCACTAATTGGAGCAACAACAGATGGTATTGATTTAAAAAAATATGGGAAAATTGAAAAGTCTGATAAAGTAGCTCTATTTTTAGGAAGCGAAGGTGAAGGTATTTCTCCTAAAGTTGCTAAAAAACTAGATTTAAAAGTTTCAATTGCAATGGAACATGAATTTGATTCATTAAACGTTTCAGTTGCTGCTGGTATTTTAATATATAACCTAAAAAGATAAAAAAAGAAGATAATCCGTGATAAGAAAAATTATTTTAATTACTGCTTTTTGTGTGTTAGCAAATGCTAATTTAAATCAAAGCATCCAAAATTTACTTGGAAATTCAGATTATAATACACATAAAAATTTGATTAATCATCTATTTAACAATGAAAACAATTTTTATTCAAATGGCAAATTAGATTATGCACGGATATCTTCTGAACTTGAAAACAACGGTTTATTAAAACTAAATCTAGGTTCAACTCAAAACATTGATGTAACATTCAATATAAATGGTAATACAAAAAAATCAATAAAAAATTTAACTGATATTCTAAAAGCATTAGGGCATCAATATTTCATTACAAAAGAAGAAATTGTTGTAGACAATACTTTTAGATGGACTATCAAGATGAAAACTGCGGCCGCCATAAGCCCTCTCAGGTTATCAAAAGAGTTACAAGCAATAAATTGTAATATTCTAGATATTAAAAGAGAGGGAACTTATAAATGGAGTTATTCAATAGATATGAGTAGCGCTACAATTTATAAAGCGGAAGATTTAATTGGAAACAGTCGATTAACTTTGAAAAAACCACTTAAACCATATATGGTTAAAGTGCAAAATAGTTCAAAAATTTATATCGATTCAAATGCAGGAAATACATGGTATCCAAGTATAGTTTTCTATGATAATGATTTCAATGTGATTGAAATTATTGAAAAAGATAGTTTGCATAAAAGTTTAAGACTTGATGTGCCTAATAATACAAAATATATCAAAATTGATGATTTATATTCTCTTGCTAATCTTAAGCGAGGGATTAATATTACTAAGGAGTAAATAGTGTTCCCAGAAATTGAATTTGAAAGAATGAAGAGACTTCCAAACTATGTGTTTGCAGAAGTTAATAATATTAAAATGGAAGCAAGACGAGCAGGTGAAGATGTAATTGACTTCTCTATGGGAAATCCTGACGGGCCTGCACCACAACATATTACAGATAAACTAATAGAAGCTGCTGCAAAGCCTAAAAATCATGGTTATAGTGCAAGTGCTGGTATTTTTAAATTAAGACTAGCTATTTGTAACTGGTATAAAAGAAAATATGACGTTGATTATTTAGATCCAAACTTACATGCATGTGCAACAATGGGTTCAAAAGAAGGTTATGTTCACTTAGTTCAAGCTATTGTAAATGTTGGTGACGTGGCTGTTGTTCCAGATCCAACTTATCCAATTCACTCTTATGCATTTATGTTAAATGGTGCTGCTGTTCATAAGTTTGAATTAGTATTTGATGAAACATTTAAAGTTGATGAAGAACTTTTCTTTCAAAGGTTACAAAAAACAATTGATGAATCAATTCCAAAAGTAAAATTTGTAGTTGTGAACTTCCCACATAATCCTACATGTGCTACTGTTACACCTGAGTTTTATACAACACTTGTAGCAATGGCTAAAAAAGAGAGATTTTATATTATCTCTGATATTGCTTATGCTGATATTACTTTTGATGGGTATAAAACTCCTTCAATCTTTCAAGCTGAAGGCGCTTTAGATGTGGCGGTTGAATGTTTCACATTAAGTAAATCTTACAATATGGCAGGATGGAGAGTTGGTTGTATCGTTGGGAATGAAAAACTAATTGGTGCTTTAAAAAGAATCAAATCATGGTTAGATTATGGAATGTTTACTCCAATTCAAATTGCTGCAACTGTAGCACTTGATGGACCTCAAGAATGTGTTGCTGAACATGTTGAGAAATATAGAAAAAGAAGAGATTTAATGCTTGAAACTTTTGCAGAAGCAGGTTGGAAAATGAATAAACCAAACGCTTCAATGTTTATTTGGGCAAAAATTCCAGATGTTGCGCTTCATTTAGGAAGTATGGAATTCTCAAAACAATTATTAACTCAAGCACAAGTAGCTGTTAGTCCTGGAATTGGATTTGGTAACTATGGTGATCAGTATGTAAGAATTGCATTAATTGAAAATGAAAAAAGAATTAGACAAGCTGCAAAAAATATAAAGAAATATTTAAAATCATTAGAAAAATAGGAATAGATTATGTTAAAAGTTGGAATTATTGGAGTTGGAACAGTTGGAGCAAGTGTTGCTAATATTTTAAGAGATAACAAAAATATTATTACCGCACGTGCTGGTATCGAAATTGTACCTGTACTTGGAGTAGTTTCAAACTTACATAAAAACAGAAATGTTGATATTAAATTAACTGATAATATTGATGACGTATTAAATGATGATTCTATTGATGTTGTTGTTGAATTAATGGGTGGAATTGATAAACCAAATGAAATAGTAAGAAAAGCTTTATTAAAAGGTAAAGCTGTGGTTACTGCCAATAAAGCTTTATTAGCATACCACAGATACGAGCTTCAAGAACTTGCAGGTGATATTCCATTTGAATTTGAAGCTGCAGTTGCTGGTGGAATTCCAATTATTAATGCCTTAAGAGATGGTTTGAGTGCAAATCATATTAAATCTATTCAAGGTATTATGAATGGGACTTGTAACTATATGTTAACAAGAATGATAAATGATGGTATTAAATATGATGATATTTTAAAAGAGGCTCAAGATTTAGGTTATGCTGAATCTGATCCTACTTTTGATGTTGGTGGATATGATGCTGCACATAAACTTCTAATTTTGGGTTCTATTGCTTATGGAATTGATGTTAAACCTGAAGATATCTTAATTGAAGGCATTGAAAATATTTCAAGTGCTGATATAGCTTTTGCAAAAGAGTTCGAATTTTCAATTAAACTTTTAGGAATTGCAAAAAAAGTAGGAAATGAAATCGAATTAAGAGTTCATCCTGTTATGATTCCTGAAGATAAAATGATTGCAAAAGTAGATGGTGTTATGAATGGAATCTCTGTTATTGGAGATAAAGTTGGTGAGACTATGTTCTATGGAGCAGGAGCAGGTGGAGATGCAACAGCATCGGCTGTTGTTGCAAATATCATAGATATTGCAAGACGTGGAAAAGGTTCACCTATGCTTGGGTTTGAAAATCAACCAGGCGAAAAAGTTACGTTAATGTCAAAAAATGATATAAAAACAAAATATTATCTAAGACTTGAGGTTACAGATAAACCAGGAACACTAGCTAAAATAGCAACTATTTTAGGTGATAACTCAATTTCAATTGAAGCTATGATGCAAAAACCATTAAAAAATGGAAGCGCAAATCTACTTTTAACTACTCATATCTCTGTTGAAAGAGATATTTTAAAAGCTATAGTTGAACTTGAAAACTCAGGTGTAATCATCAGCAAACCAGCGATGATAAGAATAGAAGAATAGTTTCTATTCTAATAATTTGAGAAAAAATACACAACACCTAACCACACAAGATATTCCAAGCTTGATAAAACAACTAGCAATTCCTGCTAGTGTTGGAATGTTTTTTAATACTATGTACAATGTAGTTGATACCTTTTATGCAGGTCTAATTTCAACACAAGCAATTGCAGCATTATCCTTATCTTTTATGATTTTCTTTTTAATTATTGGTTTTGGATATGGTTTTTCATCTGCAATTACTGCACTTTTGGGAAATGCTCTTGGTAAAAAAAGATATAAATTAGCTACTATTTATGCACATAAGGGTTTAATTTTTGTTCCTATTATAGGATTAAGTTTAAGTATTATTGGATATTTTGCAGCTCCTTGGCTTTTTAAACTTTTAGGTGCGCAAGATGAATATCTACAAATTTCTCTTGATTATATAAATCCTATTTTATTTGGTGCAATATTTTTTATGTTTAACTTCTCATTAAACTCTGTTTTAGTGGCAACTGGAGATACTAAAACATATAGAAATAGCTTAATATTTGGATTCTTTGCAAACTTAGTTCTAAATCCTATATTTATTTATGGGTTTTTATTTATACCTGCAATGGGAATAAAAGGTATCGCAATAGCAACGGTTCTAATTCAAATTATAAATATGTTTTATATGCTTTACAAAGTATTACAAACAAAACTTATTCACTTTGAAAATCTTAAATATTTCATACCTGATTTAAGAGTTTATAAACAGTTTTTAACTCAAGGATTACCTGCAAGTTTAAATATGCTTACAATGGCTATTGGTTCACTTATTCTTACATATTTTGTATCACACTATGGGATGGAAGCAGTTGCTGGTTATGGAATAGGATATAGAGTTGAACAATTAATGCTTCTTCCTGCTCTTGGTCTTAGTACGGCTGTTTTAACACTTGTTTCAAATAACTTTGGTGCTAAAAAATATGATAGGGTTATAGAGACTTTAAAAACTGCATTAAAATATGGATTTATTATCTCAACTGTTGGAATAATAACTCTTACAATTTTAGGTAGATTTATCATCACTCAATTTGATTCTAATCCTATTGTTGTTGGTTTTGGAGTTGATTATTTACTTGTTGAAATTTGGATTTTTTATGCTTATATTGTTTTATTTATATGTGTTTCAACTCTTCAAGGTATCAAAAAACCTAAAATGCTTTTATACATAGGACTTTATAGACAAATCTTTGCAAAACTTATAATCGCATATTTTATAGTAAAATTCTTCGAACTTGATTTTATATATTTATGGTTTGGGATTTTATTTATGATTTATAGTGCTGCTATTTTTGCATATTTTTATACAAATTCCTTATTAAAGAAAATTTGTAATAAAACTTTTTAGTTTAGTGTAAGTGCCCTATTTTGGATAAGTTCCTTTAAAGGCTCTTGCAAAATCTCTTTAGCATCTTGTAGTTCTATTTCATTTTCTTTGCATATCTCATTTAAAGTAGATTCTAAAGTAGAATATTTCAGTTTTTTGATCAATACGTAAATAAACTGATTTATTTCTCTGAATAAAACCTCATCGGTATTAAAATCATAATAGATTATTAGATAATTTTCTCTTTTTTCTTTATGATTTGCATTTATAATGTCATATTGAAATCTTTTTACTCTAGCACTTTTTGAAAGGGAATAAATATTATTCCATGAAAAATCATTTAATTTTAACTTATACTCTTTCATATAAATCTCAATCTCAATCCAATCAAAATATAAAAGTTCATATAAATATTTTCTATCATGAAAAAGTTTTTGTTTTTTTACAAACTTCATATAATCATTTGCTATTTTCCATACAAATTCAGTTTTAGGAGGATTTTTCAAAAATTCAAAAATAGAGTTTTCTAATTCATTTTTAGAAGTATTCTTTACAAATTGAATAAAAGTACTTTTTACAATATCTTCATATCTATAAAAAACTAACTTTTGATAAACTTTAAAAGCATCACTAGGATTGTTTTCTTTTTGATTTGTAATAATATCAAAGAATTTATCTTGAACTTCTCTTTCAAGTGATTTATTACTTTGCATTTTTTACTCTTTGAACTATATCTTTCATTTGATTATATTCACGTTCTAATTCTTTTAGTGGAGGAATATTATTATCACGTTCAATCATTACAGGTACATCTAGCCGTTTTAAGGTATATTCTAATAGTTTCCAAACACCTGAACAAATAGGCATACCATGTGAATCTATTTTCATATTAAACTCTTTATCATTATAGTGCCCAGCCATATGCATATATGCTACTTTTGATTTATCAATTTCATCTATAAATCTTCTTGATTTAAAAGAGTGATTGGCTGCATTTACAAATACATTATTCACATCTAAAAGCATTTTAGCTCCTGATTTATCTAAAACTTCATTTATAAAATCAACTTCAGACATTTCAGTATAAGGAACTAAATAATATGTTGCATTTTCAAGTATTAAATTTCTTTGAATAATATCCTCAACCTCTTTTACTCTATCACTTATTATGCTTACCATCCTTTTTGTCATAGGAAGTGGTAATAATTCATAACTTTGATTTCCATCAAGTGAAGAGAAGCTAAGATGCTCAGAATAGTGTTCGATATTATATCTATCTAAAAATGTTTTGATTTGTTTAACGAATTTTTTATCTAGTTTATCAGCAGACCCAATTGATAAAGATAAACCATGGGCAATTGTAGGTTTTGAGAGAACAGCTTCTTCAAAAGCTTTTTCAAATACTTTTGGCATATGCATCCAATTTTCAGGAGTTACCTCCCAAAAATCTGGATTAAAATCATTGTTTTTTAAATCTAATAAAAAATCACTTCTAAGACCTAATCCACAACCTTTTATATTTAGCATATTAAATCTTTTGTAAAAGCCTTATTATTTGCTTCCACATTTACCAGCACCACAAGAACCTGTAGCTTTTTCTTTCATATCTTTCATTTCTGATTTCATATCAGACTTAGCATCTTTCATATCAGATTTAACATCTTTCATATTAGCACCACATTTACCTGCTCCACAAGAACCAGATCCTTTTTCTTTCATCTCTTTTTTCATTTCGCCACCACATTTACCTGCTCCACAAGAACCATTTGCTGCGAATGCTGCTGATGTTGTAAGTGCTGCTCCTAAGATTAATCCTGCCAATTTCATTTTTTTATTCATTTTATATCCTTTTTTTGTTTAATTATATTCTATTTTTGGAAAAATTACTATTTTTCAACCGCTTCAACTTCAACTACAATTTTTACATCCTCACCAACTGCTACTCCACCTAGTTCTAATGCTTTATTCCATTTTAAATCGTAATCCATTCTATTGATTTTACCTTTTAAAGTAAGTCCAACTCTTAAATTTCCTTCAAAATCTTTTACAGTTGCTAAATCTTCAACTTCTAAAACAACTGGTTTTGTGATACCTCTTATTGTTAGGTCACCACTCATTTT
Organism: bacterium; assembly: GCA_018816105.1. Classification (GTDB taxonomy): domain Bacteria; phylum Campylobacterota; class Campylobacteria; order Campylobacterales; family Arcobacteraceae; genus Aliarcobacter. The sequence goes on along the minus strand of JAHIWE010000143.1, from coordinate 14,768 downwards.
ACCTTCATCTCCATTTGCTTCATAAGATTTCATCTCAAAAGTCATTTTTGGAAATTTTTCAGATAAAAAGAAATCTTCACTTTTTAAATGATTATCTCTTTTTTCAATACCTGTATCTATAGATGCTGTATCAATATTTGCTTTGAATACTTTAAAACTTTTAGTAGCTGCATCAAAATCTATATTGGCATCATATTTTTTGAACTCACCTTTTACATTTGTAATCATTAAGTGTTTTACAGAAAATCCTACACTTGTATGAGAACTATCAAGTGTATAAACACTTGCACTTGCTAATCCTGCTGTCAATATTAATGTACTTGTTACTTTTGTAAAAAAATTCATTTCGTCTCCTTATATTTTTTAACTAAAATATACGGTAATTTTAATTAAATTTTGTGTAGTAAACGTTTAGATAATATAATCAAATCTATAATTTAATAATTTTAAATTAATGACTTAAATCACACTCTGCCATTTTACCTTTTTGTCTAATCGCTAATATATAAAATATCGAAGGAATTATAATCAAAGTTAAAAATGCTGAAGACACCATTCCACCAATCATAGGAGCTGCAATTCTTTGCATTACTTCACTTCCAACACCATGAATATACATAATTGGGATTAATCCTCCTAATATTGCAAATAGTGTCATAAGTTTTGGTCTTAGTCTTAAAACCGCACCTTTATAAATTGCGTTAAAAATATCTGCTCTATTTGGATCTTTTATTTTTTCATTTAATTCATGCATAGCTTCATGTAAATATACAAGCATCACTATAGATGTTTCAGCAGCGACTCCTAAAAGTGCCAAGAAACCTACAATTACCGCAATTGATATATTAAAATTCAAGAACTCCAAATAAAATATTCCACCTGTTAATGCAAATGGTAAGGTAAAGAAAATTATCATAGTATATGTTAAATTTCTCAAAGCCAAATATATAAGAACAAATATAATTACAAAGGTTAAAGGAATAATATAAACAAGTCTTTTAAGTGCTGATTCTAAGTATTCACTTTGTCCTGCCCACTCATAATAAAACCCACTAGGAATTTTCACATCTTTTAATAACTCTTTTGCTTCATCTTTATACTGATTTGCAGATATTCCATCTTTTGGGGTTATATAAATAAAATTTACATTTAAAGCTTTTTCAGATTTTATAACAGATGGTCCTGATTCATACTCTAAATTTGCAAACATTTTAAGTGGTTGAAAACCTAATTTTGTTTTAATTTGGAGATTTTCTAAACTTATTAAATCCTCTCTTTGAGTTGTTTCAAATCTAAGTGTAATTGGATATCTTTCTAACTTATCTATAAAAGTAGATACTTGAGCTCCTGAAACGCCCAATGAAATAGTTGATATTACATCATTTTTACTAATACCATATCTTGCTATCATTTCTTCTTTTATATCAATATTTAAATAATAACCTGAATTTATCTTATCAGTTGAAACAGATAAAGTCTTATCAAATTTCTTTAATTTTTGCTCTATTAATCCTGCTATTTTTTCTAATTCAACATGATTATTCCCATATAACTTAATTCCTAAAGGTGTTCTAATACCTGTTAGAAGCATATCAATTCTTCCTCTAATTGGATAAGTCCAAGAATTAATTAGCCCTGCTACTTCTAACTTTTTATTCATCTCTTCCATTAGTTTTTTATATGTCATTCCTTCTCGCCATTGTGATTCTGGTTTAAATGTAACTATTGTTTCTATCATTGCTAATGGCGCGGGATCTGTTGCTGTTTGTGCTCGCCCTGCTTTTCCAAAAACAGTTTCTACCTCGGGAAAAGATTTTAAAATTATATTTGTTTTATTTGTAAGTTCTCTAGCTAAATCTATGCCTATTCCATATGGAGTTACAGGCATATACATAAAAACCTGTTCATTCATCATTGGCATAAATTCCCAATTTTGTTTTTTATAAACAGGATATGCTAAAATTATTGTTCCAATAAAAATCACAACAACTAAATATCTTAATTTTAATGAAACTTTTAAAAGTGGTGAATAAAGCATAATAAAAAATTTATTTAATATATTTTTGTCTTCTGCCATTATTTTTCCTCTTATGAAAAATACCATTAAAATAGGAACAATTGTAATTGATAAAATAGCACCACTAATCATTGCAAATGATTTAGTAAAAGCTAATGGTCCAAATAATCGTCCTTCTTGTCCAGTTAGTGCAAATATTGGTAAGAAAGAAACAACTACTAAAATTAGAGCAAAAAAGATTGGTCGCCCTACTTGTTTTGCTGATTTAAGGATTATTTCAATTCGCTCTTTATTGGATATATTCTCTTTTCCTTGCAAATATTTATGAGCATTTTCAACCATTACAATAGTAGCATCAACCATTGCTCCAATGGCTATTGCAATTCCACCTAAACTCATAATGTTTGAACCCATTCCAAAAGCTTTCATCATTAAAAAAGTTATTAAAACAGTTATTGGCAAGGTTATAATTATAATTAATGCACTTCTAAAGTGAAATAAGAATAATCCACTAATTATCATTACAATAATTGATTCTTCAATTAATGTATTTTTTAAAGTATCAATAGCTTTATCAATTAATGAAGTTCTATCATAAGTTTCAATTACTTCAACATCATCAACTTTTAGAGTTTCTAGCTTTGCTTTTACAGCTTTTATAACTGCATATGGATTTTCACCAAATCTAACAACTACAATCCCTCCAACAGTATCACCCTGCCCGTTTAAATCAACCATTCCTCTTCTATTTGATGATGTAATATTTACATTTGCAATGTCTTTTATTTTTAAAGGAATTGAATTAAAAGTTTTAACTGTAATGTTTTCTATATCAAAAACATTTTTTAGGTAACCTTTGGCTTGAATCATATGTTCATAACCATTTTCTAAGATTATTCTTCCACCTTTTTCATCATTATTATTTACTAATGCTTTTTTAACATCATCTATACTTAAATCATATTGAACTAATTTATCTTGATTTAGTGTGATTTCATAATTTTTAACAAAACCACCAACTGATGCAATTTCACTTACTCCGTCAACCCCTAAAAGAGCAAATTTATAGTAATAATCTTGTAAAGTTCTAAGCTCATCTAAGCTTTTTGTTTTTGATGTTAAAGCATATTCATAAGCCCAACCAACACCTGTGGCATCAGGGCCTATTTGTACAGTTGAACCTTCAGGGAATGTTCCTTGAAGAGTTGATAATTGCTCTAAAATCCTGCTTCTTGAATCATAAATATCTGTTCCATCTTTGAAAATAATATAAATCATTGCATTTGAAAATGAACTCATGGCTCTAACTGTATCAATATTTGGCAAAGACATTAAATTTGAAATCAAAGGATATGATATTTGCTCTTCAATTGTTTTTGGACTTTGACCTTTCCACTCAACTTGAACTATCACTTGAGGTGGAGATAAATCAGGTAAGGCATCTAAACTTGTATTTTTTACAGCCCACAAAGATGCAAATGTTAAAATGATTACTGAAAATAGTACTAAAAACTTATTTCTAACACTATATGAGATTATACTTTCTACCATTTTTTCCTACCAATCTTCATTATCAGATTCATATAATGCATTTGTAATAGCATCAGAATCCAGCAAGAATAGGGCATTATTTATAACTTCGTCATTTTCTTGTAATCCACCAAGTATTTCATACTTATTTGAAGATACTCTTTTTGCATTTATTTTTATAGGTTCAAATTCTCTATCTGAAGTAGGTTTAAAAACATAAAAAGAATCGGCTTTTTTTAGAACAGCTGTTTTTGGTAGTGTTAAAACAAGAGATTTATTTACTGTTAAATCAATTTTTCCAAACATACTTGGAACTAATTCATTATTTGTATTATCAAGAATAAATCTTACATCGACTGTTTTTGTTTTTTCATCAAAAGTAGGGTAGATAAAATCAATAGTTGATTTTATACTGGAATGTAATCCATCAATAGATATTTGTGCTTCCGTTCCTTTTTTTACATAAGATAAATCACTTTGGTAAATAGAACTAATAAACCAGATTTTATCTAAAGAAGCAAGTTGAAGTAGGGTAGTTCCCTTTTTTATGGCACTTGAGTTGTTTATTTTTTTTTCAAGTAAGATACCATTTACAGGTGAGGTAACCACTATACCATTTTCATTTACTTTTGAATTTTTTATTTTTTGTTGTTCGGATTTTGAAATTGCTAAATTATCAAGTCTTTGCAGAGTTGAATTATAAATATTTTTATTAAAATCATTTGCTATTTGAAGCTCACTTTGGATACTTAAAATATCATCTGAATAAATAGAATATAAAGGTGCCCCTTTTTTTATACTCATATAGGTTTTATTTGCATTTAGATTTGTTATATATCCATCAAATCTACTTACAATATCAACCAATGAGCTTTCATCTATTTTTGTTATTCCATAAAAACTTTTTGTTTGAGCTAATTCTTCTTTTTTTACTTTTACTATTTTCTTATTAAATAGTTGTTTGGCTTCTATAATTTCAGCGTTTAATGCAGATCCTAAAAATAGGGTGCTTAGTAATATTATCTTTATACTTTTAATCATTTTATGCCTTTATTTGTAAAATATAATAAAGCAGAATAGGCTTCATAATATTTTTGTAGTTCATCTATCGCTTTTGTTTCATAAGATATTAACTCATTTAAGTTTTTAATACTTTCTTGGGGTTTAATCTTATCAAAGCTATTGTATGTTTCTATATTTTTTTGTATTTTTTCTTTAATTGGTATTATTTTTTCTTCTATTAAATTGTAATTTGTATATGAACTATTTAAACTATTTTTTAATATTTCACTTTGCATCAAGAAGTTATGCTTTAACTGTTCTAACCTATCGTTTGTCTCATTCATATTCATTTTAGCTTGAAGTCTAGCTGTATTTTCTGTATCATAAATAGGAAGTGGGAAACTAACGCTCACATTTACATAATCATTAAATTTAGAATCTCTTTGAAAATAAGCTACATTTAACATCATATCAGGAATCTTTTTTTCAGCCTCTAAATCTGCCATATTTTTTGATTTATTTGCCATCTCTTCAAGGGTTTTAAACTTTGGGTGCTCTTGATTTATAGTTAATAAGTTTATCTTTTTTATATCAATATTTTCATCAATTTTATCAATCTTAGTATATGTGATTTGCTCTAATTTTAAGTATGAATTATCAATCATATTTTTAAGATTTTGTTTTTGTAAACTTATATCTAAAGCTGATATTTGAGAGTTTAATATCTCATTTTGAGTAACTTTTTGATATTTATATAAAGAAGTAAATAGAGTTTCTAGCTTTTTAATATTTTGTTCATAAGACTCTAAAAGCTTATATTTTCTTTCTAAAAGTAAAATAGTATATACATACTCATAAACCTTTGATTCTAACTCTAACTTTTTATCTTCAAGATTTAGAATTTGTATATTTCTATCTTTTTGGGCAATCTTTTCTTTTATTTCTAATTTTGAACCTGTAGGAATTACTTGAGATAAGCCTATAAAAGAGGCTTGCATAGCCTCTTTATCTCTTGAACTTAAATCGTTAAGCCATAGGTCATTTAATCCAAGTGACAATACAGGATTTTGCCACTTTTTAGATAGTGAGATTTGATGATTTGCCACTTCAATTGACTTATCTATACTTTTTAAATCATAATTATTCTCATTTGTATTCTTTACTAGCTCATCTATCGTCACAGCTGATAATAGATAAACAGTAAGACTAAAGCATAGTAATATCTTTTTCATTATAAATTTATACTACCTTTAACTGTATGAACTGCATCATCTTTTGTTTTAAATTTTAAATGATATTGCCATGTTCCTGACATACTAAAGTTAATATTTACTTTATAAACTCCGTTTTCTAATGTTGCTTTATCTTCATATTCCATATAAGGCATTCCTGGCATTTCAGGCATAAAGATTTTCATCTTAACTTTTACATCATTAACTACCACACCATCTTTAGAAATTTCAATATCAAGTGCATTAGTTCCTACAATTAAGCTTTTTTGAGAACTTAATTTAATGTCATAACCATCTTTTTGCCCATCTTGACTTATTGGCTCAGCATTTAAAAAACCTACTGTAAGTAATATCGCTGCGAATATTTTGAATAAACTTTTCATTTATTTCTCCTTAGAATTTTAATATATTGAATATTACCAATTTTGTGAGGAGTTAATGTGTAGATTATATTTTAAATTTAAATAAAAAATATTTTTTATTTATATAGTTACATTGTAGTATCTTTTAATAGTAAAAGTAATTGAAATTTTTTCATAAAAATTTCTTTAATGAGGTTTTTAAGTTTTTTAATTAGTTATAGAAAAGCTCCCTATATCAATAAATAACTATTTGTTAAATAAAGATAATTCCATATAATTGGAATTCATAAGGAGCGTCTAAATTTCTATATTTCGTGATTTTTTTGATGAGTAACTTTAAAAAAGTTAAGCATAAGTTCTAAGTTTAGTAGCATAAGAAATGCTACTTTAACTTAAATTAGAATTGTCTTCTTGGTCTTTCTTCTCTAGGTTTCGCTTCGTTAACTCTTAAAGTTCTACCTTCGCTCTCATTACCATTTAAAGCTTCGATTGCTTTAGTACCAGCTGATGAATCTTCCATTTCAATAAAACCAAAACCTTTTGATTTTCCTGTTTCTCTATCCATTATAACTTTTGCACTTTTTACTGCACCAAACTTTGAGAAAAGTTCTTCTAACTCTTTATCATTCATTCTGTATGATAAATTACCTACGTAAATGTTCATCTATTCTATCCTTTGTAAATGTTATAATATTATGCCTGATTATTTTTAAATAATCAAGTATTTTGAAAATTTCTTTTTAGAGCATTTTGTAATCTTGAAGAAACCTCATTAAATCCCAATATAGCAATGATATCATACACAGAAGGAGCTTGTGTTCCACCTGTTAAAGCTATTCTAATTGGTTGAAATAACTGTGGAAATTTCAATCCATTTTCAGCAATAAATGGCTTTGTAATATCTTCTACTTTTGATACATCATATAGACTATCTTTATTTTTTTCTAATAAAACAAGATATTTTTCTAAGAACTCTTTAGTATCTTCTTTTACAAATTTTTTAACACCACTTTCTTCATAAGATGTTGGAATATCTAAAATATCTGTAACAGATTTTTTTAACTCTACCATAGTTTGAGCTCTTTGTTTTGATAAATCTAAAATTTCTGTTTTTTTAGGATGATGTGATAAATCCATATCAAAGAATTTCAATTCTTCAATTAATCTATCATTTGAAACAGCTTTTATATATTCACTATTTAACCATAAAAGTTTTTCAGCATTAAAAGAAGATGCTGATTTATTTAAATTACTAGGATCAAATAATTCTAACATCTCTTCCATTGAGAATATTTCTTGATCACCATGAGACCAACCAAGTCTAACTAAGAAGTTTAATAAAGCCTCAGGTAAATACCCTAATCTTTTGTAATCCATAACATCCATTGCACCATCTCTTTTAGATAGTTTTTTACCAGATGGATTATTAATCATTGCAACATGGTAAAATTTAGGAACTTTAAATCCTAAAGCATTATAAACTACGATTTGTTTTGGAGTATTTGATAAGTGATCATCACCTCTTATTACATCTGTCATTCCCATTAATGCATCATCAACAGCAACAACAAAGTTATATGTTGGCATTCCATTTGATCTTGCAATTACATAATCATCAACTTGATTAGCATCAAACTTCATATATCCTTTTACACCGTCATCGAACTCAATTGTTCCTATTGTTGGAGCTTTAATTCTAATAACAGGTTCAATTCCTTCAGGAATTGGTGGTAATACTTTACCATCTTCTGGTCTCCAAGTTCCATCATATCTTGGACTTTGTTTTGCAGCTTCTTGTGCCGCTCTTAAAGTATCAAGTTCTTCTTTACTCATATAACATTTATATGCTTTTCCACTTTCAAGTAATTTATCAATATATATTTTATAAATATCTGTTCTTTTTGATTGATATAAAACTTCACCATCATAATTTAATCCAACCCAATCAAAAGCATTAATAATAGCTTCCATTGCATCTTCATTATTTCTTGCTGTGTCTGTATCTTCAACTCTTAATTTAAATTCACCACCAGTTTTTCTCGCCCATAAATAACTATATAAAGATGTTCTTAAACCACCAATATGTAAATATCCTGTTGGACTTGGTGCAAATCTTGTAATTGCCATTAAATTATTTCTCCTCTTCTTTTTTATTTTGTATATAAAATCCCACGCCTGTTACTATTGCTACTGTTGCTATAAAAACCAAAAGTGATATCTCAAGAATTCCCATTTGCTTCTTTCTCCTTTAGCTGCCCACAAGCAGCACTAATATCAATACCTTTTGATTCTCTAATTGTACAAATTAATCCACGCTCATTTAAATAATCTTTGAATCTTAACATATCTTCAACCTCAGGTCTTTCATATGTAGTTCCTGGATATGGGTTAAAGAAAATTAAATTTACTTTTGCTTGAATTCCATTTAAAAGCTTTAAAAGTTTTTTTGCAGCATCTACAGAATCATTTTTGTTTTTAATTACTAAATATTCAAACATAACTTTTTTTCTGGTATCAATTGGGAACTTTTTAACAGCATCAATAATTGAAGCGATATTATACGCTTTATTCATAGGAATTAATTCACTTCTTAACTCATCATCAACAGCATGTAAAGAAATTGCAAGTTGAATTCCTAAATCAATTTGTCCTAATTTTTCAATTTTAGATGCAATTCCAGATGTTGAAACTGTTTGTCTTCTTCTTGAAATCGCTAATCCATCAAGTTCTGAGAATATACCAACAGCTTTAACAAAGTTAGTAAAGTTATCAAGAGGTTCACCCATTCCCATATAAACGATATTTAAAGCTTTATTCTCAGCTATATCATTATCTCTTTTAATATTTACAATTTGAGCTATATACTCTCCAACTGTAAGGTTTCTTACAAAGCCACCTTTTGCAGTTAAACAAAAAGTACATCCAACTTTACATCCAACTTGAGATGAGATACAAACAGTATATTTTTCACTTCGAACAATATTTCCATCTTCATCTTTTTTCTTATCTTTCATTAAAAGTAAAACAGCTTCAACTGTGTGGTTATCTCTTAATTTAAAAAGATATTTTATACTTCCATCGATACTTTGTTCTTTTTTTATAATAGTCATTACATCTAAGGGATAGTTTACTTTTAAATCTTCTTTTAATTCATTTGGTATATTTTTCATATCATCATATGAGCTTGCATATTTTTTATAAAGCCAGTTATAAATTTGTTTTGCTCTAAATGATGGTTTTAATTTTTCTTTTAATTCATCTAATGTGTAATCATATATAGATGGTAGTCCTTCTTTTGCCATTATAATTTATCCAATTTCTTATTTTATTATATTTTTATCTACTAAATATTTTGTTAGTTTATCCATTGCCTCTTTGTGATTTTTTATAAAATCTTCATGGGCAGTTTCATTTGTGTGATTTGTTATTACAAATATTCCAGCAACTGGAATTTCAAACTCTTTTGCTACACTTAAAATTGAAAAAAATTCCATATTTTCAATTCCAACTCCATAATCTAAAAACTCTTTACATAATTTTTCATTTGTTGATATATAGTTTGAAGAGTTTACAATTGTGTCATTTCTTGCAAATTTATTTTCTGATTCTAAAACATTATCAAGTGGAGTATATGCACTTTGTGTTAAAAAACCAAGTTCAATATTTGAAGCTCTTTTTGATTCAACAATATCAAATATTTTGTGGTTACCATAAGATCCTGCACTTCCTACAAAAAGTAAAAAGTCAGGTTTATCAAATAAACACATTCTTGTAAGATTAATAGTTGATTCTATTAATCCCACACCAATAGGGTGGGCAAAAGCAAAGATTTCATTTCTTCCAGCACATATAATCATTTACACTCCAGTATAAAGTTTGGATTTACAGTAATATTTTGTTCACTACTAATAGGTGCCACATCTGCAGCACTTTTTGACATACTTGAATATGCCATCTCATTTCTTGCATACATAATAGGAGTATTATTCGATTCATTTACATTTATTACTTTAACTTCACAGATTTTTGATAGTTTTGAAGATAAATCATTTGAATAAGATTGAATCCACATAATTGAATCAAGTCTTAATTCATCATAACTCTTATCTTGCAATTCATCACTTATTTTCCAAGATACATTTGAAATATTTAATTTCACATCCTCAGAATTACTTTTGTCTTTTATTGAAATTAATTCATCCATAAATATATTTAGCTCTTTTGCTTTTGATGATTCTGCTGTGTATCTTAGATTTCCAACATAACCTATAAACTCTTGTTTATTATTATAATACTTATATTTTGGACTTAAAGTAAAACTTCCATTTTTTAAAATTACGCTTTTATTTTGTTTAATAAAATCATTAAATTTTTCTATTTCATTATTTACTTTTAATTCATCTTTTTTTTCAACACTAATATTTATTTGTGTAGTTAATAAATCAGGATTTACTACTTTAGAAAAACTCTTATTAAAATTTATTTCGTAAGAGAATGACAAAATAGGCAATATCAATAATGAAAATATTTTTTTATTCATTTTATATCCTTACTGGTATATTATTAGCTCTTAAATATCTTTTTAAATCCATAATGTCAATTTCTTTAAAATGGAAAATCGAGGCTGCTAATGCTGCACTTGCACCACATTCAAAAGCTTCTTTAATATGTTGCATCGTTCCAGCACCACCACTTGCAATTACAGGTATATCAACAAGTTTTGATATTTGTCCTGTTATATTTAGTTCAAATCCTGTTTTAGCACCATCTGTATCCATAGAAGTAAGTAAAATTTCACCAGCACCTCTATCATATACTTCTTTAGCCCAAGCAAGAGCATCAAGTCCTGTATCTTCACGTCCACCTTTTACAAAAACATGGTATGAGCCATCCGCAACTCTTTTTACATCAATGGCAACCACAATACACTGGCTACCAAATCTTTTTGAACTTTCATTTATCAAATCAGGATTTGTAACAGCAGATGAGTTAATAGAAACTTTATCGCATCCTACGTTTAGTAAAGAATAAATATCTTCGAGTTTTCTTATTCCTCCACCAACTGTTAAAGGTATAAAAACCTCTTGAGCAACTTTTTTTACAATATCAACAATTGTTCCTCTATTTTCATGACTAGCTGTAATATCCAAAAAAGTTAGCTCATCAGCACCCTCTGCGTTGTATCTTTTTGCCACTTCAACAGGATCACCGGCATCCCTTAAACCAACAAAATTTACACCCTTTACAACTCGCCCATTATCAACATCCAAACATGGTATTATTCTTTTTGCAAAACTACTCAAATATAATCCTTCGTAATAACTAAATATTATCTTATCTAATTGTAAGTTAAAAGCAGATATACTCCTTGCAATTATGGAAAAAGTAAAAGCAAAAAAACAATACGGACAAAACTTTTTAAAAGATACGACTATTTTGGATAAGATCATCCAATCGATGCCCACCAAGAATAACTACATCGTAGAAATTGGGCCTGGATTAGGTGATTTGACCAAAAACTTAGTCAAGTACAAAGATATGACTGCTTATGAAGTAGATAGGGATTTAATCGCTATTCTTAAGTCTAAATTTGCAATAGAAATAGAACAGGGTAAACTAAAACTGATCCACACTGACGTTTTAGAAGCTTGGGACAAGCAAAAAAACCTGCATGATGATAGATATGACTTAATTGCTAATCTACCATATTATATTGCAACAAACATTATATTAAGAGCATTTGAAGATAGTGCTTGTGAGCACATTATTGTAATGGTTCAAAAGGAAGTTGCGCAGAAATTTACTGCGCGTGTAAATGATAAGGAGTACTCTTCTTTAGGTATTATTACTGAGCTAATTTCAATTAACTCTAGAATACTTTTTGATGTACCACCTGAATCCTTTGATCCACCACCAAAAGTAATGTCTTCTATTCTTTATATAAAAAAAGATATGGATAAACATCTTGATAAAGATTTTAATAAGTTTCAAAAGGCATGCTTTGTGCAACCAAGAAAAAAACTTTCTAAAAATCTTTCATCAGTTATAGATAAAAATACCATTTCTAAAATTTATGAAGAATTAAATATTAATGATAATGTTAGACCTCATGAAGTAAGTTCATCTTTGTATAGCCAAATGCATACAAGGGTAAAAGATGGAAGAAATTAATAAAGAAGAGCAACAGGTTGTTGTTAGTGCAGAAGTTACTGTACCTAACCAAATTGAAAATAATGAACAAACTGCAGAAACTGTAGTAGAAACTAGAAAACCACCAGTAAAAAAAAGAAAGCCAAAGCCAAAACCTAATCCGAACCAAAATCCAAATCAGAATCAACAAAAAGGCGAAGGTTGGATAACTGACCTTAAAAAAGCTTATTTAATAAATGAAAAGATTCATAGGGATAGATTAAATCCTCACTATAAATTAAACTTAAATACATCAGCTAAAATCAAAATCACTCCACTTGGTGGATTAGGTGAAATTGGTGGAAACATGATGGTTATTGAAACTGAAAATCAAGCAATTATTGTTGATGTTGGTATGAGTTTCCCTGATGAAAATATGCATGGTGTTGATATTTTAATTCCTGATTTCACTTATATTAGAGAAATCAAAGATAAAATTGTTGGTATTATTATTACTCATGGACATGAAGATCATATTGGTGCGATGCCTTATTTATTCAAAGAAATGCAATTCCCAGTTTATGGAACATCATTACCATTAGAAATGATTGGTTCAAAACTTGATGAACATAAAATGAGAGAACATAGATCTTTCTTAAGAGCAATTGAAAAAAGAACTCCTATTAAAATAGGAGAATTTGAAGTAGAATGGATACATGTTACTCACTCTATTATTGACTGTTCTTGTATTGCGGTTACAACAGAAGCTGGAACAATGATTCATACAGGTGACTTTAAAATTGACCATACTCCATATGATAATTTACCAACAGATTTACATAGACTTGCACATTATGGTGAAAAAGGTGTTTTACTTTTAACATCAGATTCAACAAACTCTCATGCAGTAGGATTTACAAGAACAGAAAAAACTGTTGGTCCTACTTTTGATAGATTATTCGCAGGTGCAAAAGGTAGAGTTTTAATGTCTACTTTCTCTTCAAATATTCATAGAGTTGCACAAGCAATTGAAAGAGCAATAACATTTGGAAGAAAAATCTGTGTTATTGGTAGATCAATGGAAAAAAATCTAGACCTTGCAATGACTCTTGGTTATATTAAATTCCCAAAAGATCAATTTATTGAAGCACATGAAATAAATAAATATAATGATAATGAAATTCTAATAGTAACAACAGGTTCACAAGGTGAATCAATGTCAGCACTTTATAGAATGGCAATTCATGAGCATAGACATATTAAAATAAAACCTGATGATTTAATTATCCTTTCTGCAAAAGCAATTCCTGGAAATGAAGCAAGTGTATCTGGAATTATTAACCACTTATTAAAAGCTGGCGCTAAAGTTGCATATCAAGATTATGGTGATATCCACGTATCTGGACATGCTTCTCAAGAAGAGCAAAAATTAATGCTAAGACTTGTTAAACCTAAATTCTTTTTACCTGTTCATGGTGAATATAATCATGCTTTAAAACATGGTCAAACAGGTATTGATTGTGGTGTTTTAGAGAGAAATGTTTACATCATGAGTGATGGTGAACAAATTGAAGTAAGTCCTAAATATCTTAAAAAAGTAAAAACAGTAAAAACTGGAAAAGTTTATATTGATAATCAATTAAATCATAAAATTTCAGATGACGTAATTTTAGATAGACAAACAATGGCAAACGAGGGTGTTGTTATGATTGTTGCTCAAATTAATGAAAATGACAGAACAATGGCACAAAGACCAAAAGTTACTTCATTTGGATTAGTTCCTGATAAACAAGATAAATTCTTCTCTAAAGAAATTGAAGATTTATTAACAACTTTCTTAGAAAATATCAAACCTGGAATTCTAAAAAATAATAGAATTTTAGAAGATGAATTAAGAAAAGTAGTAAGAAAACATTGTACAAGAAAATATAAAAAATACCCAATGATTGTACCTACAATATTTGTTCAGTAAGGAAAAATATATGGATTTTAAACAAATAGTTAAAGATGTTTTATTAACAGAAGCAAAAGAGCTTGAAAAAGCAGCTGCTAATATCTCTTTTGATATTGAAAAAGCAATTGATTTAATTATGAGTTCAAAAGGTAAATTGATTATCACAGGTGTTGGTAAATCAGGACTTGTTGGAGCAAAAATTGCAGCAACTCTTGCAAGTACAGGTACTAGTTCATTTTTTCTTCATCCTACAGAAGCCATGCATGGTGACCTAGGAATGATTAGTAAAGGTGATATTGTACTTGGAATTTCTTATAGTGGAGAGAGTGAAGAACTTGTTCAAATTCTTCCTCATTTAAAGAGATTTAATATACCTTTAATTGCAATGGCACGAAATGAGAACTCAACACTTGCTAAATATTCAGATGTTTTTATAAATATAAAGGTTTCTGATATCTCAAAACCTATACGAAAAAACGATATAGCATCCGTTAAGTCTTTGTTAAATTTTTACAAACAAAATAATGATCCTTTGATTTATT
>JAHIWE010000142.1 GCA_018816105.1 bacterium | reverse complement strand
TAAAGAAGAAACAAAAGCTATTTTACCTGTGCACCTTTATGGACAAACATGTGAAATGGATAAAATAAATGAAATTGCAAAAAAATATAATATAAAAGTAATAGAAGATTCAGCTCAATCCCATGGTGCATTCTATAAAGATAAAAAATCAGGAAATTTAGGTGATGCAAGTGGATTTAGTTTTTACCCAGGTAAAAATCTAGGAGCTTTAGGTGATGGTGGAGCCGTTACTACAAATGATGAAGAGTTAGCAAATGCTATAAAGGCATTAGGTAACTATGGAAGTCATAAAAAATATGAAAATCTTTATAAAGGTATAAATAGTAGACTTGATGAAATGCAAGCTGCAATGCTTAGAGTAAAACTTAGATATTTAGATGAGGAATCAAATAAAAGAAGAGAAATAGCAAATTATTATTTAGAAAATATTAAAAACTATAATTTAATTTTACCTACAGTAAGTGCAAAAGATAATCATGTATGGCATCTATTTGTAATAAGAACAAATAAAAGAGAGAAATTACAAAAATATCTTTTAGATAATGGAATCCAAACTCTTATTCATTATCCTCTTCCCCCACATAAACAAAAAGCATATACTGAATGGAATAATCAAAGTTATCCAATAAGTGAACAAATACATAATGAAGTATTAAGTTTACCTATTAGTCCTATTTTAAAAATTAGTGATGTTAACGAAATCATACAGGTACTGAATGAATATTAAGAGTACTTTTTTCTTTACAAGTATACATACTGTTATTAAAATATTATCAGGAATTATTATGAATAAAATAATTGCTGTGTATTTAGGACCTTCTGGTCTTGCAATGATTGGACAGTTTCAAAATTTTGTTGGAATTATTACTGGTCTTTCAAATGCCTCAATTCAAAGTGGTGTAGTTAAATACACTGCTGAATATAAAGAAGAAAAAAATGCGCTAGAGATTATGATGAAAAATGCACTTTTAATAAGCATATTTTTTTCATTTATAATATCAGTGTTTGTATATTTGTTTTCTAATTATTTATCATTAAAAATAATGTTTTCAAGTGAATATAAAAATATTTTTTATTTTCTTTCATTTTCTATAATATTTTATTCACTTAATTTATATGTTCTTTCAATTTTAAATGGTTTAGGTGAAATAAAGTTATTTACTTTGATTAATATATTAATAAGTATTTTTACATTAATAATTACTTCAATATTAACAATCTTTTATAAGCTTGAAGGTGCTTTAATATCAATTGTAGCAGTTCAATCTATTGTTTTTTTTATTAGCTATTACTTAGTTCGAAGAAAGCATAAAAAAATATTTTTTTCAATAAATGAGTTAATAAAAAATAAAGATAATAAGATACTATTAAATTTATTTAAATTTAGTCTAGCTTCTTTCAGTGGAGGAGTAATTGCATCTCTTATGATGATTAGTGTGCGATATTTAATTGAAAGTGAAATATCTTTATCTATGGCTGGTATTTGGGAAGGAGGATGGAGAATGATGATTTATTTTAATATGTTTTTTGTTTTACCTTTTTCTATTTATTATTTACCTAAAATCTCTGCCTCAAAAAAATATGCTGAAATTAAATCATATTTATTTGAGGCCTATAAGTTTTTAATTCCTTTATCTTTATTAATGGCGTTTATAATTTTTTATTTTAAGCATGAAGTTGTAATAGGTCTATTTAGTATAGATTTTATTGAAATTGAAAATATTATATTATATCTTTTAATTGCAGAGATAATTAGAATACTTGGTAATACAATTTCAATTGTTTTTTTAGCTAAAATAAAAATTTATTCAATAATATTTATTGAATTACTTTTTGCATCGTCAATGTTATTAAGCTCATATTATTTTGTCGATATATATGGAATCATTGGAATTTCATATGGATATATTATTGCAACAAGTATTTTTCTTACAGTATATGTGTATAAGTTTAAAATGATTAAAGGGAAATTATGAATTTGATTAAAAATATTTTAAGAACAGTATTAATAACATTACCTAAAAAAAATATATCAAGATTAGGTTTTGTTAATTATTATATTCATTATATCAATGGTCCTAAAGATAGGTTGATTTTAAAAGGAAATTATAATACAGAAGCATTTGCTAATACAATATAAGTATTTATTAAAAAAACAAGAAAAATTAACTTATTAAAAAAGGAGTTATCAATATGAAAATAGTGGCATTTATACCTTATTGGTTTGGTTATAATAATATTAATGAAGTTAAAAAATTAGGTGGAAGATATCTAATAAATTACACTTTAGAACAGCTGAATGATTGCGATATAATTGATGAAGTTGTAATTTATTCATCTGATGAAAGAATTATGGAATTTGTTGAAGAAAAAGAGTTTATGAGGTTTGAAAAACGACCTACTTTCTTAGATTCAAAAGAAATAAAAATAGAGCAAATTATTGAAGAATTTTTAAAAACAAGCGATGCTGATGTTGTTGTTTTGATTCATCCTAATAGTCCTTTTTTATCTAAAGTAACTATTCTTGAATGTATTGATAATGTTTTAAGTAATAAATTTGACTCTTCTTTTATTGCTTATAAATTCAATAAGTTGGCGTGGTTTAAAAATAAACCATTAAACTATAAAATAACTGAAAATACACCACATTTAGCTGAAGTAGACCCTGTAATTTTAGAGCTATCTTCTTTATATGTTTTTAGAAAAGAAATGTTCCTAAATACACATAGACGTATTGGTGAGAATCCTTTCATTAAATTTATTGATCATTTTGAAGGTCATGATATTAATAATAAAGAAGATTTTGAAATGGCAGAATTAATAGTGAATTCTGGTATGTACCCAAAGGCAAACTAATGGCAGAGATGAGACGATTAAAAGCAGTTTTCGATGAAACAAATTATGATATTGTTTTTGGAAAAGGTGTTATTGATAATATAGTAGATTATGTTAATGAAGTAACAAATAACAAAAAAATAATTTTAATTGCAGATATATTTTTTCAGGGAAGTATCGGTTTAAAAATTGAAAGACTTTTTAAAGATAGTGAATATGAAGTACATACTTACTATATGAATGCAGGTAAGGGTAATAAGAATATAAATGAAGTTTTGAAAATTTATGGAATTTTAGAAGAATATAATTTTGCGCGTGATTCAGTATTAATCGCACTTGGCGGTGGTGTTATTGGAGATTTAGCAGGTTTTATTGCAAGTAGTTGGCTTAGAGGTATGAAATTGATTCATATTCCTACTACTCTTATGGCTATGGTTGATAGTAGTATCGGTGGAAAAGTTGCTATTAATTTTAGGCAAACAATTAATGCAATTGGAAATTATTATCATCCCGTTTATAATATAATGGATTTAAATTTTGTAGATAGTTTACCTGATAGGGATTATTATGCTGGAATTGCAGAAGTAATAAAATGTGGTATTATTAATAATAAAGATTTTTATCACTTTTTAGAAAATAATAATAGTGTAATTTGTAGCCGTGAAAATGATTATGTAATAGATTTTATTACAAAAACTATAGAAATTAAAATTGACCATGTTAATGGAGATTTGAGAGAAGGTGGAAAACGACTTCTTTTAAATTATGGACATACTTTAGGACATGCAATAGAAATTTCAACAGAAAAAAATCATCAGGAACAGTTACGTCATGGAGAAGGAGTTTCAATAGGAATT
>JAHIWE010000141.1 GCA_018816105.1 bacterium | reverse complement strand
AGATTTAAATTATAAAGTTATAAAAACCCCAAGAGCAATAATATCAAAACAAAAAGAGCATAGAAATCCTTGTTATTATTCAAACTATTGTGGTTCTTATGCCTGCTCAAGTGGAGCAAAAGGAAGTTCAAGAGCTAGTTTAATAAAAGATGCACTTTTAACAAATAATGTAACAATAATTCCAAATGCCTTTGTAATAAAATTGAACACTTCAAAAGATAAAAAAATCACAAGTGCTGTTTATCTAAGTAAAAATGAAAACAAAAAAGAGATAAAAGCAAAACTTTTTGTTTTAGCTGCTCAAGCGGTTGAAAGTTCAAGACTTTTATTAAACTCAAAAGATGAAAACTTTCCCTTTGGAGTTGCAAATAATAGTAAAAATGTTGGTAAAAACTTTTTATCAAGTAGTGGAGGAATCTTAAGTGCTACCTTTGATGAAACAAATTTACCTTTGGAAGATTTATTAGCTTCTGGACTTTTTGTAAATAGGTCATTGATGGATTGGTACTATAATGAAAAGTTCAAAGGTGGAACTGTTGATATACTTTTTGAACACGCAAATCCAATAAGAAGAGCCTCATTTGCAAGATGGGATGAAAACAGTGAATTAGTAATTGGTGAAGAGTTACAAAATAAAATCTATAATAATTTTACAAAAACAAGAACTTTAAATATGGAAATATTTACAGATTGGACACCAAATGATAACTCATTTATAAGTGTTGATGAAAAGTATAAAGATAAATATGGGATTCCCGTTGCAAATATTCGAATAGGAGCTCATAAACAAGACTTAGAAGCTGCAAATTTTATTAAAGAAAAGGCTATAAAACTTTTTGAGAAAATGGGTGGTAAAAATATTGTTTCAGATATTTCAGCGCTTCCATCTTCAAATTTACAAGCAGGTGGTTGCAGGTTTGGAGATAATGCTAAAACTTCAGTTTTAAATAAATATTGTCAGGCTCACGAAGTTTCAAATTTATTTGTAACAGATGGTAGTTTTATGCCAACAGGAGGAAGTGTTCCTTTTACTTGGACTATTTATGCAAACTCTTTTAGAGTTGCTGATTATATAAAAGATAATTGGAAAAATATAATTATTTAGTTAACTTTTAAGAAAAATTTACTAAAGCTTGGATATTATAGAACTTCAAATAGAATTGGAGATTTTTTTATGAAAAAAACTATTATTTTTTCTTGTTTAGCAATATTTTTATATGCGCAAGATGATTATGTACCTTTAAGTGAATTATCAAATGCAAAGAAGCTTGAATATAACTTTGTAGATAAAAAGAAAAAAATTGAAACACCTAAAATAGAAGAGTATAAAACTACAAAAGTAGAAGAAAACAAGTATGAAGCAGTTTCTCCAATAGAAGAAGTAGAAATAAAAGAAGATATTATTGAAAATAATACAAATTTTGAAAAGATAGAAAATATAAAAGAAGAAAAGAAAACAGTAAATAAAGAGCTTGTAAAAGAGTATAAGAGTGAAAATATTTTGCAAGATACGAAAGAAAATAAAGTAAGTATTACTGAAGACTTTTCAATAACTCCAAAGTTAACATATTCATATCTTAAAACGGACATTTATGCGACGGATAGGATTAGTGTAGTTGATGAAAAATCAGTTTTGATTCCTGAAATTGCAGTTTCATTTAAAAATCATACTTTAAAAGCAGAAGTTTTAGAGGTAGAATCTTATTTTAATCAAGTTATTCTGGGTGGTTCAGACTTAGAAACAACTGTAAAATGGTACAAACTATATTACTTATACAATTATAATAATATTAGTTTTGGATTAGCTTATAATGATTTTAGTTTAAATTGGAATGCAGTTAACTATAATATAAGTTCAAAAGATAAAGAAGAATTTCCTTCTCTTGAATTACATATGAAAAACAGCGATAAAAATTTACAAGTTGAATATGGACTTTCTTATGGGAAAAATAATAATATAACTTATTCATATGAATACTATTTGAATCTTGGATATAAAATATTGAAAGACAATGATCTTATTTTAAGTGCAGGATATAAGAATAGAGTAATTGAATATAATTTTCCAAATAAAGAAGTTGATTATGAATATCAATTTAAAGGTCCAACAATAAGTATTAGTGGGACATTTTAAAATATAAAATATTACATAATGTAATATTTTATTTACTATAAAAAAGTTTTGGATATAATAAATCAATAATATATATTCAAGGCTTATTAATGCAAGAAATTCAAATATGGCATAATCCTAGATGTTCAAAATCAAGAGCAGCACTAGAGCTATTAGAAAATAAAAATATAAACTCTTCTGTTCTTAAATACTTAGAACAAACTCCTTCAAAAGAACAATTAAAAGATGTTTTATCAAAACTAAATATGAAAGCATCAGAGCTTTTAAGAACAAGTGAAAATATCTATAAAGAGTTAGATTTAGAAAATATTAATGATGAAGAAAAATTAATTGATATTATGGTTTTAAATCCAATTTTGATTGAAAGACCAATTATTATAAAAGGGGACATTGCTGTAATTGCAAGACCAATTGAAAAACTAGAAGAGCTAATTAAATGATTTATGAAATAAATGAAAAACAACAAAGAATTAAATATATAAGAGTCTTAGAAAAATTCTTTACAAGAACTATTTCATTACTTAAGCTTGATAATTTTGATAAAGATTTATTCAAACAAAGAACTAGAAAAAACTATGAAGATTTAATAAAATCAAAAGAAATTGAGCTATATTCAGATTATTATGAGGGAATAAAAGTTTTTATAAACAAAACAATGTTTTATTTAGAAGAGCATTCAAAAACATTTGAAGAAGAGAGAGCTACTTTACTTAAAGATGCAAATCTTCTTCAAAAAGAAAAAAATAGTAGTAACTATAAAAAAGATAAACATAAAAATCAAAAATTCACTGATGGATATTAATGAGCCAAGAAGAGTACAAAAGTTTCAAATTATCAGGTGTTATAAAAAAAATTTTATATAAAAATGATGAAACAAAGTACATAATTGCAGTTCTAGAAAATAATCAAAAAATTTGTGGTGCATATTTTGATACAGAGATTGAAAAAATAGTAGGTGAAGAGGTTATTTTAAAGGGAAATTGGATTACCCATAAAAAATATGGAGTTCAATTTGAATTTGATACTTTAGAGCTTAAAGAAGCTGAAATATTCTTTTTTCTTACAAAAATAGTAAAAGGTGTTGGTAAAAAATTTGCCCATGAATTACTACAAAAATATACAGAAGAACAACTAGTAGAAATCTTAAATGATAGACCAAATGAACTTTTGGATTTTAAAGGTATAAAAGAAAAAAAACTTCAAACAATAGTATCTTCATGGCAGAAATTTAAACACCTAAGAGAACTAGGTTCATTTTTAGCAAAATTTGGAGTTACTTCAAATCTTATTACAAAAATATATTCAAGTTTAGGTGAAGTTGAAAACCTAATCGAAAAAATCAAAGAAAATCCATACATTTTGATTAATATAAAAGGAATTGGTTTTAAAAGAGCTGATGAAATAGCTAAATCACTGGGAATTGACCCAAGAAGTGAATTTAGAATTATGGCTTGTTTAAACTATACTCTAAGAGAATATTGTGATAATAATGGAAATTCTTCAATAGAAAAGTTCCATTTATATAAACTTTTAGATGATTCTTTACGATTTAATAATGAGGAATCTTTATATGAACAAGCTATTTCAAAAATGCTAGTTGATGAAGATATTTTTGTAACAAGTGAAAATAGATATGCATTATCAATGCTTTATTATGCAGAAAAAAGAATTTTAGATTTTTTTACAAGAAGAAAAGATGAAAAAAATAGAAAAATAATAGCAACTTTTGATGATTATCTAATAAAAAAACAAGAAAGCTTAGGTTTCGAATTAAGTACGGAGCAAAAAAAAGCAGTTGAACTTATAAATAATGGAGATAAAACTCTTTTTTTAATAGGTTATGCAGGAACTGGTAAATCAACATCAAGTAGGGCTATTTTAGAGCTTCTGGAAGAAACAATGTCTTATGATGATATTATGACTATTGCTTTAAGTGGTATAGCTTCACAGCGTATTTCTGATACCACAGGTTACAACTCATCAACCATTCAATCACTTTTAATGAAACATAAAGAGAAAGATTTTTTTCCTTATAAAGCTATTTTACTTGATGAAGCATCAATGGTAAATTCTGTTACTTTTTATCAAATTATTTCAAAAATAGATGATGATACGATTTTTATAATAGTTGGAGATGATGGGCAATTACCAGCTATTGGTGCTGGAAATGTACTAGCTGATGCTATTAAATTTGAATTAGCACCTATTTGTAAATTAACAAAAATCTATAGGCAAAATGAAAATCAAGCAATAGCAGTAATTGCAAATGATATTAGAAAAGGTGAAATTCCAGCTTACAAAGAAGAGTATGAGGATTTTAAATTTATTGATGTTTCTATTTCAAACTATTATTCACAAAAAAACTCTGTTTCCTCAAATGATTTTGCAGATTTAAGAGGTGAGAATAGCGAGTATATTTTAAATAATATATTAAATGTTTCAGCAGGTTACATAGAGTTATATTATGATTTTATAAAGAAAAAGAAAATTTCAAAAGCATTAATACTTTTTCAAGTGATTACTCCTATGAAAGCTGGGATTTTAGGAGTTGAAAATCTTAATATTCAACTTCAAAAGCTTTTCAATCATACAAAAGGAAAAGCCTTTTCTTCAAAACTTTATGAGTATAAATTAACTGATAAAGTTATTCATATAAAAAATGAAAATATGAGAGCTCAAACTATGAGTATGTATAAAAGTGGCTCAAGTGATTTTCTAGAAAGAAGGGTTTATAATGGTCAATTAGGACTTATTATAAAACTTGATTTTGAAGAAGAGAAATGTATAGTTTTATATCCAAATGATGATATGGTTGTATTTTATGATTTTGAAAATGTATATTCTTTATTATCTTTGGCATATTGTTTAACTATTCATAAAACTCAAGGAATGGAGTATGAAAATGCTTTAATTCCTATGAGTTTTTCCCATTATATTATGCATAATACAAAACTTTTATACACAGCAATTACAAGAGCAAAAAGAATGTGCTTTATTGTTGGAGAAGAAGAGGCTTTTAAAAGTGCATGTAAAAAACTAGAAATAACAATTCGTGAGTCGGTGATAAATGACTTATTATCGAAAAAAGTGACAAATAATAGCTTTGAAGACATAGAAAAAATTATTGTTTAACAAACATAAAAGCAAGTATTTTGTATCATATCTAAAATTTTTAAGAGGATAATATTTTATGATAACGTGGATGCAAAGACATAAAAGATGGCTAGTTATTACTATTTGGATTAGTACAATTGCATTTGTCGGAGCTGGCTTTGTTGGTTGGGGTTCTTATGAATATGGAAAACAAGGTGGAGTTGTAGCAGTTGTAGGCGATAGAGAAGTATCAGTTGAAGAGTATCAAGAAGAGTATTCAAATCTTTATGAACAATATTCAAAAATGTTTGGTTCTATGTTTAATAAAGAGTTAGCAGAGCAATTAAATCTAAAAGATGTGGCTTATAAGCAAGTTATACAAAAGAATTTAATTTTATCTTACGCAGATTCTTTAGGACTTGATATTACAAATGAAGATATTGCAAAAGAATTAGTAAAATACGATGCTTTCATAAAAGATGGTAAATTTGACAAAGAAACTTATATAAAAGTTTTAAGTCAAAACAGAATGACTCCAAAAGATTTTGAACAATCTTTAAAAAGAGGTTTATTATTACAAAAAGTTCAAACTTTATTTGATTTAAACCCAAATAGCACTGAAATTGAAAATTTAAGTAAATTACTTTTCTTAGAAGATGATATTTCAATTAAAATTTTAACTACAAATGATGTTGTAGTTGAATTAAAAGATGAAGAGTTAAAAAAATATTGGGAAGAGAATAAAAATTCTTATATGTCAGAAGTTTCTTATGACTTAGAATTAAAAGAAATTCCTTTAATGTCGTCTAATTCAAGTGATGAAGATATTACTGCCCATTATGAAAAGTTTAAAATTGATTATAAACATGAAGATGGGAAAATCAAATCTTTAGAAGAAGCACGTGATCAAATTATTAAAGATTTAGATGATAAATTTACAAAAACAGAAGCACTAAAAATTTATCTAAAAGTTAAAAAAGATGAAGATAAATTAGAAACAAGTGTAAATTATACTGAATCAAAACTTCCATTTTCAGCTGAAAATAATGCAAAGATATTAGAGTCTAAAGTTGGTGAAATTGTTAAACCATTTTTAGAAAATGATAAATATTTAATTGTTAAATTAAATAAGAAAAATGTTTCAGTTCCTTTATCTTACGAGGCTGCATTAGATGCTATAAAAGCTGATTATGAAAAATTATTAAAAGAGAAAAAATTAAATGAGTTAGCAAATACTCAATTAAAAGATTTTACAGGTGTTGATATTTTAGGAGTTACAAGAGAGTCAATTACTAAAATTGATGGACTAGAACAACAAGAAGCAGCTAAATTTTTAAATCAATTATTCTCTTCTACTACAAAAGAAGGAATAGCTAAACTAGATAATAAAGTTGTATTATATAGAATTAATAATTCAAAAATTGCAGAATATAATAAAACAAAAGATGAAGTTGTAAAAGGAACATTAAAACAGCTTCAAGAGGAAGAGTTAATGACAAATTTATTAAAAAGATTAGAAAACACTTTTGATATTCAATCTTCAATTCAAGAAAAGGAGTAATAATTGAATAATACTTTTTTAGCAATTGATATAGGTTCATCTAGTATAACAGCAGTTATTGCAAAGCATGACTTAGAAAATAATATTAATATTTTGGGTACGGGTATTCAAAAAAGTAACGGAATTAATAAGGGTTTAATTATCAATATAGAAGAAGCATCAAAGTCAATTAAAGATGCTGTTTCTATTGCAAAAAGAACTACAACTGAAATGGTTGATACAACTGTTGTATCTATTTCTGGTTCTTATTCAAAAAGTATAAGAAGTAGTGGTTCAGTTAATGTTCCA
The DNA here is from genome assembly GCA_018816105.1 of bacterium. Taxonomy (GTDB): domain Bacteria; phylum Campylobacterota; class Campylobacteria; order Campylobacterales; family Arcobacteraceae; genus Aliarcobacter. The sequence continues at coordinate 2,753 of JAHIWE010000141.1, read as the reverse complement.
AATGGACTTATTACTGAAACTGAAATCAATCAAGTAATGCAAATGGCTTTATATAATGCGACTATTGTTCCTGAATATGAAGTTGTTCATGTTGTTCCAATATTTTTTAAAGTAGATGATTCAGTAGAAGTTGATAATCCTTTAAATATGAATGGAAGTAGACTTGAAGTTTCTGTTTATATCGTAACTGCAAAAAGAACTGCTTTAACAAATATCAAATCAGCTCTTAAAATCTCTGGTATTGAAGTTGTTAAGTTTGTTTTAGATTCATACGCAGCAGCACTTGCAGTTCTTGATGATCAACAAAAGAAATTTGGAGCAATCGTAATAAATTTAGGTTCTACTACAACAGAATTTGTTTATTACAAAGGTAATTCTATTATATTTAATGGATTTATTCCTGTTGGTTCTAATCATATTACAAATGACTTATCAGTTATGTTACACACTCCACCAACAGCTGCTGAAAAAATAAAACTTGAATATGGTTCATTGGTGCGAAACTATTCTCCTAACAATGACTTAGGTGTTACAAAAGTTAAAATCCCAAGAATTGGTGATGAAGATAGTATTTCTGAAGTTGCCCTTGATTATATTCAAACTATTATTCATGCACGTGTTGAAGAGGTTTTAGTTTTAGTTAAGAACAAACTAAAGAAAAGCGGTTTAATGGATAATACAGGTTCTGGAATTGTAATTACAGGTGGAATGAGTTATCTTGATGGAATTAAAAAGCTAGCTGAGAGAATTTATGATGGAATTCCAATTAGTGTTACAAATCCAAAAAATATTAAAAATGGTTTCATGAGTTTTGACGAAGCAAATATGGCAACAATTGTTGGATTATTATTTTATTCATTAGGTACAAATAGAAGTTATCAATTAGACTCTAGTAAAAAACTTATTAAACCAGTTAAAAATGACAGAATTGTAGAACAAAAGATTTCAGTAGTTAATAATATTTCTGAAAAACAAAGTAGTGCAGATCATATAAAAGAACATATAATAAAAGATAACTCGACAGTTTTAACACCTTTAATCAAAGATAAGAAAAAAGGTGTTTCAAAATTCTGGAGTAAAGTATCGGAGTGGTTTTAATGGAAAATTTATTTAGAGTGGATGATATAAAAGTGGATATGCCAAGCAAAGTTTTATCAGATAATGTAGCTAAAATTGCAGTAATTGGTGTTGGTGGTGGTGGTTGTAATATGATCAACCACATGATAAATGAGGGTTCTCATAAAATTGATTTAATTGCAGCTAATACTGATTTACAAGTATTACATATATCTAAAGCTCCAAAAAAGATACAACTAGGACTTAAACTTACAAAAGGTTTAGGTGCTGGAATGAAGCCAGAAGTTGGACGAGATTCAGCAGTTGAGAGTTATGAAGAGATTAAAGCTACACTTAAAGGTGCTGATATTATCTTTATTGCAGCTGGTCTTGGTGGTGGAACTGGAACTGGAGCTGCTGCTATTATTGCAAAAGCTGCAAAAGAAATAGGTGCACTTACTGTTTCTGTTGTTACAAAACCATTTACTTGGGAAGGTAAAAAAAGAGCTGGACTTGCAAATCTTGGACTTGAAGAACTTAAAAAAGTAAGTGATTCAATCATTATTGTACCAAATGATAGATTATTAGAAATTATTGATGAAAATGTAGGGATGAAAGATGCCTTCAAAATCATTGATAATATTTTATATCAAGCTGTTAATGGTATGAGTGAAGTGATTTTAAATCCGGGTAATTCAGATATTAATACAGACTTTGCTGATGTAAAAACTATTATGCAACACAAGGGTATGGCATTAATGGGAATAGGGCGAGCAAAAGGTGAAAATGCAGCTCAAAGAGCCTTAGAAGATGCAATTGATTCTCCTTTACTTGATAAAGTTTCATTAAATGGCGCAAAGGGTATTTTAATTCACTTTAATATACATCCTCAAGTTTCATTATTCGCTATTAATGATGTAATGGGTTCTATTAATGATAGAATGGATTCAAACGCTGAGATTATTTTTGGTACAACATCTGATTCTACTTTAGAAAAAGATGAAGTTAAAATTACAATTGTAGCAACTGGATTTGAGTCAAAAAATGATGAAATCGAAGAACCTACAGAAGGTGCTGAAGAGAATAATAATCAAAATGCAGTTGCACTTGATAGTGAAACTTATTTAGATGTTCCACCTTTAATGAGAGATTATATAGTTCAATATCAATTGAACTAATATCTTTTTATAACTACTAATTTAAACTTGATTTTTTCAAGTTTAAATTATACTTTTCCCTCATATATAATTGTTTTATTTCTTCCAGATTCCTTTGCACTATATAGAGCTTTATCAGCTTTTTTAAATAGTGTTTCAATAGTATCATTTTTCTCAAAACTTGAAATTCCTAAAGATATTGTTTTTGTACCAATTTTATTGAAATTATATTTTTCTATAATCGATCTTATTTTCTCAGCTAATATATATGCATTGTCTTTGTTTGTTTGAGTACAAATAATCAAAAATTCTTCCCCACCATATCTTCCAAATATATCAGAAGCTCTTATGTTTTCAGAAATTATTGTAGACATTCTTTTTAATGTTTCATCACCTATTAAATGTCCGTAATTGTCATTTATATTTTTAAAGTAATCTATATCAATAATAATCAATGATAAATCTCTTTCATGTCTTTGAGCTACTTCTATTTCAATTTGTAAAATCTCATCCAACATTCTTCTATTATAAATACCTGTT